>JBMTZC010000010.1:0-26509 GCA_049455215.1 Prochlorotrichaceae cyanobacterium
GATCCAGTGGAAGCTCTCATAAAGCAGAAGACCTCCAGTCTGACAGATCAGAAAGAAGGTCTACAAAGGGGTGATTAATCCCGCAATATTAATGCTGCACTGGACTTAGAGACCAGAGCCAACGCCAACGTAGGAACCATAGAAAAAGATACCGACCACCGTCAGTACCCCAATTCCAGCGATCGTTCCCACGACCCAGAGGGGAATTCTTGCTTCAGACATAGGAAAACCTCCAAAAAAATTGCAATGTGAACGTTAGTTGAAAAAGTAGCTTGAAAAGAGAATACCGAGAACAAAAACCAACAGCAGTCCCAAGAAAAGGGATGTGCGGTTCAGTTCCACTGCCTGCTTATTGGGGTTTGGTGTTCTGGAGGGCATATTAAACCTCTAATTAAAGGATCATTAACTTAGGTGAAGTTTAGGAGAGATTTATCCGAGCTAGTCTTAGCGCTGGATAAACTGCATCGCAGCAATGGCCCCCAAGAAGAAGACCGTGGGAACGCCTAGGGTATGCACGGCCAGCCACCGTACTGTGAAAATGGGATAAGAAATGGGTTGATTCGGATTTTGACCTGTCATGATGTATCTCAAACGTAGAGAGCAATAAAAAGAGGCTTCGTATGGGTAGGCGGAGTGAGCCATAACCCACCCCCCATACACAATGTCATCCTAGAAGGCTGGCAACTTAAGGCGGAAGAGTGCGACGCAGAGCGCCGCACTCTTCCATTAAATTTTTTCGCTTTCAGCAGAAAGCCTCCTAGAAGATGATCCAAGGTGATCCGGGAAAGAAAGTTATTCCGCAAGAAACTGTTTAATTTCATTACTCGCTTCATAGCGATCGGAAATGATGGGGGCTTCGACCCGAGTCTGGGAATAGTACTCATTGGGACGAGGGGTACCAAATGCATCGTAAGCTAAACCAGTGCTCACGAACAACCAGCCTGCAATGAACAGGGCGGGGATGGTAATACTGTGAATAACCCAGTAGCGGATACTGGTCACAATATCTGAAAACGGACGCTCACCAGTGGAACCACCGGCCATATCGTATTCCTCCTCTGCTGAAAAAAATATATTCTGAGCACAGTTAGCCCCTTGTCCATCGGAACAGGGACTCACCCAGAGATTTTCTTAATGTTTCTAATCATATCTTACGAACGGATCTCCAGCGTTTAAAATCCACGCTGATCTCAGAGACTTACAAATCGCCCCCCACTAAGTTGAGGGCGATCGTTGCCCGATCGATACGATAACCTTGCTGATCCTGAACTGCGGGATTACTGCGCAAGACAACGCTATCTAAGGTATGGAAAAGGGCATAACCGGCAAATTCTAAGAGTTTGAGACTGGGAAATCGTGCTTCTAGCCCGGCACGGCTTTCCGGCCAGTTGAGATATAAATAGTTGTAACCTCCGGCGGCTAGGGGGGCGATCACGTTTTGGAAAGAGGCGGTATTCACTAAGGATCGACCGTTCCAGGCATCAAGGGTACTGGCTAAGGTGGCGAGGTTGGGGGCAAAAACTTCGTAGCGATCGATGGCAGTATGCACCCCTCCCAAACGGGCTTCCACGAGGGGGGAGGTGGATCCTTCGCTAGCCCGAAGCTTGCTCCAGGTGGTTACGGTTTGTTCCCGAAAGTCTATTTGGGTCACTTCATAGTGGCGATCCTCCGCCAGTTGATCTAAAGCCATCAAGGTTTCCGGTGCCCCAAAGGCGGTGCGATCCACTGCAACAATCCAGTCTCGGGCCGTTGGGGTTTCAGCATTGGGCACGAGCGCGGCGGCATAGTTCCCCTGAAATCCGCTCAGCACAAGGTCGAGGAGCGGGGTACCCTCCGCATCTCTAGGGGTGCTGAAGTGTTCCTGAAAGGGTTCAAACAGGGCTTTGACCCAACCCACCTTCGCGGCGAGGCCTTCCACCTCGGCCCAGAGTTGTTGCAATTCTCCGCCGGTGGCCATCAGTAAAGTGTCGGGGGGCAAGAGCTTGAGAATGGGCAAGGTAGCATCGGGTAGGGTGGCAAAGCTGGGAGGGAGGGTGTCGGCGGGCAATCTGGAGGCCAGGGCCGATTCAACTTTGAGACCGGAACGGGTGGGAATCAGGGAAACGAGGAGTTCGGCCGGCGGGGGAACCGCCATGCGATCCACCACTTTGCGGGTAAAGGGTTGCTGTTGCAAATTGACCCAAAGGCTAGACAGGTTTAGCACTCCGAGACCCAGACGAGGTTCCGAAAGGTCGTTGAGGGCCCGTTGGTAGGCGGGATTGAAGGCTAGGCTGAGTTCTGGAACCTGAGCGGTGGTCAGGGCACTGCGGAGCACTTGGGGATCATTGGCAAAGAGAAGAAAGTAATCCCCCACTAGGGCACTGGCCACGGGGACGGGGTTAGAGGGCCGGGAGTCGGAGCGGCGATCGTAAATTAAGGTAGCTCCCTTAAAGGTTTCCTGGGCAATGGGCTGGCCGCTGACGGCTCGGGTTTGCCAGAAGCGTTGTAAAAATTGACGGGCCGCCGTACCGTCCTGCACGGCGAGGGCGAGGAGATAGCCCGGTTGAAGCCCATTTTCCGGATTGCGATCGAGATCCCCATCCGTCAGGGCCAGACTCAGTTCTGAACCTAACCAGGGTTGAATATCTAGGTCGTACTTGAGCCCCAAATTTTCCACCAAGCCATTTTTTAGCTCTGCTAATCCTTGGCTCAACGGCACTTTACTGGCGAGTCCCGAGAGTAGTGCTGGGGGTTCTAAGCGATCGGGGTTGACCTGCAGGGTTAAGACCGCCGGGGCCTGATCGGAAATAAAGAGCGCCGAATTCGGATGTTGATCCGTTGTAATTTGGAAAACCGCCTTCAATGCCCGTTCGGGAATAAGCCAACAACCACTCAACCCCAGAACGATCGCCCCTAAGAGGATCCCCTTTAAGGCGAAGGCAAACCCCATTGAGAGGCGTGTCGGCTTCCCCGTGTGGGGCCAAAAAAAGTTCCAGGGATTCCAGCGGACAGTGGGCAACGCCATAGGAGCAGGGGAAATAGGGCTAGGACGGCCAACACGAAAACCTCACCGCCAGAGACGATCGTCTCCGACCTGAGATCAGGCTCGGTTGGTCAAGGTCATTATACGGTGAAGATTATACGGAGAGTTTGAATAGGGGAGAAAGCTCTCCTAACTTTTGTGGGTATATTGGAGTTACAACACCCTAGAAACCGCCTTGAAGCGCTAGATCGATCGTTTGACTATTTCCACTGGGGAGGATCCGCAGACTGATCAGGAGGATGTTCCCGCTCTAGATGACGTGCAACGGTTTCCGCCGCTTTGTTCTAGTCATGGCTGGAGAACTGTTGAACCGCATTTGATGCCAAAAGCTTGATTACCACCACTACTTAACACCTAAAAGGGGTTCATCATGAAGGACTTTATTAAGACTGTTGTGGCTGTTTTTGTGGGTTTAATCCTCTTTAGTGTTTTAGGGGCTGGAGTGGCGGTACTCACGGTATTTGGGGTAGGTTCCAAGCTGGAAGAGACCACCCAAAAACTCGAAGAAAACTCGATTTTGGTCTACGATCTGTCCCTCTTTGTGAGCGATCGTCCCCAGCAAAATGATAGTTTTGTCTCCCTCGATGAGCCCTGGAATATCTCTTTGCGATCGTTATTGAATACCCTGAAAGCAGCTAAAACCGACGATCAAATTAAAGCGTTGTACTTAAATGGAGAGCGGGGGTATGTGGGGGCAGGCTTGAGCAATATCAAGGAAATTCGCCAAGCCCTCGAAGATTTTAAGACCTCCGGCAAACCGATTTTGGCCTATGGGGTGGATTGGTTTGAAGGCAGTTACTATTTAGCTTCCGCTGCCGATACGATCGTGGTTAATCCAGTGGGAAGCTTATCCTTAGATGGCTTTCGGGCAGAGGTGCAATTTTACGGCGGAGCCTTAGAAAAATATGGGGTTGGGATGCAAGTGGTGCGGGTAGGTAAATATAAATCCGCAGTGGAACCCTACACCGAAGAGAAATTTAGTGCAGCCAACCGCGAACAATTACAAGCCCTCCTCGGGGATCTCTGGAGTGACCTCCTGAGCAGCGTGGCCAGCGATCGGGGCGTGAAACCCGCTACCTTGCAAACCCTCAGCCAGCAGCAGGGGATTCTCACCCCCGCCAGTGCCCAGGAACAAGGCTTAGTGGATAAAGTTCAACATTGGGATGAAGTCCAGGAAACCCTGAAACAGTTATCGGAAGATGCCGCTGCCTCTCCCAATCCAGAGTCAACGGAGCCTCAACCGGAAAACAATGCCACGCCAGAAGCGGAACAATCCCCAGAACCTGAAACTGAAGTCGCAGCGGAAGAAGATCCTGTAGACGCTGTACTGGAAGCCCGTCTGCCGGAGGAAGAGGCTTTTCCCCACATTGGCATTGCGGAGTACAGCAGTCGTTTGGAAGGTGAGGGGGAAGGGGCAGAGAATGAAATTGCCCTGCTCTACGCAGAGGGGACAATTATCTCCGGCGAAGGCGGGTTAGGGGTCATTGGCAGTGATGAGTATGTCTCAGTACTGCAGGATTTACGTGAGGATGAGCAGGTCAAAGCCGTAGTCCTACGGATTAACAGTCCCGGAGGCAGTGCAACCGCTTCCCACTTAATTGAACGGGAAGTGGCCCTACTCCAAGCGGTGAAGCCGGTGATTGTCTCCATGGGCGATATGGCCGCCTCCGGTGGGTATATGATTGCGGCACCCGCCCAAACGATCGTGGCGGAAGCCAATACTATTACCGGCTCCATTGGGGTGTATGGGTTACTGCCCAATGCCCAAAAGCTAGCCAATGATAATGGCGTGACCTGGGACAGCGTCACCACCGGGCCCTACGCTAACCTTTATACGATCGCTCGTCCCCGCTCTGCTTCAGAAATGGCCTTGTTGCAAAAGTTTGTGGATCAGTTCTATACCGACTTTATTGATCTAGTGGCGGAGGGTCGCAATTTACCCGCTAGCAAAGTCAATGAAATTGCCCAAGGACGGGTTTGGTCCGGCATTGCCGCTCAAAAAGTCAACTTAGTGGACGAATTAGGTGGCTTACAGACCGCTATCGATCGTGCTGCAGCGGCGGCCAACTTAGCAGAGGGGGACTGGTACATCGCAGAGTATCCCTATATCCCCACCTTTGAAGAAGAAATTATCGATCGTCTCTTTGGGGATCTGGAACTCTCGCTGCTTTCCCCTCAACAGTTGTTACAGGGATGGTTAAGTCAGGATGATCCATCTCGCAAGCTCTCTCCTCCGGTGGCGGAGATGGTGGAAAATATGCAAGCGGACTGGGAAACGCTCTTAGAATTTAGCGATCCTCGCCAAATTTATATGCGTTTACCCTATCGTTTAGAGATTGATTAAAGTCCTTTAACCTCAGGCGCTGGATGCGGCCCCGGAAACAACGATCGCTTTGAAGAAACACCAGCGATCGAGCTTTTTGGGACTGGATTAAGTCTCTCACTAGGGACGGACTCGAAGCAATCGAGTAAAGATTGCTGTATGGATTGTATGAATTTACGGTGAGGTTGGGTATCAGCCTTCTTCTTGATAGTAGGTAATTTTTTGTTGCAGTCGAGCTACCGATTTTTTTAAAGAAGGATAAACTTCGGATTCGTTCGTGTTATCGTCTTGAATCATAATCTCTCCGGCAAAGCGATCGGGATGTTTAAAATAGGCAATTAACTTTAGCTGATAATCCAGATTCCACCAAATAAACACAGGCAATAGCGTTTCATCGGGTACATAAAAACCAAAGCTTTCCAAAGCTGCCTCAGCCACATCTTCCCCCACCACATCGGCTCCAGCAAAAGCAATATTGGTATCGCTAAGTTGATAAGCAAGAATAAAGAGTTGATCGATCGCTTCAATATCTTCTTCTGTGGCTTCTTTTGTCAAATCCGCCCATTGAGTTTCTTTAGAGTCAAGAAGTGGCAAAAAAAGAGGAGATACACGATGACTCGAAAAACCCTTTTTAGAATTTTTGGGTTGAGTAATCACCATCTCCATATACCAATTGCGACGTTTCTCCCGAAAGAGAATCTTGACTTCTAATTTATCGTCGCTATCTTCGCTATGCCAATGGAGAAGGGCAGTGGGTTCTCCATAAACCTGTTCACAGATTTCGCTCAATTGTAGAGTTTCAGTCATCTTTTGAATTAGTTAAATCTTGGTTTTGTAAGTAGTAAATCGAAGCCATAAATCTCAGATCAAAGGGACTTAAGATAATGCCCAAATCTGTTTTAAAATACCTAAATACTCTTTTTGATTAGCTTCAACAATACTTGTCGTCCAATCATCTGTCTTTAGAACCCGAGTAGTAATGGGAAATGTAACTGTATTAGAAGAAAAGTATTTTTCTTTTTTATCTTTAAAGGAGTAGTTTTGAGCCTCTGAATTTTTCTTTTTGGGGAGGAGGACAAGATTACCCAAACGATGTACCCATTTTTGATGCTCTTCATATGACCAATTTTCCCAGCAACCATCTTTGGGATTTTGAGGTAAGACATGTTCAATAGTAATCTGCTTAACATCAAAACTAGGACTGAAGTTACCATCAGCTAACTTAGAATCGAGTCGGAGCAAAACATATTTTCGGATTTGAGAAGATAAATATAGTTCACCATTTAAGATCTTAATGATATCTTTCTTATCTGCCTCTGTAACCGCGTTATTTGCTGCTTCAATCGCTTTGTCTAAGCTGTGATCAGTGGCTTCTAAAACTAGTTTATAAGTTTGAGATCTCTCATTAATATTACGCCGGAGAATCATCAAGCTTGCGGCGAGACGTTCTAAAGCTTCAAAAAAGGCATAAATATCCTTAGCTTGATTAGGATACTTGACCAAAAAGTGTATAGCGGGCGGAATCCAGTCAGAATTATCAATACGGTCTAGCCAGGCAAAGAGTTGATTGATTTTTTTCTCTAGATCTTTATTGTCTGCACTAAATAAGCATCGGTTGATAATTTCAAACTGATCAGAGTAGGGTTTTAAATCTTCATCGACAAACTGTTCAGGTGATTCAATAGGCTTAATGCGTTCTCTATATTCAGAGACAATGTTCTTTCGAGGTCTTTCTCGTAATTTAACACGATGAATGTGAGTAAAAAGCATATTAAAGTTTTCACGACCTAAATCACTTTCTTCACCGTCCCAAATCTTGCGATATTGTTCTCGTTTTTGATAGTCTTTAATTGCTCCAAGAACTTCAGCTTTGATAATGTCACAAGAGTCAAGGTCTAAACCACGAGTATTGAGCGTTGAGAAAATACGATATGCAGTATCAAAGTCTTGAGTTGACACAACGACTAGATAACAATACTTGAGTATATTCTTATATATATGAATGACCCAATCTTTTAATTGAACATTTTGAGGGCATTGTTTTTGGATTTCATGAATAAATAATTTTGCATTCTTTTGAAATAGTTTTTGGCTATCCGTTTTGAAGTCAGTATCTTTAGATAAGAGAACTTCCATTCCATCTAAATCTCTAACATATTCACTAAAAAACTTTTCATCTTGCTCTCTTAGTTTTAAACCAATTAGATCTTGATCATTAATTATATCTTGTGTTGCCAAGAGAGTCGTCATTTGTGTCTTTTGAGCCGTCATTTCAGACGGCAACAAATATCTAAGAACAGAAAACAGTAGAGTTAGAGAAGTCAATCGTTGTTGTCCATCTACAACTTCTGAATGTGGTTCATGAGCTTCAGGCTTAATTAGAACAATGCTACCCAAGAAATACTCTTGAGGATTTCCATCGCCATAGGGAAATGCGGAAATAATATCATTAATCAAATCTGATGCTTGCTCTTCTTTCCAGGCATAAGGACGCTGATAAGTGGGAATTTTAAACTGATAAGCAGCTAAATTGAAAATATTGGCTAGATTCTTCTGGATTGCTTCGATAGACATAATTTGTTTCAGAAATAAATAAATTTTGGAACTTGCTAAAACACAAAAGATTATTATTAATCTTCTTGTTTAGCGAGATAGTCTTCAATGGCTTCACGAATATCATCAGTGCAGTTAGCATGCTCAAGGATTTTCTCACAAAGTGATGTTTTTTCGTCATCATCCGAATCTTGTACAGCTTCCTGGAGAGCATCAGTTTCGTAAATATGGCTATACTCACTCTCTAATTGATCAAAGTTACCAATAATAGCAAGAGAGATTGCCTGAATAAGCGCACTAGAAGTCACTGGATTTATACAAACATTCTCTAAAAATTCTAGGTCATACCAAGTTCTACCTATTGGTTCAAATAAAGAGTCTAAAATTTCTACTTTTGTTGAGTGTTGTGCAATCTGTAATGCAGCAACATGTTCTAGACCACTATCCACATAAGCATTACCAAAGAAAAGGACTATATCACAGAAAAATTGGGTTTGCAATTGATTGTAACCATTATCTCCCCAAGTGGCATAATATGCACTATCCCAAGTGTATGCAGCAGTAGCAGGAATTAAGTCAATAAGTCTATCAATTTCTCCTGAATTTGAGTACCAAGTTTGAGGAACAGGAACTTTTTCCCACGCATATTGTTTATTCTCGTTATCTTGCTCTATAAATTTATAAGCCCTTTCATATAGGGCAAAAAAACCTTCTTTAGTATGTATCCAATGATAAACATTGACTTGTACACCAAACAGGTTAGCTTCTCCCTCTTCTGAGCCTGAAGCGGTTGTAAATAGTTCATACCCCACTGATTTATAGAAATTGAAAAATTCTTTTGGAGATTGCCATTCTGATCTTGAGACTAAAGTTATAAATTTCTCAATTTCACCCATGTGATCGAAGTCTTCGTCTTCATTATCTGTTGCTTCACAGAGATCTCTTAATTGAGTGAGAGCGAATTCAGCAGTTAAAGGTTCTTGAAACATTTTAGAAACTCCAAATGAAAATAGAAAAGCACAGAGAAACTAAGATCAACTACTAAGATTTTATCCCTTTTTTAGAAAGAATTTGATGTAATTTTTCTGGGCTTAAAGCCACTAAAGTTTTAATCCAGGAGTGATCGGATTTTTGTGTAAATCAGGATTTTTGGAACGATACATAAGTTGTTCCAGCCGATCCAAGCATGGTTTTCAGATCACTCCCGAACTTGCTAAAACACAAAAGATTATTATTCATCTTCTTGTTTAGCGAGATAGTCTTCAATAATATTACGAATTTCTTCTGTACAATTTGGGTGATTAAGAATGCCTCTATCCGTAAACAATCCCTTGCACAGATGAATTCTATCGTCATCATCCCACTCTTCTGCCATTTCTAGTAAAGTCCAATCACAAATATCATCAATAAATTCATCCTCTACTAATCTTTCATAGTCATCTGCCACGTATTCCAAGTCGAAATCTTCTAATCTTTCATAGTCATAAGTAGCGGCAAGAGCAATAGCAGCAATAATTTCAGGAGGGGTATAGTCATTGTTTAAAAAACCTTTGATCGTGATAAGGCTATAAATTGAACCAGTGAAATTCATGCGGAATAGTTCTTTTAAGATTTTAGGTTGATAAATTCTTCCCGAGAAGTCACCATTAGTTATATCAATTTGACGTAACCCAAAGTAATTAATAATATCACGCCAATATTCGATATCTGCTTCATCAAAGGATGTATGTGGAGTATTCCCTAAAGTTTGAAAAAGAGGCCAAGTGTCATCAAAGGTAGGGAGAGCGTAGGCGATAGCACATGGAATTAAAGAAATTAAAGGTTGATTAGTATCACAGCCACCATCGCAAGCAAATTCAGGAATAGTTATCTCCCTTTTTGCCATTTGTGGATGATCTTTCATGAATTCATATGCTCTCTTATATAGAGTCTTAAAACCATAGTCGGTAAGATTCACAATATACTCATCGAGGTCTTTCCCAAAAAGAGATGGAATATCTTCTTCGGACAGACTATTTAATAGTTCATAGCCGACCGACTCATAGAATTTAAAAAATTCTTCTACAGATTGCCAATTGGAAGAAGCTAAAATATCAAGGAAGTATGGCCAATATTTGCTGGGAGACTCTTCATAATCACCTCGTTCACTTTTACCTATGTATTGATTAAAACTATCTGAAGACCACACATCTTCATCATTACAGAGCGCTTCCAATTGAGTGAGAGCAAATTCGGCATTTAAAGGTTCTTGAAACATTTTAGAAACTCCAAATGAAAATAGAAAAGCACAGAGAAACTAAGATCAACTACTAAGATTTTATCCCTTTTTTAGAAAGAATTTGATGTAATTTTTCTGGGCTTAAAGCCACTAAAGTTTTCACCCAACTTGGTTCATCAATTTCAATGGGTTCAGTCTGCTCCCATCTCACCGGTAAACGATGGCGTAGTGAACTATCTTCTACCCAAAAGCTTTCACCCGTGACCGTACCAATACCAAAAATCTTTTGGGTGCCTTGATTGGCAATAATTTGATCGCCGGGTTTGATTTCATTGACAAATTTCCAAATTTGGTAGACACCATGGGTCTTAATTTGTTTATCTTGTAAGCCATAGGTTTGCCTGGCTCTTTCGGCAAAATCATCCCAGCTCAAACCACGAATATCACCCATATCATCCCATCCAATACCAATAAATTTTTTGGCTTGGCATTCGGCCCACTGTGAAGCATTTTCTCCAGGTGCCACTTTCCAGATGTTACCCTGACTTTGCCATAGCTCTTGAAACTTCTCATCACTCAGTGGAATCAAAGTTTTACGCCAGCCAGGTTCATCTACCGCATATTCCTGAGTATCCGTCCATTGAACTGTGAGTCTATGGCGGTTTGTACCATCTGTGACCCAAAATAATTCACCTGTAATAGTTCCGATACCAACAATGCGTCGGGTTCCTCGGTTGGCAATGATTCGATCGCCAATTTTGATCTCATGGACAAATCGCCAGACTTGATAAACACCCTGATTTTTGAGGGACTCTTCGGCAAGACCATAGGCATCTTGGCAGCGGTGAACAAACTCTTCCCAAGACACACCCCGAATATAACCAAGATCATCCCAACCAATGCCGATAAAACCATGGTCTCGACATTCTTCCCACTGATAGGCGTTTTCCCCGGGCGCAATTTTCCAAATGTTCATGGGCTTAAATAATGATTTCTCAGGAATATGAATGTGGTGCAGTGAAGGCTCTGGACACCATAAAGAGGATAGGCAACTCCACTGCCAAGGTGCAAGTTTAACCTTGCTTTTGTGCGGCTAAAGCATCAGCAAGTTTTTGCCAACTCTTAGCACGAATTCCAAAATGGTCTTTTGCTTCTGAAAAAGAATCAAAATTGCGCTGAAGCCATTCCACCGTGTAAACTCCTTGCTGAGCTAACTCATCCTCTTTTTGCTTTTGGGCTTTTTCGGCGGCCTGTTGCTGGGCTAAACAATCAGGATTCATGCGATAGCTCATCCCTAGCTGCCCCTGAGCATTATGTTTCACTTCATAGTCAAATACTAAATTTGCGGTGTGATCTTTCCCGGAGAACTGCCCATAAATCCGGAACGGTTCGTCTTCGACGTGGAGGGATAAAAGCTCGAAATCCGGCCCATACATTTGGGTTAATTGCTGAACGATCGCTGGGCGAAATTCCTGAATCACCAGATCCTCATCATTCTCCGGCACATATTCATCATCCGGTTTTTTGGGAGCAGAGCCTTGGGTGATGCCGAGGGCTGTTTCCACCGCTTCGAGACGAGCAATAACCTCCGGGGATTTTGGTGAAATTCCTCGCAACGTACTAATGGCATAACGGTTTTCTGTACCATCACCATTGACCACAGCAAAAGCAAGGTTATCTTCATCATTAAAGTACAGCCGTACAATCAGTTGATCCTGATGGCCACGATAGTGAATATCGCAAAAATCTGGTTGATCATGCATCTCCAAAAGCTGACCATCACGGCCAGCCCGTTCGAGCACCCGTTTTAAGGCATTAAAAGCATCCAGCTCCTTTTGCGTGGTAATGATTTCTCCCAACTGGGACGGCAACGACTGAAAGCTTCCCGTGGTCTGGATCGCATCGAGATCCACATGGGTAGAGCGACCTCGCTTATCCGAATCAGAAATTTCCGAACCATCCTGAAGAATTTCCCAAGCTTTTTCAAAACCTTCAACCCGCAAAGCATGATCCCGAATATCGATCAGAGCTTGACGCATCTCGGTGGCACTACCAAAGCGATCCTGGGGACGTAGCCCCGTTGCCACTTTTACCCATTCCAACAAAGGTTGGGGCAAATAATCCTCTGCCCAGCTAAGCTCAAAACTCATGGTATTAAAATCTGGTTCCAGACTGTGGGGCGGGCGACCCGTGGTAAAGAGGAGGAACACCATCCCCACCGCAAACAAATCACTTTGGAAGAGTGCCTTACCCATTTGCTGTTCTAGGGGCATATAGCCTGGTGTTCCAGCCATGGTACCAGTTTTGAGTTCCACGCCTGTTTTCGTTTGCTTGATCAAGCCGAAGTCGATTAAGACGGGTTTGTCATCCCCTGCCCGCAAAATAATATTGTCCGGTTTGATGTCACGGTGAATTATGCCTTGATTATGGATGTACTGCACCACTTCCAAAATCTCCATGGTGAGCTTCATCGCATAGGCATTGGACATCAGATGCCCTTGCCGCGCACCTTCCAAAAACACTGATTGCAACGATGGGCCCTTCACCTGTTCTTGAATTAGGAAGAAATTTCCCTGTTCATCAAAATAATCAAAGAGAGTAGGAACCTGACCATGGCTACTGCCCACCTGTTGCAGGGCTGTGGCCTCCCGTTCAAAACGTTCGATTAATCCTTGATCTTCCGCAGGATCGCCCGTGAGTTTTTGTAGCTTGGCGACGTAAGTATTACGGATCTTTTTACTTTCATCACTGACAATAAAAGTAGCGCCAAATCCACCTTCCCCCAATTTGGATTCAATGCGGTACTTACCCCCAAGCACAACACCAGGAACGAGATCCTCCATGGGACGAGCCACTGGAGCAGTTCCGGTTTGCTTCCCATATTTTTGGAGATAATAGGCCGCTTTACTCTGATCCTCACTCATCCGATAGGTGAGACGCTTGCTGTTCATTTCATAGTCACAAATGACGTTTCCATCTTTATCAAGAACGACAAACTGACCATGGAGGCGAAAAGGTTCCTGCTGAATGTAGTGGGAGAGAACCTTGAAATTTTCAGTGCCGGTCATTGAAGCAATCTGTTGATGCAAAATATTGCTCAACTCTTCTGGTAAATTTTTTTGAGCCGGTTCCGCAACTTTGCTCCGGGAAAAACCCCCTGCTAATTTATGAACTAAGTTGAGAAGGGGACTTGCTCCAAGATCTTTAAGTGCCATTTCAAATATATCCTTTAAATTTTTATCTGAATATAGCTAGCTTATATAGCCATTCAAAAAATAATATACACTAAAATACTATTTTTTGTACTCCATCCTCATCTATCAATAGATATTCACTGAAAAACTAACGTGACAGGAAAATGCATTCTAATTTATGGATCATTAACTGTCGCAAATTTTCAAGTTCCTGGGCGGTGGCTGGTGGCATAAAATCTTGACGAATATTTAATTCTAAGCCTGGCAAAATTTGAATTCGCTTCCACTGGGACACTTCGGGTGCATCGGTCGAGTTAGAGAGGGTTTTCTTGGCAGGGGCATTAAACGTTGAGAGATCTGAGTCTGGAGTCTGGGGAAAACTGGGCTTGCGATGTTGTTGGGACTTTACTCGGTGCAAAAAAGTGAGGGCTGGGTTACGGGTTTCTACGGTAATCTGAATTCCTCCCTGCAATAAGCTTTCCAATTCTCTATTATGTTTCTCTTCAATAATTGGTGCGATCGCTGCAAGACTATACCCTTCGCTCAGTAAACGACGGGTCAACAGCAGTTGTAAAAGATGGCGGTAGAGGTACCGAGCTTCCCGCCCTTCTTTTTCCGGTCGATCTAACACCCCCTTGGAGGTATAAAAGCGGATTAAACGGGGATTTACCGGTTCTAGCGATCGCTGATTAACAGCCTTATCTTCCGCGAGAAACTGAGGCAACAATCTATTGCCCACCTCAACAAAGGTTTCTATGTCCCACCGGCGATCGCTCTGGGAGAGTTCAAGTAAAGTGCTCATGCTACGACGATAAATCAAACAGTTTAAACTGTCAATATCTGCCGTTCAGGTATGGCCACTTTACTGAGTATAGCATCTGCAGCGGCTGCAATATGCTACTCATATACTCTAATAGAACCACAAACTTCTTTACATAAAAATCTGAAATCATTAAAAAATAAAATCAACAGAAGAAACTGTTGACATCTGTAAAGGGTTATTTTAAACTGCGATTCAGTGACTAAAGTTTAAGTCGTCACAACACTTTTATGACTTTATGGAGTCCCATTATGGCTATTGATCTGCATAATTTCATTTGGTCTAAAGAACGCTTGGTACAGGTGGAGACCCAGCCTCACCATATTTCTGGTGTGCTCGCGGAAGTAAATAATGTGATCAAAGAAAATGATCTTGAATGGGAAGATGTTTATTCTGCCTATTACACATGCGAAGCTGATGGCACCACCACTTTCTATGAATCGGAAATTGTGGAGGCTGGTCAGCCCGGTATTTGGACTTACATGGTTTATGAATGTGCCGAGGGCGAAGAAGAGGTGATCACCAATGCAGGTATTGATATTGTCAAGCCGGCCCTAGTGTTACAGCAGTCTCTTCAAGCAACAGCTTAATCCTTACAAAACCAATAATATGTTTTCAAAAATATGGCTCCTTTCGCCTCTCTGGTAGCCCTTTTTGATTAATTTAAGGACTGCAACGTTTGGAGTTCCTTCGTAACCTCCGTCAGGCTTTCCTGAGCCGCCGTCGAGAGTTGAAGTTCCTGCAAGGATTGAAATAATCCACCTGCAATCTCATAACCTAAACGGGCACACTGCAATTTCACAGACCGATCGCCCAGGGGAAACTCTAGCAAGAGATTCGCAAAGACTCCAAGGGCTACTGCAAACATCCGTTGCTCCTCTCGCTGCCCAGAGTCCTGGACTTGTTTTTCCAGCAAGGACATCACCTCTAACAGATCCAGATTGAGAGAGGACAAGTGTTTCTCTAACCAGGGATAGACCCGCTGGGGGTTGCCCTCCGCACTCACAATGACTTGTAACGTTTGTTGAAAAAAGGCTAGGGAATGGTCTGGGGCGATCGGCTCATCGGCAATAAACATCATCAGACCTTGGGCCACCCGGTCTAACCAGTCTGCATTGGGTTTCCCTTGTTGGCGCAGCATTTGCGCCACCTGACCCATCACCGTTAGGAACTCCTGATCCAGCAAATCTGGATGGCGCTGTAACAACGCCATTTCCTGCCCTTGGGGACAGGCTAATAACTGTTCAATCACACTCACATAGGCTTTGAGCCGATCCTCATCCATACCTTCGCACCAGAGCAGCAGATCCACTCTAACTCGATTACGGGTCTAAGCCCTGCTTTGTAGGATCGTTAACGAGATTGTTTCCCTAAGTTCCGTCGCTCCCTTGAAGGCCTTGGATACAATGAAGTCACCTCTCTATCCTGCGCCATTGCATGCCCCAAACTCTTCCTGCGTCCGAGGTCACTTTACGATCGCTCAAGCAGTCTCTGAACCTGCAGGCAGCTTCCAGTGTCCAGTTTTTTCCAGAATGGCAGATTGAGGCTACACCCTGCAGTGAAATTGAGCAGACCTACCTCGATCGCGTGCAGGCAAATTTTCTCGATCTACTGGAAGAGCCACCAGCTCTAGAAAATAGCGTGAAAATGGTCGTGCTTGCACCTTTGTTGGATCTAGCCGGTCTCTACCGCCGTCCCTTTCGGATTACCACCGAAACCAGTATTGAAATTGAACTCGAAGACGAAGATCGCTGCATTCGAGGACGTATTGATGTACTAGTCGTCAGGGATTCATTGTGGTTAGTGGTCATTGAATCCAAACGGAGTGATTTTTCAGTGAGCCGCGCTCTACCTCAGACCTTGGCATACATGCTCGGAAATCCTCAAGCCGATCGTGCTACTTTTGGTCTCATGACCAACGGCACAGAGTTTATGTTTCTCAAAACCCAACAGAGGGAAACTGAGACATCGCGCCTGAGCCAATATGCAACATCCCGACTCTTTTCTCTCTTTAATCCGGGTAATGAACTTGCCCAGGTTTTAGCGATTCTCAAGCACTTGGCACATCAATCCCTTCAGCAATGATAGAAGGCACACCACACCACACAACAGTTTCAGCGTTTCAGCAGTCCAGTCCTGAACACTGATTGAGGACTGAGGACTGCTGTATTGAGTCTATTAAGCCTTAATCGTTTGTCCTGTTTTGAGACTTAATCGTTCATTTTCTACGGCAACAACGATCGTGCTACCTGTTTGAAAATCACCCCGTAAAATAGCTTTGGCGATCGGGGTTTCTAACTCACGCTGTAACGATCGTTTGAGGGGACGAGCACCATAAACAGGGTCGTAGCCCACTTCCGCCAAGAAATCGATCGCTTCATCAGAAAGTTGTAGGCTAATTTTGCGATCCGCTAAACGATCGGCCAGTCGCTGGCTTTGAATGCGGACAATGTGACGGAGTTGATGGCGTTGTAAACTATGGAAAATAATAATTTCATCAATCCGATTCAAAAATTCAGGGCGGAAATTGGATCGCATAGAATCCATCACCCGTGTGCGCATTTCTTCATACCGCCCATCGTCTCCCGCCACATCCAAAATATAGGAGGAGCCAATATTACTGGTCATGATGATGATGCTATTTTTAAAGTCCACCGTATGCCCTTGGGCATCGGTCACGCGACCGTCATCCAAAATTTGCAACATGATGTTAAACACATCGGGATGTGCTTTTTCAATTTCATCAAATAAAATCACTGCATAGGGCCGACGACGCACGGATTCTGTCAGTTGTCCCCCTTCGTCATAGCCCACATACCCCGGCGGCGCACCAATCAAGCGAGAGACGGAATGTTTTTCCATATATTCCGACATGTCAATGCGCACCATCGCATCTTCGGTGTCAAATAAATAGGCGGCTAAGGCTTTGGCTAATTCCGTTTTACCCACCCCCGTTGGCCCCAGGAAAATAAAGCTGGCGGTGGGTCGATTGGGGTCAGCTAAACCCGCCCGAGAGCGTTGAATGGCATCGGCAACGGCGGTCACGGCATCGTCTTGACCAATGACTCGTTGGTGTAATTCTTCTTCTAAGAGGAGCAGTTTCTGCATTTCTGATTCCACCAATTTGCTGATGGGAATGCCTGTCCATTTAGAAATAATCTCTGCAATATCTTCTTCCGTCACTTCTTCCCGCAGAAGCGATCGTCCCGTCGTTTGGGTACTTTCAAAGTGATCTTCAGCGAGTTGAAGTTGACGTTGCAGATCTGTTAATTTGCCATACTTTAGGGTAGCGGCTTTTTCGAGATCGTAATCTCGCTCTGCATTTTGAATTTCAACATTGACTCGCTCAATTTCATCTTTCAGGCTTTTGCGATTGTCTAGAATTTCCTTTTCGGCTTTCCATTGTGCATTCAACCCCGATTGGGATTCCCGTAAATCTGCTAATTCCTTCTGTAACCGATCGAGACGTTCTAAGGAGGCTTGATCACTTTCTTTCTGTAGGGATAGGCGCTCCATATCCAGTTGCACAATCTTCCGATCGATTTCATCAAGTACTTCGGGTTTAGAAGTACTTTCCATTTTCAATTTAGCCGCAGCTTCATCGACTAAATCGATCGCTTTATCCGGCAGAAAACGATCGCTAATGTATCGGGTGGACAAGGTGGCGGCCGCCACTAAAGCCGTATCCGCAATTTTGACGTTATGGTGAGTTTCATAGCGATCCTTCAGCCCGCGCAAAATAGAAATCGTATCTTCCACCGTCGGTTGATCCACATAGACCTGCTGGAAGCGTCGTTCTAAAGCGGCATCTTTTTCAATATATTTCCGATATTCATCTAAAGTGGTTGCCCCAATACAGCGTAATTCACCCCGGGCCAACATGGGTTTGAGTAAATTACCCGCATCCATAGAGCCCTGGCTGGCCCCCGCCCCCACAACGGTATGAATTTCGTCAATAAAGAGGATAATTTTGCCATCGGAATCCGTGACTTCCTTGAGCACCGCTTTGAGCCGTTCTTCAAATTCACCCCGGTATTTGGCCCCCGCAATCAGAGCCCCCATATCCAAGGCAATGAGTTTGCGGTCTTTCAAAGATTCCGGCACATCACCATTGACAATACGCTGGGCTAGCCCTTCTGCGATCGCAGTTTTACCCACGCCGGGTTCCCCAATTAAAACAGGATTATTTTTAGTCCGCCGGGAGAGAATTTGAATCGTGCGGCGAATTTCATCATCCCGTCCAATGACCGGATCCAATAAACCTTGACGGGCAAAATCCGTCAGATCTCGTCCATATTTTTCTAAGGATTGATATTTCGCTTCAGGGTTTTGATCCGTCACTTTTTGGTTTCCTCGAACTTGAATAATGGTATTTTTTAAGGTTTCTTCAGTGACATTCAATTCCTTGAGTAAACCTCGTCCAAAACGATCGTCTTTTGCATAGCCCAGGAGCAAGTGTTCAATGGAAATATAATCATCCTCAAAGCGTTTACGATACTGCTCCGATCGATCTAAAAGCTTATCCAAGGATTGCCCTAAATAAACAGAACTATTGCTCCCACTCACCTTGGGCTGGCGCGTTAAAAAGTCATCGGTATAATCCTGTAACCGCTGCAGGGGAATCCCCAGTTTCGTAAAAATACTACTACTTAATCCTTCTTGCTCTAAAAGGGCTTTGAAAAGATGTTCACTTTCAATTTGTTGCTGCTGAGCTTGTTTGGCAATATCAGGGGTATGGGCGATCGCTTCCCAAGCTTTGTCCGTAAATTGATTAGGATTGGTTGGTTGCATAGACGGCTTCACTCCTGAAATTCCTGGCTATTGCTATCCTAAAACCGAAAGGGAGCAACCTGGGAGTGCTGAAGTCCCCCCCAACAAAGTGGGGAAATTCTACCTCAGTGAGAGTCAGATGACCGGTCGTTTTGTTTCCGATTCTCCTCTTAAACGGCCCGCTTAGGATTGTTTTTCGATCGCTAAGGTGAAGACTTGAGAAGCCTCCGGGTCTAAATGAATCGATAAACTCTTCTTGACCGGAGACAGGATCTCTTGAGACTCCAAATTTTCAATCCGGGTCACCGGATCCGCTTGATCTGTGATCTGGGTGGTGAGGGACGCTAAATCCACTTGAAAGTCCCCACCTTCTGTGGAATAGGCATAGAGAATTGCTGCGCACTCCGTGACCGGTTCCTCTTCTTCCTCATCCGTGAGGCAGCGATCGTCATCCCGCAGCATAAATAAATCTTTATCTGGATGGGACCCCTCAGGAAAGAGAAAATGGGTTTGGCCATAGCGCAGTAAGGGGTAATCCCGACGCAGGTGTCCCAATTGTTGGGTTAGGTGATATAAAGACGGGCTCCACCCCTCATCCTCGGGCCAGATCATCATCGGTTCATTAAAGGGATCTCCCCCCGCCCCAAAGGGACTGCGATGATCAATATGGTAGGGAACCGCTAAACCTGTTTCTACGCCATAAAACAAGAGGGGAACCCCAGGACTGAGAAACAAAAACTTCAGCGCACTGGCATAGGCCGTTTCGGTCATTTTGGGATAATAGGTCAACAAGCGGGCTTGGTTTGCCGCCTCCAGAAAATTAACCCAGGCTAAGGCCTCTTCTTCCCGTACTTTTTCCAGTGACGATCGGGGAATTTCTAAGGACTGACTCGGGTTGAGCATGAACTTTAAAAACTTCTGAGGCAAGCGATCGTTGTAGTATTTGCCTGATCTCCCTAGGGCATGTTCTCGCAACACAACCGTTCGCCCATCCCAACCCCGATCGTTACCAAAAAAGCGACGAGCAGCAATGCTCAAACTATAATTAACTAAGTCAAAGTTCTTTGTATTTTTATACCACTCAATACTTTTTTCATTACGATATCCCCCATCCCCGTAGTCCGCAATTAAAATTGCCTGAGGGTTAACATCGGCAACGATCGTCTCTAAATCTTGCCAAAAGTTCAGGGGTACATTGGGAATAGCGGGCAAGTATAATCCAGCAATAGGGGTTTCAGCCTGATTAAAACTCAACCAAAATTTAATGGCACCAAGTAAGTATTTATAGACCGCTGGATTTTGATGATTTAAGTCGGGTAAACCATCCACGGAACCCTGCTCCAGCGCTTCAGGAGTAGGACGATTATAATCAATATCGAGGTGTTCATGAAACCAGTTTTGAGGATTACTTTTCTTGGTCTCTGAATCCACATATTCTGCCACCAATTCTCCCGTTTTATAGACCGCACCTTGATCCGTTAACCATTGCTGATATTGCTCAGGATCAAAACTAGGATAGGGATCAAATCCTCGATAGGGAGAAGTGTGATTTAAGTTAAATTCTAAGATAATCCCAATGTCTCTTTTGTGGGCTTCATTCAGTAACCTAGCAAAGGCTTGAAAGCGATCGTTTTCATCCCCTAAATGTTCATCAATTTCCCACCAATCTTTAGTCCAGGAACGATTAAACCCAGCGGAAGCATGGGCATAAAATTGATCATAGTGCTCAGCCTCAGGCGAAACCCGATCGTGGAGATAGCCATTTTGCCAGGGGTTATAAATCAGACCATTTGCGGCATCTTGAATGGGAGATAGGACTAATTTCGTGATACCTAAGCCCTGAAGATAATCTAATTTCTGAGTAATGCCCGCTAAATCCCCTCCCCAGTACAAATTAATATAGCGATGACTCGGATCGTATAAATAGGGGAGTAAAACGCGGTTGGCTTCGTTGTAGTCTCGCTCCGTCTCCGGTACCGTTTCATCCAGGGGAAAGGCCGTCAGCGGAATATTATTGTCTGGGTTGCCATCCGCAAAGCGATCGACCTGAATGTAGTACAAAACGTCATTAGCCAAGTTGCCCCGGCCGGTATACAGGGGCAAAGCCGCCGTATCCACATTTTGAACGGGCTGCGCCCAGGCAGGCAAAATGGGGCCACTTGACCAGTAAAAAATGAGGCAGAGAATGAGTGAAATTACAACTTTCATAGAGTACCCATTGAAGGGGGAGCTATCGAAGCGGGGGGCTATGCTCCATAAGGCTACCACTTGATTTCGTGGCTTTCCAGCGAAAGCGAAAAAATTTAAAGGTGGAATGGCAGGACTTCCCATATTCCCTGAAGGGTATAGCCGCTAATCCTGGGTTGCTCTTCTCCAGACCTCGGAATTGCCAAAAAGTAGCTCCCCAATTTCTGCAAGAGAAACTGAGGAGCCACCGAGACCAGATCCGCGTAGTCACCGAACCGAGCAGATTGCGTTAGGGTGCGTCATCATTGCCCCTAATACAGAGGCACCGAACTATCAATTTCCTTGCTCCAAGCGGCAATCCCACCGACAACATTTGTCCCTTCAATCCCTTTTTCCTTCAGGAGTGCTAGGGCCTTAGACGATCGTCCACCCAACTTACAATGGGCAATTAAACGCTTATCCCCTAGGGCTTCTTGGATCTTAGCAATGCCGGTTCCATTTTCAATATCGGGCAAAGGAACCAACAAGGAACCAGGAATTTGCGCAATTTCATATTCATGGGGATTACGCACATCCAGTAACAAGAAATCCTCGGCACCACTGTCTAAAAGGGATTTGAGATCTTGTACCGTCATTTCAGGGATCGTGTTTTGGGCTGCTTCTTCCATTGCTTTAGCCTGAGGAATTCCACAAAATTGTTGATAATCAATGAGCTTTTCGATAACCGGGCGTTCCGGGTTGGGACGAAGTTTCAATTCCCGAAACTTCATATCTAAAGAATTATAGAGGAGTAACCGCCCACTTAAGGTTTCCCCTTTACCGAGAATAATTTTGACCGCTTCGGTGGCCTGAATCACACCAATCAGTCCGGGTAAAATCCCCAGCACCCCCCCCTCCGCACAGGACGGGACCATTCCCGGTGGCGGCGGTTCAGGATACAAATCCCGATAGTTGGGGCCATCTTCGTAATTAAACACGGTGGCTTGCCCCTCAAACCGGAAAATTGAACCGTAGACATTCGGCTTATTGAGCAGAACGCAGGCATCATTCACTAAATAGCGGGTCGGGAAATTATCCGTACCATCGATCACCACATCATAGGGGCGAAAAATGTCTAGGGCATTTTCAGAACTGAGTTGGGTATTGTAAAGGTCTACCTGACAATAGGGGTTAATTTCATGAATGCGATGTTTCGCAGATTCAATCTTCGGTTTCCCCACCCAAGAAGTGCTATGGATGACCTGCCGCTGCAAGTTCGAGCTATCCACCACATCAAAATCCACAATTCCAATGCGGCCCACTCCGGCTGCTGCCAAATATAAGAGCAGGGGGGATCCCAGACCGCCGGTGCCAACACAGACTACGCTGGCCGCTTTGAGTCGTTTTTGTCCCTCCAGTCCAACTTCCGGCAAAATCAAGTGCCGAGAGTAACGGGCGTAATCATCTTGGGTTAATTGGGTTTGGCTTGTATCCAAATTGAGCATAATGGCCTTCGCTTTATCAATAAGAAATCATTAAGTTCCCCTGTTCCTTGCAATCAAGGGCGACATCTTACCCCGTCCAGTTTGCAAACCAGTGGTCAACCTAACTCAGCAGTTCTAATTCATCTTCCCGCAAATGAGCTTTGAATTTAGGGCTAAAAGCGACTTGAATAGGTAAGTTAGCACTAATAGCTGTTCCATTCCACTCATTGGCCAGTGCCGAAACTTCCCCTTCCGTTCCTTGTAGGTCAAAGGCTTGGTTACGATGCTGAGGGTGATGATAGACAACAACAGATTCTTTGACCCGTACACGATCTCCAATTTTCATAAGCCAACTTAAACTCCTTCAAGACGGCTTCTCATTCTCTCATAAAACTGGGAAAAGCGAACTTGGGACAAAGTGACCGATTGCCCATTCTAGGGGCTGTCCGCAATTAGCGATCACATGTTTACAAAGCACTGGAGGCGATCGCCAATAAAAAGGAGAAGCCTGCGCTGTGGGCCTAGATGTTGACTATGGCAGAACTCCAGCCTCTAGACGTTTTGGAGTGCCGTAACCTTGAGGGTGAATGCTTCAGCACAACGCTTTTAGATTGATGATATTAAATAGATAAATTACCCTAAGCTTTGTCGCCTTGAGTCGATCGTCTTACTGTTAACTGTTAAAAGTAGCTAAAAACGGAGAGGGGGGGATTCGAACCCCCGGATACGCCTTACGATCGTATCAACAGATTAGCAATCTGCCGCTTTCAACCACTCAGCCACCTCTCCAGGTTGAAAATTAGGGTAAATATTAGGACAACAAGGATTTCTTCCTAAGCTGGCCTCGGCTGCTATGCACCTTTATAGGCTTTCTAACTATAGCAATACTCCTTAAATTTGGGAAGTCCCGCCGATCAAGTTCCCAAGGGTGAACACAGGACTGAATTAACTACTGGTCAGTTGAGTCCAATAACGATCGTAAAGTTGCCCAATCTCAGGGGCTAAGGGCGCTATACCTTCACATTTCGCTAAAATTTCAGGGGCGGGGAACAGGGTGGTATCGTTCTGAAACTCGGCGGGTAAACGATCGTAGGCAACTTGGCTAGGGGTCGCAAAAAATAAGCGTTGCATCAGAGCCGCTGAGATGTCTGGATCCGCTGTTAAGTTCATCCAAGCATAGGCCGCATCCACATTGGGGGCCCGTTTGGGAATCACGAGGGTATCGGTCCAGAGGGACGAGCCACTTTTGGGCACAACATAGGCGAGGTCTTCGCTTTCTTCTAGGGCAGTGCTGGCATCTACGGAGTACGCCATAGAAACCCACAAATCCCCAGCCAGCAACTGTTCCCGCCAGGCATCTGTCGTAAAGCTGGCAACGGCGGGTTTGAGGCTCAATAAGACCTGATAGGCTTCTTCGATCGCTTTGGGATCTTGGGTGTTGTAGGAATAACCTAAGCCTTTGAGGATGGATCCCAGGGTTTCCCGCACATCGTTGAGCATGGTAATGCGCCGGGTCAGTCCCCCGACGTTGTTCCAGAGATCTGGCCAATCTTCTAAGGGGGTAGAGATCATGCGGGTATTGTAGGTTAGGCCAGTGGTGCCCCAACTAATCGGGAGACTGTAACGATTGCCCGGATCATAGGCGGGGTCTTGATAATTGGGGAAAAGTTCATCTAAGCGCTCTAAGCGATCGTGATCGAGGGGAAGCAATAAGTCTAACTTAATCATTTCCCGCACCATGTAATCGGAGGGATAGATGATGCTATAGTTATCCCCCCCTCCAGCCTGAAGTTTGGCTAACATCGTTTCGTTGGAGTCGTAGGTGTCTACCACAACGTCAATGCCGGTATCTTCGGTGAAGCGCTGGATCAATTCCTCGTCAATGTAGCCCGCCCAAGTGTAAATATACAGCCGATCGCTATTGTTTAAGACCGTCGTAGGGGGGCGACGAAAACCGCCCCGCATCCGCACACAGCCGGAGAAGGCTAACCCCAACACCGCCGATCCCGATGCCTGCAAAAAACGCCGCCGGCTCCGAGAAAAACGGTGGGGTCTGGGGTAGATCTGACCTGAAGACTCTGAGGACAAAGAAGCGCCCATAGGTTTAAGCTATCTCTAGGCTGCTGAAGCCACTAACATCAAGCCATCCTGGGGATGCCAGGAGACATACACTGGAGTAGAGGGGTCTAAACTCACTCCCCCCTCCGATTGACGCACCACAAGGTGATCGCCGCTGAATAATTGCACCACATATTGTTGGTGGGTTCCCAGATACATCACCTGCTGCAAAGTCCCTTGAAAACAGTTCACCGCATCCACAGGGCTAAGGCTCAAGCTAACTTTTTCCGGACGAATACTCAACATGACCGCCCGATCGCTTGATAGGGTTGGCAACGGTTCAGAATTGGACTCTACGACAATACACAGCCCCTTCTCGGTATTGACGATCGCGCTGGTGCTACCTTTTTCCAGCTTGGCCTTGCCCTGCAGGAGATTCGTATCCCCAATAAAATCTGCCACAAAAGGAGTTTGGGGGCGATCGTAAATGGAGCGCGGGGTACCCACTTGTTCAACATAACCATGATTCATCACCGCAATGCGATCGGAAAGGCTAAGGGCCTCTTCTTGATCGTGGGTGACCATCACAAACGTGAGTCCTAAATCGCGATGGAGGGTGCTTAACTCCAGTTGCATCTCTTTGCGCAGTTTTAAGTCCAGCGCCCCCAAGGGCTCATCCAACAGTAGAACCGCAGGACGGTTGACCAAAGCCCGCGCCAAGGCAACCCGCTGTTGTTGTCCCCCGGACAGTTGATTGGGGTAACGAGTCGTCATCCGTTCCATTTGTACCAGATGGAGGGCATGGCGCACCCGATCTTCCCGTTCTGGAGCGGGACAATTTTTAACTTTGAGACCAAAGGCGACATTTTCCGCCACCGTCATGTGGCCAAAGAGAGCATAACTTTGAAAGACTGTATTCACCGGACGACGGTAGGGGGGGGTATGGCTCATGTTCTCCCCTCGGATAAATACATCCCCTTGGCTCGGCTGTTCAAAGCCTCCAATCAGTCGCAGGGTTGTGGTTTTGCCACACCCAGAGGGGCCCAAAATACTGAAAAATTCACCGCGCTGAATTTCTAAATTAATCCCTGCTACCGCAGGCTCACCATTGTAGAACTTCGTAATGTCCCTTAACGCCACATCCACAGGTTGATGGCTGGCCAGGGGGGATGCGGCCGTAGCTGTCGCAGACTGAGACATAATGGTAGATCCCTCTCCCTCTGAGTTAGGGTCATTTTAGAGGGGAAATGCCAGAGGGGCAAGATCAGAAAAGATTGCAGGTGTCAGCCTTGCCAATTCCAGCTTGAGTAGCCCTGGCATAAACTGCTCCGGCAGAGGCGGTTCTAATAACGCCATCAATCCGTGACATCTCCAGAGGCAACTTTACTTCGAGATCGTTAGGGAAAAAGGCAAACTAGTCCCTTGACGATCGCCTACATAAACCTTGTAAAGACCTTCTGGCCAATGCCCTGCGGTATGAAGTTGATTGGTACTGGCATCGCGTAAAACACAAAAATCGGAAGGTCCATCAATCCAAAGGGTGGCATCCGCTGTGGTCTCCACCGAAACATCGAGATAGCTCGCCCGATCAAGATTCAGTTCTAGATCAGGGATCGCGGGAATATTCCCACAGGAGCTAGACACATTTCCCCCCGTGGTTCCCGTGACGGTCACCGGTAAATCGGTTAAGGACAAGGGAACTGCGTTGACAATAGGGGTTAAGCTGAGCCCGAAGACGAGTAGGGCTGCAGGGAATGCATTTAGATAGGATAATTTCATGGTAGCTCCTCCTCTAGACTGGCCACGGTGACCGCTAAGACGCTATTTTCTTGACGAAGTGCCTGAGCGATCGTTTTCTACCTTCAGTATGGCAATGCTATGGCAAGATGAGGCTTAGGATG
>JBMTZC010000011.1:0-25459 GCA_049455215.1 Prochlorotrichaceae cyanobacterium
TTGCTCCCTGTTAAAATAGCTCGATGCCAGTGTTATCTTGAAGAAGCTCCTTAGCAATCGCTAAGGAGCTTTTTTATTCTCTATCCTCGACCATAATCGTAATGTGAGAGCGATCCAACATTTCAGAAATCGGAAGGATAGTGATGGAACTGCCTTCTTCACCTTCTTCCGGCTTAAGGATTCTGTAAAGAATAGTCTAGATTACAGCGTGATAGAAAAAGACAAGCTACTCTGTTATAGAGCTTATGATAGGAAGCGGTGCGATTTGGAGGAGCTATGCTTAGTTTGTCAAGGATCTTACTGCGGTATTGTCAGTCGGCGATTGTTGCTTTAGCCCTGTGTTTAGTTCCTGAAGTGGATGCTGGTCTTGCACAGTCTGTGCGGGATTTGACTTCAGAGTTAGATATTTGGGTGTCTCAAGAGTTGATTGTGCCTAGCGCTGCGGGGGAAGTTGATTTTACCCCGAGTCAATCACCTCCAGAGTCGATTCACACCCCGGAATTTTCTGAGTCAACAGACTTCGCTTTCCCCGACGAAGCTGAGGAATCGGATGTGATTTCTAGTCCTCGTCTATCCCCGGAACATTTTTTCAATCAGCCCACGATTAGTTCTCAACTTTTGCTGCCTCCGGGGGAAGAATCTGTAAAGCTTTTGCTGGCTCCGGCTCCAGAAACGAGCCAACTCTTTTTACCTGCTGCTACTGAGACGCAATTATTATTGCCCGCAGCGCCCGAAATTGAACAGACTGAGCGTATTTCTAGAGTTGCTCCTATAACGAGTCAGCGGTTTTTACCGGCAGCGACTATGCCCGTAGGCCTGCTTTCTCCTGCTCAAGATTCTCCTACTGTTAATCCTTTAACGATCGCTATAGAGGAGGAGAAGACCCGCGTAATATCTGTCGAGTCTTCTCCTTCTAAAGCTTCAGTACAAGAGCAGGTGGGACGATCTTTGGCCCGTACAACAACAGTTCAGCCTCAACCTGTTGCCGATAGAGGGCAAACTGGGGCTACTGCTGCTACGCCTCGATCGACTCCAGCCTTGCTGTCAGCCAGTACGATTCCCCGTACACCATTGCGCCGATCGCCTCAATCCCTAGCTTTTGCCTCTAGGCAAACTAGTGAGTTGGTCAGTTTAGCAACATCGAGGGAAATGAGAAACGCAGATACTCCTGGACAATCTTCGCCTGAAAACGATCTCCGGAATCCTAATCAAGTGGTATCTTCTGCTCAGATTAGTTCTGCACCTCAGATTCAGTCTCCAGATATCTCATCCCAAACGGATTTGGCACCTAATAATGAGGCCGTAACGCCGGAGCCCAGTTCTGTAGCCTTGCGTGTGACGGCTGCTCCGGAAGCAACGACTGAACCTTGGCTGCGGTTATCCAGCCAGTTTTGGGCTGCTTTAGGGGGAATACTGTTCCTGTTCTTAGGGGTGTTGCGCTGGATTAGTGGAGGGAAAGCTCCGATTGCTGAAGAAGTCGATTGGGCAAACCTACCTCGTTCTAAACCCAAAGTTAAATCTACGCTACCACCCCCAGTTTCCCCTAAACTAAAACAAAATTTTTCCCAGCTTTTACAGCATGTTGACATTTTAGCGAATAGCTCTGTTCCTCCCCTCAATATTGCGCCCCCGGTTATTCCCTCGGAAGCCTCTAGTTCTAATGTGAGTGAAGTGTTACCCGCATCGAAGGAGACTTCTGCTTTTGTACCTCGTCGTCCTTTGCTTCTTCCAGATGCTCAGGAGCAATTTTCGCTGCCGGATCACAAGCAGCAGAAGCCATGGTCTTTTGCTCTTCAAAATGCTGATATTGGGCTGTGGATTACGATCGCTTTGATTGGTTTAATTGGATTAGCCGCATGGTTAATTCAGTTCTATGGATTGGTTTAAAGCTAAAGCGATTTTGAGGTTTTGAGGGGAACGCTGAATAAAGTTCTTGATCCTGAGAGGGTAGGGTATGATGATGAGGCTGATAAATTTATGGAACATCCTGTGAATTTCGTGGCTGATTCCACTTCCATTAATACCCTTAATAATGCTGAAAAGCCCCCGGAGCCTCCCCTCCATGACCAAATGACTCCCTTTCATAGTCATTTTCGTGGAGTAATGGAAATGTATGCTCCGACGGAGGTTGTCGCTGAATACTTAGATCGTCATGAAGAATGGTTCCCTCGATCGGCTAAACCTATGCAGGTCAAACCGATCGGCAAGACCGGGTATGCCCTGATTCTGGGTCGTTTTGGTGCTTTAGGGTTTGAACTTGAGCCGAAAATTGGCTTAGATTTGTTACCTCAAGATCATGGGGTCTATCGTATTAATACGATTCCTGTTCCTGATTATGTGCCCTTTGGTTATGATGTTGACTTCCAAGCCCAACTGTCGTTGTTGCCAGGAACGCCCCAAGCTAATATTCCTGTGCAACAGATGACCAATGCGGATTGGACCCTGGATTTAACTGTATGGGTGCAGTTTCCGAGTTTTATTCACCTCTTGCCCCCAAAGTTTGTCCAGCAAACTGGGGATGCGCTTCTGGAACAGATTGTGCGTCAAATTTCCCGACGATTAACCCGTAAAGTGCAGGAAGATTTTCACCTGAACCGGGGGCTTCCGGTTCCCAAAATGCTATAGCCCATGATTCAGCGTCGATCGCTTTTGAAAGGGGCTCTGGCTTGGCCTCTGGCAACGGCTCTGGTTGCCTGTAGTTCGGCTCGGAATGGTTTACGGGTGAAGCTCTTGAGCCAATCTGTGCCTGTCCAAATTGTGAGTGCCTTTCAGCGCTCTTTGGAGGCTGGGATACCCATGGATTTTAGCTCAGAAGCTAATCTTAGTGAGCTGTTTGGGTTGTTACAACGAGCTAATGCTCCTACTTCCCCCAAAGGTTTTTGGCATCGTTCTGCCCCTATTCCTGATTTGATGACCTTGGGAGATGCCTGGTTGGGGGATGCGATTCGTCAAAATTTGCTTCAGCCTTGGTCTCTGGAGAATTTAGAGGGATGGAGTACCCTCCACGATCGTTACCGACAGCTGGTGCAACGAGATCAGACTGGTTTGATTGATTCCCAAGGGCAGATTTGGGGATTGCCATACCGATGGGGGACCACTGCTATTGCTTATCGCCGTTCCTGGTTTCAGGCTGGGGGATGGGAACCTCTGGATTGGAAGGATCTCTGGCGATCTGAATTACAGGGTCAAATTGGCTTACCGGAGGATCCCCGTGAGGTTATTGGGCTTGCCTTAAAGTCTTTGGGGTATTCCTATAATGATCTCACCCCGGATAGGTTACCCCTGCTGAAGGATCGTCTGTTGGCCCTACAACAGCAAGTGAAGTTCTATAGTTCCACGCATTTGGTTCAGCCTCTCCTGGTGAAAGATGTTGCTTTAGTCGTGGGTTGGTCTACCGATTTACTTCCTCTTGCCAACCTCGATCGAGACATCCGAGTCATTCTACCTGAGTCAGGGACTGCCCTCTGGGCGGATCTTTGGATCCGTCCGACCCAGGCGACGGGTGCCAATTTGGCTGCGGTACAAGACTGGGTTCGTTTTTGCTGGAGCCCTGAGATTATTAATCTCTTTAGCGAATTTGGCCAAGGAACTTCTCCCTTAGCATCCCCGACCCAGGAGATCAGTGTTTTAAACCCTTCTGCTGATTTTCTCGATCGTTGTGAATTTCTTTTGCCCTTGCCTCAGTCCAGCCAAAGGATTTATCAAGATCTTTGGCAAACGATGAGACGCGGATAAACAACCTGGATCAACCTGGATAAAGAAAAAGAGCGTGGTTTATCACGCCCTCTTCTATCCTGGAATTTTTACCGATTATTCCGGAATCTACCTCTTCCTAAACCATCAGCATTACCGTTATTTTGGTGATTTTCCCAGCGATCGTGCATCCGCTCTTGGTGTTGCTCCATGAGGGCGGCTGCCTGTTGGCGTTGTTCTGGGGTGAGGACTCCACGGATAGCCAACATACTTTCAAAGCGAAGATCACCACCCTGCTGCATTAGGGCCTGTAATGCATTATGTTTTTGGCGAAGTTCATTATCTGAGGCGGTGCCTGCCATCAATTGCCTGAGATCTTCACGGCTAGCCTGAACGGCCGTTCGGTTCGTTTCCATTTGGGACTTGTACTGTTCCCGGATGGCTTGGATTTGTTGGAGTTGATCGGCCGATAGATTGAGTTGCTCTAACCAGCGTTCTCCATGCTCCATCTGGGGGCCTCCGGGGCCAGGGGCTTGGGCAAATACCAACTCTGGCGGAGTGTTTAGGGATGTTTGGGATTCAAACTCAGCTTGGCCCGGATTGGCGGAGAGGGCTAAGCTGACCAGACCAATGCCTGCTGCCATCATGCTGAGGGTTTTGAAGGCTGGGGTGAGGTGTAGTTTCATGGGTGATTTTCCTTTGGGGTGTTAATAAAATCAGAATGGGGGTTTACGGTGCCATGGCGATCCCTAGGATTTACAGCGAATCGGTGCGATTCAGCGTTAGCCATGGGGTCGTGTTCCAGGTGTCTGTGGTATCCACATAGCCCACAATGCCCCAGGTGTCTTCCACAAAGTTCTGGAGTGCTAAAAGTTCCGTTTCACTGGGGACAGGATCAGAGTTTTGAGCCATTTGCCAAGCCCGCCCGCCCCAGAGTAAGCCCAGACCGGTAACGATCGCTGCCGAGAGAATCCACCAACGTTTTTGGAGCCGCTGGGGTCGATCTTGGGGCAAGGTGTCGATTGCTGACATCAGTTGCATTTCCAGATCAGGGGCCGGTTCCGGAGCTTGAGGCGCATTTTCTTGTAAAAAAGTGCGTAAGCGATCGAAATCCGGGGAATTGGGTGACGGGAATTGGGTCATAATTGCACCCCCTCCTGCTGAAAGAACTGCCGTAATGTGCTTCGAGCATGAAATAAACGAGACTTCACGGTGCCGACGGGAATGCCGAGAACCTGAGCAATCTCTTTTTGTGGAAGATCCTGTAAGTCGTGTAAAACGAGTACCGATCGGTGATCTTCACTGAGTTGAGCCAGCCCCCGCTGTACCAGGTCTTGGTAATGGGGGTGATTGAGGTCAGAGGACTGATCGCTATTGTCTTGAGCCAAAGGTAAAAAGTGCGCCTGTTTGGATCGTTCTTGACCTAGTTTGTGCCGCCGATCGCTGGCAACATTCCAGGTGATGCGATAGAGCCAGGTTGAAAATTGAGCGGATTGGCGAAAGCCTTTCAACCCTTTCCAAGCTCGCAGAAAGACCTCCTGCTCTAAATCATCCAGTTCCGTTGGGCCACAGAGCTGATATAACGTCGATCGCACTGCAGTGTGATGACGTTGGTATAGGAGACGGAAACTTTGACGATCGCCTTGTAAACAAGACTTCACTAAGTCCCGATCCTGGGGATCCCGATCGTTTTCCCTGAAAGGGATGGATTGGCTCATGGAAACCAGAGTCATAGGCATCGGTTTTTCCAAAATTCATAGGTTTAGACCGGAGGAGCCACAAAAAGGTTCAATGCCAGAAAAGAGGATGGGAAGCGCTGGAAAATGAGGCTCTTTCCTGCGATCTATGCCCTGCCTAAATTCTTATCTAGCAATCCCTTTTTCCCCAGATCGGGCTGGACTTTTCCCCAGATTACCGCCTAGTTTTCCACAGACGGGGGGGAGTTTTCCACAGGCTTGAACGCTAGCAAGCGCCTTTCAGGCTATTCTGGGGATTATCAGAAAGTACTAAAAAAGATGAGAAAAATGTGATTTTTTATAAAGTAATGTAAAGTAAAGGGTGAAGTCTAGATCACCTAAAAAGGTTACTTTATGGCATTTTTAGTAATAAAGGGCATTTTTTCTCGATCCTAGTTATTTAGCTTGCTAAGTAATTTTCCAAGGCGCTGCGTTGACAATCCGTAGGAGACTCTGCACAATAGTTCGACCATTGTTCATTCATTTCAGACTGAAGTCATTAAAGACGTAACGAGTGTCATCTCAACGCTAGGACTGGCAGCCTAATACGGTGAACGCTTTTCTGTATGGCACGACCTGCTCCAGGCGGCTTTTCTGTTGAGTGCCTGATGAATTCGCCAGCCTCTTTGCCGCTCCTGCTCTCTGAAATTATTTCAGAGTCGTTTTTTGCTGTCTATCTGCAACAGTCGCCTAAGACCATTTTGAGAGTTGGTGCCTCTCGTTGACCTCTCAATTCCGCATTTTCCCTTACGTACATTCGAGGAGATAAACCATGAGATCTATGGTAAGTATTTTGACCGAGATTCCCGAAGACCTTTATGAATCCCTGAAATCCTACTTAGAAACACATCCAGAGTGGGATCAAGATCGGGTATTTTCCGCTGCTCTTTCCTTGTTTTTGCTGCAAAATGGTGAACACGATCGCCGTGCTGCCCGAGTGTATTTAGATACCTTGTTTGACAAACAACCTGCTTAGAACGAGATGATTTTAAGGTCATGACCTGATCATGACGGGGGTGCAGCGTTAGGCTGCACCTTTTTTGTGTTTTGTTTGACTCCTCCCTGCTCTTTTGATGGACATTATTTACCTCCCCTTAGACGATCGTCCTTGCAATGTTTATTACCCTCAATGGTTAGCACGGTTGCAACCCCAGATTCATTTCAGGGTTCCTCCGCTGTCATTGTTGGGGCAGAAAAAGGAGCCGGCCCCCCTCGATCGCCTTTGGCGGTGGTTAGCAGAAACCCTGGCAAACTGGCCTAACGCCATCGGTATTCTCTCGATGGAAATGCTGATTTATGGGGGTCTTGTTCCGTCCCGCTTGCATCATCATTCCTTGGACACCTTGCTGGGTCGAGTTGAGCAACTGCGGGATTTGAAGCGTCAGTATCCCCAGTTCAAAATCTATGCCAGTACCTTAATTATGCGCTGCCCCACTTATAACAGTGGGGAAGAAGAGCCGGATTATTACCAAACCTGGGGATCTCGTTTGTTTCGCTGGGGGTGGCTCCAGGATCAGCAGCAACGATCGCTGTTGGAGGCTCAAGAGTCTCAGGAATGGGAAACACTACAGCAGCAAATTCCCGCCGCAATTCTCCAGGACTATTGCGATCGTCGTCGGATCAATCTACAGGTGAACCTCGCTGTTGTCAGCTTGGTGGAAGAGGGCATCATTCATTTTCTCAGTATGCCTCAGGATGATGCCGCCCCTGCGGGCTTTACGGCAATGGATCAGCGAATGCTTGCTGGCCAAATTGAGCAAAAAGGACTGGGTAATCTCATTCAGGTCTATCCTGGTGCCGATGAAGTGGGATGTACCCTCTTAGCTCGGGCCTATCTTGAATCTGATCCGGATCTTTGTCCGCAGGTTTATCCCCTCTATGGTGCAGCGATCGCTGAAACACTAATTCCCCTCTATGAAGATCGTCCTTTGCGAGATAGTGTTAGTGCCCATCTCAGAGCAGCCGGGGCGCAGGTGACCGCTAATGCTGCAGAGGCAGACCTCATTTTGGCCTTGAATACTCCGGGGCTGATTATGCAGGAAGCTTGGGAGCAAACGACTAAGGATGCGAGTTACCAGACTCACCGTAATTTAGGAGACTTTATCGATCGTCTTCAGCACTATCTGGATCAAGGGCAAGCGGTGGCTTTAGCGGATATTGCCTTTGCCAATGGTGGTGAGACGGAATGTATTGAAAAGTTAGATCACGCTCAACTCCTCGATCGCTTGCTGGCCTATGGGGGCTGGAATACCTGTGGGAATACCCTGGGAACCGTGATTGCTACGGCCATTTTGGGGTGGCGATCGTCTCAACGGGAGGCCATTGCCTTTAATCTTCTCAGTCGTTTATGGGAAGATTGGCTGTACCAGGCCATTGTCCGTCAGCATCTCATTGCCCACTATCTACCCAGCATTGGGGCCAGCTATTATGACTTTGCCCAGCAGGATCAAGCCATAGCCCAGGAAACGGAGCGGTGTTTGCAACAAGCATGGCAAGCTCACTGTCCTCATTCTTTTCCCGATGTGGCCATCAAAACGATCGCTATTGAGCAGCCCTGGCACCGTATGTTTGAAATCTATCTCAATTTAACGATCGAATCTGCCTGCAAACCCTGAGACCTATCCTTTGGACATCCCGAGTAATGGTGGGGCTGGATTAACTGTGGCGCACTGTCCGGTACGTCCGGTACATTCTTGATTCTTGCGTGGATCATAATGGTTCCAGCTTAGGTCCCTGCCACCAGTCCATAGCTGAGGGCAGCGATCGCTTGTTCGGCAATAAAAGGGAGGATCCGTTCGTTTTGACTGTGCATTGTCCCTTCGGTGAAGACCACCAGCAAAAAGGGCGGATAGGGATCCAGTTCTACATAGGCCGCATCATGGCGAACTCGGCTCATGAGTCCGGCCTTAGACCACAGTTTGGCCCGTTGAGGAATGCCGCCGCCCAAAAAGCCCGTGACTTGATTTTCTGGATCTGCCGCTAAATCTGCAGGCTGGAGCGATCGTTGCAATAATGCCATCATGGCTTGGCAGGCTTCGGGGGTAAACCAAGCTTGCTTGAGCAAGGTATCGAATAAACGGGCTGTACCCGCCGTATTTAAGCGATTGCGATTAGAAAAATCTGAGCCGAGAAACGATCGTTCCCGCCCATAGGGCCCATCACACCAGGTCTTTTGATTGATGTTAGCTGTCTCTAATTCGGGCCAGCCTAAGGCGTAAAAATAGCGATTAATGCGATTGCGTTGAACTTGCCACCGTTCAAACTCCGCATCCGGTAGATCCGGCCCTGAGGTGGTGCCGGTTAACACATCTAAGATAAACCCCGTTGCATCGTTGCTGGAATCCACAATCATGTCCCGGCTAGCCCGCTCCAATTCAGGCGAGGCGGTGAGTCTACCGGTGTGGAAGGACTCGTAGAGCATGACTAGGTAAAACAACTTGACAATACTTGCAGGATAGATAGGGGCTTGACCCCGATAGTCGTAACCCCAGGGCTCAACTGCTCTGAGGGCTTCAGGTTTCCCCTCTGTCCAGGGACGCTGTTTTTGGAGCGGATAGACCAGCCAAGTGAGGGCCAGTTGCTCCGGTTCTAAGGTGGGGAAAGCGTCCCAAACCTGCTGTAGGAGACGATCGCCCAGAGCGGTGAGCGGGGATACAGTTTGATAAAAGGTCATGCAGTCCAATCCAGTCCAACAAAACAGGGGAAATCAAGAGGGCTCTCCACTCAGACGTTTCACTTTAGCGGGTAGTGATCCGCCCTAGCCCCTGTAAGGAATAGCCTTATAGAATCAGGTCTCAAAGTGGTTTAAGCTCTGTTGTAAACCTAGTTAGTGTAAGCTATACTGAGAGCATATTTATGCTGGCGGCATAGCCAAGTGGTAAGGCAGAGGTCTGCAAAACCTTTATCCCCAGTTCGAGTCTGGGTGCCGCCTTTTATGATCATCATTAATGAATGCTGCGTTCTAGAATGCACCGGATCAGATTAGAATAAGGGCGGGCAATTTTCAGAACGGTCACTTTGAATGGCACAGATTGAAACCAGAACTGAACCCATGATTCTGAACATGGGACCGCACCACCCTTCAATGCATGGTGTGTTACGTCTCATTGTTACCTTGGATGGGGAAGATGTCATCGACTGCGAACCGGTGATTGGCTATTTACACCGAGGCATGGAAAAAATCGCTGAAAGCCGGACAAACATCATGTTCGTTCCCTATGTCAGCCGATGGGACTATGCGGCGGGTATGTTTAACGAGGCGATTACCGTCAACGCCCCTGAACGTTTAGCCGATATTCCGGTACCCAAGCGAGCGAGTTATATCCGCGTCATTATGCTGGAGCTTAACCGGATCGCCAATCACTTGCTTTGGCTTGGCCCCTTTCTGGCGGATGTGGGAGCCCAAACGCCATTTTTCTACATTTTCCGTGAACGGGAAATGATTTATGACCTGTGGGAAGCTGCCACAGGGATGCGCTTAATTAATAATAATTACTTCCGCATTGGCGGAGTTGCCGTGGACTTGCCCTACGGCTGGGTTGATAAATGTCGGGATTTCTGTGATTACTTTGATCCCAAAATTGATGAATATGAGGCTCTCATTACCAATAACCCCATTTTTCGTCGCCGTGTTGAAGGGATTGGTACCATTAGCCGAGAAGATGCCATTAACTGGAGTTTGTCGGGGCCCATGCTGCGGGCTTCTGGGGTTCAGTGGGATCTTCGCAAAGTGGATCACTACGAGTGCTATGACGATTTTGACTGGGAAGTGGCCTGGGCTACTGAAGGGGATTGCATGGCCCGCTATGTGGTACGCATGAAGGAAATGCGAGAGGCGGTGAAAATCATTCGTCAGGCCTTGGATGGGCTGCCGGGTGGCCCTTACGAAAATCTGGAAGCTAAGCGTCTAGCGGAAGGGAAAAAGTCTGAATGGTACGGCCCGGACTATCAGTACATTGCTAAAAAAGTGGCTCCCACGTTCAAAATCCCGGAAGGCGAACACTATGTTCGCATGGAAAGTGGTAAAGGGGAGTTAGGCATCTTTATCATCGGCAATAACGATGTCTTCCCTTGGCGCTGGAAAATTCGTGCTCCGGACTTCAATAACCTGCAAATTTTACCCACGTTGCTCAAAGGGGTGAAGTTGGCGGATATTATGCCGATTTTGGGCAGTGTAGACGTGATTATGGGTTCTGTCGATCGCTAGACCCTGTTCTGAAGAGGTGTGAATGCCTTGAAGAAACTGGAAGCTACTTGAAAGCGAAGGTAGGGAGGAGTGTTGCTCTGCTCTACCTTTTTTGTTGCTTATGGCGTTTGGGGTGTTGGGTCAACGCTACCCTCCACAATTAATCGAGGTGCCCCCCCTGTATTTTTTCAACTTCAAGCAATTATGGGACTAGTGACTGGATCCTCCGAACAACAAACCAGAGTCAAGTTATTGCTGGGGCTATGGTTGATCGTGAATGGTGTTGAGTCCTTTTGGCTGTGGTGGGATGAAGCGATGCCAGGATGGGATCAAGCGAATCACCTCAAAGCGAGTCTTTATTATCTGCAAGCCTTCCAAGAAGGGCGATGGTTTGATATCTGGGAAATTTCTAATAAATATCCCCCCCTTACTTATATTTTAGGCGCACTTTCTCAAGGTCTTTTTGGGACGGGGAATGATTCTGCATTACTGATTAACTGGGGGTTTAACACCATCATAATGGTGTCAGTTTATCTTCTCGGTCAGCGCTTATTTAATGGCACGGTTGCGGGGTGGAGTGCAGCGATCGTTTTACTCCTGCCCCGTTTATCCTTATTTCGTTTATCCTTTTTAACCGATATTACTCTGGCAACTTCAACCGTCCTCTGTTTTACCTGCTTGACCTACTGGAATTTTGCAGATCAACGGCGACAACAATGGTTTTGGAGTGTAGCGTTTGGGGCAAGCTTAGGACTAGCCCTATTGAGCAAACAGACTAGTTTATTTTTTTTCTTTTTCCCGCTTCTGGCTGCCATTAGCTATCATCTCTGGCAACGACATTGGCAGAAAATCTTACAACTTTTAACCGGTTTTGTAATTGCATTATTAATTTGCTGGCCCTGGTACCGAACCAATTGGATTTATGCCTTTAGCAGCTATAGCTCAGGGATTGTCCAAGCCTCTATTAACGAAGGAGATCCCGCCATTAATACCGTAAAGGCCTGGATCTATTATCTGGTTGATCTACCCTATGCCTTATCTTGGATTTGGATCCTACTGCCCAGCATTGCCATAATTTTATATGGATTCAAATGCTTACCGAGTGGCCCAAGAACCTATTCCTTACCGCTTCACAAAGGGTTAACCTGGTTGGCAATATACCTGGTGGGATCCTATGTCCTTTTCTCCTTGTTTCAAAATAAGGATGCTCGTTATATCATTCCCTACCTTCCGGTTTTTGCCGTACTCGCAGGCTATGGCATCAGCCTCTGGAGCGATCGTTTACGACCCATTGCGTGGAGCAGTTTGGGGCTAGCGATCGTTTTATGGTTTAGCTCACTGTTTCCAATGCCCAATCAGGGAACAGTGCTGGGGTCCTGGCCACATCCCGCCGAACATCCCCGTCGTTATCCCCAACCAGAGGTGATTGCAACCGCGATCGAAAAAACCCCCTACCTCCGGGCCAATCTGGGGGTTATTCCCAGCATCTTCGATTTCAATCACAATAACGTAGGATATTTTGGGGCGCTGCAAGGCTTTCAAGTCTCTGCACGGGAATTGGGATCAAGACCTGAGTCCGTTGCCCAGGATGCCCGTTCGTTTGACTGGTTTGTGGCCAAAAATGAAGCCTTTCCCCAGGATCATGCCAAAGAAACCCAAATTGCCTTAGGAAAACGCCTAGCCACCGATCCTGCTTTTGAGCGAATTCAGACTTGGACCCTCCCGGATGAGAGCGATCTTTACCTGTACCATCGTCGCCAACCGCTGGTGACGGTGACGGCTTTAGATCACCCCACTACTTCTGATGCCTTGCATCTGGAGGTGGAAGTCCCTCAAAAGGCAAGGATGGGAGAACCTGTTCCGGTCACCTATCGTTGGTTAGGTAATTGGCCGACCTTACAGGATGGCTTAGTTTTACTCACCTGGTATCAGGAGGGGAACAAAGTCCCCACCGATCAATTTTGGATTCAGGATCATCAAATTGGCTTTGGAATGCTGTTTGATCCGGAGGACGCCCCCTCCCCCAATCAGGCTTTTGAGGTGACAGAAACCACCGCTATGCTTCCCCCTGCAGCCCTTAGTCCGGGGCAATATACCCTCAGTGCCGAGTATGTGAACCCCCAGACGGGGCAACGTTACCCTCTAGCAGTGCAGACGATCGCCCTGGAGCTAGATCCCAGTGCGGCTACAGTGCAATCTCCAGAACTGGATTGGCTGAGCCAACTGCGACATTTAGCGCCACTGATGAACCAGGGCATTCAAGGTCTAGAGCAAATTTTTGATCAGGTTGGCCGTATCAATCAATATACGCCGGTCAGCGATTACTTAAAGGATACTCAGTTGAGTATGTCCCTGCGGTTAGACCAACCCTCCCCCGACAGTCCCATTGCCCCAACGCTCGTCCAACAGGAAAACTGGTATCTCAGCAAGGCCCTTGCCCATATTTTGCGAGAAGAGTCAGCGGAAGCGATCGCTACCTTTCAAGCCTTGATTCACCTCAACCCCAACAATCCCTATGCCTATATCTATAAGGCTTTTGTCCATCTCTACGACTGGCATCCTGGCTTAGCCCGCCAAGCACTGCAACCGGCATTAACCTTGGCACCGGACTTGCCAGAAGCGCAGATTATGGATGCGGCGACTCGTTTATTCACGGGGCAAATTTTCACCGCCCTGGATCAAATCAAAGCCCTGGAAGCCCAAGGTATACTTTAATTGGTTGGCAGACAACCCTGGAGATTGACCCGCAAGGTTCGCAAAACTTTAAAGAACCTGAGAGAATTTCACAAAAGTTTACTAATATTTACTCGTAACGTATAATACCGAAGGACTTATTAACACTGTTTTGAGTAAAGACGTGGTCGTCGCCAATCCATCATCGGGCAACACGCCCCTGACTCTACCCAAGGAGTTTCTGGCTCCTCCAAGTGCCTACAATCCAAACCTCTGGATGTGTTTAGGGGCCTACCTTATTGCGATCGTTTCAACCCTAGCGTACTTTGCTTGGGATTTGCCTGCGTGGTGTTGTTTTGGCTTAAATGTACTGGCGCTGCATTTAGTGGGCACCGTAATTCACGATGCGTCTCACTTTGCTGCCCATCCAAACCGAGTCATGAATGCCATCTTAGGCCATGCCAGCGCCTTATTACTGGGATTTTCCTTTCCGGTGTTTACCCGAGTTCACATGCAACACCATGCCAATGTGAACGATCCTGAAAATGATCCTGACCATTTTGTTTCGACCGGCGGCCCTCTCTGGCTCATTGCCCCCCGTTTCTTCTATCACGAAGTATTCTTTTTTAAGCGTCAGCTCTGGCGTAACTACGAATTACTGGAGTGGTTTTTGGGACGCTTAGCGGTGGTGGCCTTAGTCTTCTTGGCGGCTCAATTGGGGCAATTAGGCTATGTCTTTAATTTTTGGTTTACCCCAGCCCTCGTGGTGGGCATTGCCTTAGGCCTCTTTTTTGACTACTTTCCCCATCGTCCTTTCCAAGAGCGCGATCGGTGGAAAAATGCTCGGGTTTACCCTAGCGCCATCTTAAATCTTTTAATTATGGGTCAGAACTACCATTTGGTTCATCATCTCTGGCCGTCGATTCCCTGGTACAACTATCAAGCTGCCTACAATGCAACGAAACCGTTGCTCGAATCTAAAGGCAGCCCTCTCAGTCTAGGCATTTTGGATCATCCTAGAGATTTCTTTGGTTTTCTCTATGATCTGTTCCTGGGTATTCGCTTTAAGCACTAAAAGTGCTTCAGAAACCGTGAAAAAAGGGGGCGGCGCATAGCGCCGCCCCCTTTTTTCTGAATTGGCTGGATTGGAATCAAAAAACTGATTCTGCCCTTTCCCCTGCTGTTGGAGAAGCCACCTCTTGAAAATGGATAATGTCTCGGCGTGGATCCACATGGGCAACCCGGAGCCAGAGACGTTCCCCCAGGTCTAAAGCCCGATCGAAGCGAGCGGCTAATTCTAGCCCCAAGTCTTCCAGTAAAATTAAGGCCAACCCATCCTGTTCCCGCAACCAGCGCAGCATTAAACCTTGCCAGAGAGTCTGTTGATGGCGACGCAGGTATTCTAAACCCCAATAGCGATTGGTTTGCCGCTCTACTAAGGTCGCTTCGTAGGCCGTACTGGAGGTACTGAGGAGCATATCCTGCAGGACATCGGGAGCAAAGGGCAGGGGATCCCCCCGCAGGTGAGCTTTAATTTGAAAATGGGCAATCAGGTCACTATACCGGCGGATGGGGGAGGTGACCTGGGTATAGGTCGCGAGGCCTAAACTGGCATGACGGGCAGGGGTTAAGCTCACTTCGCTCCGGGGCATACAGCGGCGAATAGCGGAGTCCCGCACGGGGCCAGCCGGTAAATTTTGCAGTTCTTCTTCCGGGGGTAACTCGGGTTGGGCTTGATTGCGAAAGGGCAGGGCCAGTTCGTGGGTTTGACCATAATGGCCCGCCACTTCTCCCGCTAAGATCATCATTTCTGCCACGAGTTGGCGAGCAGAAGATTCTTCTAAAACCGCGATCGTAATTTCTTCTTGATCGGAAACTTTGATGGACGCTTCTGGCATCCGAATCACGATCGATCCCTGGGATTGCCGCCAGACTTGACGTTTACGGGCCCAGCCATGTAGGGCTAACAATTCCGCTTCTGCCTTGACCCCCAGTTCTAAAATTTCATCGACATCTTCGTAGGTGAGGCGATAGGTGGGCTGAATTTGCGAGGGCACCACAATATAATCTTCAATTTCACCACTGTCCGCGAGCACCACCCCAAAGCTGAGGGCACAACAGGACTGCCCCTGAATTAAACTCATGGGGCCTGTGGCTAATTCCTTGGGAAACATGGGGATCATACCCGTCGGCAAATAAACCGTTGTTCCCCGGCGACGGGCTTCTAGATCTAACGCATCCCCAGGGGAGAGCCAACGAGTGGGATCGGCAATATGTATCCAGAGCCGTTCCGAGCCATCGGCTTCAAATTCCACACTCAGTCCATCATCAATTTCCTGGGTGCTCTCGTCGTCAATGGTATAAACCTTAAGGTGGGTTAAATCCCGGCGATTGTTGTCGAGATCCTGGGGAAAAGAGTCTAAACATGCCTTAGCCACTTGGGTTACCGAATCAGGGAACTGGATAGGAATTTGACTGCGTTTTAAGAAGAGATTTTCGTGGCGGCTCCACAACCCTAGGGCAACGAGTAACTCAAAGGCCGATTCGGACGTGGCCGGCCGCTGAAGTGCCGTCAGTAATTCTATCGCCTGATGAATATGCTTCCCTTCTTCTCCCCAGGTTGCATATCGATCGACGGAGTCTAACCAAAGGCGATCGCTGTCCTCCCAGACTCGGGATTCACCACCAAGAGCGTCTTCTATTTTAGAGAGAAACGCTTGCCATTGCGCTTGGCGTTGCGATTCAACTTCAATTTGATGCTTCAGTTCCGTAACCTGGGTTACAGGGCGAGGCTCGTAACTATCTTTGCGTTGTTTAAAATAGAGTTTATCTTCAGACAGTAAACAGTGCGCCGCATAACAACAGATGGCGCTTTGTTCCGAAAATAGGAGGGCAGCCAAATCTTCCGGGGTGGTGGACTGCTTCTCTTCACTATAAAATTCCCAAGCCACTTCCAAGCTGGCGGGATCTAAAAAAGGCTGGACGGCATTGCGGAATGCAGAAATTTTAGCGGCCGTGAAGAATTCCCCAGGAACCCTATAGGTGACATCGCGGGGGTGAAGGGTGTGAGCTTGCTCTCGCTCATCTATCACCACCCACAATTTCTTACCTTCAGGGCGATCGACTACGGCTAAGCGACGATCGCTTCCATCCTTAAATTCAACGAGTGTTCCCTTTTCCACCGAGAAAGCCTATCTATCCGCAATGATCCAAAATCTAGCTTTCTTGATTCACATAGGGCAACAGGGCCAGCATCCGGGCCTGTTTAATGGCGGTGGTGAGGGCCCGTTGTTGCTTGGCCGTCAGACCGGTAATGCGACGGGGCAGAATTTTTCCCCGTTCGGTAATAAATCTCCGCAATAGCTCTACATCTTTGTAGTCAATGGGATCGGAGGGCTTAATGGGGGAGAGACGGCGACGAAAGTAGCTCATAGCGATATTCGAGAAGTTAGATAGAGAATAAAAACGGAAAGGATCCCGAAGGGAGGGATTTGCGCCATCGATCGAGTTTGAGTCGCAAGCCCCTGAGTCGATCGGCGTTTACTTAATTTCTTTGTGAACGGTGTGCTTGTTGCAGTGGGGGCAAAATTTCTTTAACTCTAGACGAGCGGTCGTATTCCGACGGTTTTTCATTGTGGAATAGCGGGATACCCCAGGGGAGCGTTTATCCGGATTAGACCGGCACTCGGTACATTCTAGGGTAATAACAAGCCTAACCCCTTTGTTCTTAGCCATGATTTGGGAACAGCGGTAATGTTTAGTTGGACAAAGATCATGATTATGTCACAGGCTGCTGTCCTAAGGCAAGAGGCTTTAAGCAGATTCTGTCGTTTCTTCGGAGGTAATCAGGGGCAGAAAAACCCGGAAGCAGGTTCCCTCGCTTAAGGTACTTTTGAGGGCGATCGTTCCGCCACTTAAGTCCACACACCGCTTAACGATCGCGAGTCCTAGCCCGGTTCCTTTCATGCCGGCAACATTTTTAGCCCGGTAGAAGGTTTCATAGATGTGTTCTTGTTCCGCTTCGGGAATGCCTAAACCATAGTCTTCCACTTCTAGCAAAACCCCAGGTTTGCCTTCTTCATCCGTTTGACTGGAGCATCGCACCGCAATTTCTGCTTGCTGGGGAGAATATTTCATCGCATTGGAAATTAAATTCTCTAAAATTTGCCGCGTCAGTTTTTCATCCAGCACCACGGTCTCAGATAGGTTTGCGAGGGAACAACAACACTGATGTTTACAATTCAACAGCGATCGTAAATGGGAACTAATTTCATCAACTAAAGTTTTGAGATTTAAAGGTTTCGGTTTCGAGGGTTTCTGCTCCTCCGATCGACGACTCATAAAGCGAATGTCATCCAGCATTTTCACCATATAGTCAACGGCATTGTGAATCTGCTGAAAGAGTAATCGTTTGTCTTCGGGGGCACATTCAAAGCTCTCCAATAGCTCAGCGGAGGATCGAATAGTCGTCATCGGAGTCCGAAATTCATGGGCCGTTAGGGACAAGAAGTTAGATTTTAAATCACTTAAACTTTTTTCTCTTTGGAGTACAACTTCTAAACGACTTTTTGTGGTTTCTAAGTGTTGATTGTGATCCCTTAATTGTCGATAAAGTTCTGCCTGTTGGATGGCAATTCCAAGTTGAATACCGAGGTGTTGCAAAAGTTGGACTTCTTGATCCGTCCACTGTCGAGTTTCCCGGCAATGATGAACTACTAATAATCCCCAGAGGGTCTGATCTTGAATAATGGACGCTACTACCTTTGCCTTCACCTGCATCGAATTCATGAGATCCAGGTAACAAGAGGGCACTGCGGGACGGTTAATGGTACTGATGGATAACGCAATCCCTGCACTAAAGAATTTATGCCATTCTGTTTTCAAGCAATCATCTTCAATGGAGTGCCAGAGAATGGACTGCCAAGGGGATAACACATCTTCCACCACAACCTGCCCCTTCGCCAGATTGTCTTGATCCAATTTATAAATAAGGGCACGATCGGTATCGAGACCCTGGCGGATTTCTTGCACACAGGTCTGCAGAATCTCATCTAAGTGCAAGGATTGACGAATTTGTAAGGCTATTTTACTGGTTAAGCTCCCCAACGCTTTAGAACCGGAAGGCGGAGCATAAATCTTTTGGTATTCAGAATTGTCCAACGCTTGGGACTGGGACATAGCAAGGAATAAGTCGGTAATGTAAGAAATTATACGGATAAACCGTCAAGTTATTTTCTATATTTGCCTATGGTCATGGGTTCTCAACTTAAGGGGTTAGAGGACTTTTTGGCTAAGCTAAATTTGCTTTGCCATTTGTCTTTGTACCATTAATAGAAATTCGATAGGAATGGGAGTCATCTTTGTAGAGCAAGTTCCCTACTCGATGGACAACCCAGGAGATCTAGCAAAATAGACTGAGCTGAAAACGACTGAATTTTCGATCGTTCCCTTGGCTATAAGGCAGGAACTTTCCCCTCACTTTAGCTATCCTAAATCTTCAGTTTCTGGAAACCCGTTTCAGGAAAAAACGCATATTTTACAGTCTATACCGTTTAGTCGGTTACGGATCCAATGAGGTGTTCAACATAGAATTCCCATAGAAATGCCTCTGCTGAACATCTCTTCCAGTCAGAGGCACTTTAACGGGACTCGTGGTCTTTGCCCGTTGCTTTTCTAGTCCGAGACTGCCCCTAAACCTAGGGTGAGAGGATTGCTTTCCCACAAGGCTTTCAGACTTAATCCGTAGCTTGGTTCGAGTTCTCTTCTTCGTTTTCTTGACGATTATCACTTTGGAAGCGACGATTACGGCCCCGGTTGCGTTTACGGAACTTGCGGGCATAGGCTTCGTTACGAAGGGCTTTTTCTTTTTTGAGATTGCGGCGTTTAGCCATAATGACCTCGTTAGTAATTGAAATAGGGAGGTATGACGGTAAATGGCCGCCACACACTGCGAGCATTTTGGTTACACAGACGTGATTCGAGTTTATTATCCTAGCACATGAAGTTCGCCTCGCTGGCTATCCAGTTCCGCTAGCACGCCTACCGGTAAGGCAAAATTGGCACCATCATGGCCAAAGGGCAGATCGGCAACGATCGCGACATCCAGGTCAGCGCACCGATCCCGCAACACCGCTTCAATACTTAAACTGGGAATGCCCTCGGCCGCCTCACACTGACTAAACCGCCCTAGGGCAATACCCTTGACGCGCTGCAAAATGCCGAGCATCCGCCATTGGGTCAAGAGGCGATCGATTCGATAGGGAGCTTCTGACACATCTTCTAGCGCTAGGATGATCTGGTCAAAATCTGGTTGTAACGGAGTGCCTAGCAGGTGGGTCGCCACCGTTAAATTGGCCGGTAACAAATACCCCTGGACGGTGGGGCGGGTTTGCCATGGGGTTCCCCGGAGCGGAGCTAAGGGCCGATGACCTTCTAGCCACGCCCAAAGGCGATCGTGAGATTCCGGCGGTTCTTGGGCGATCGTGGTTAATACGGGGCCATGGACTCCGGAAATCCCGACCTGAGCTAAGGACCACAGCAAAGCGGTAATGTCTGAAAAACCGATGAACCATTTGGGTTGAGGTAAGGACGGCCATTGCCATTGCTCCAGTAAGCGGGCAGCCCCCCAACCACCCCGCACGCAAAGAATGCCGGCGTATTGCGGATCCTGCCAGGCTTCCTGAAGGGCTTGACGACGTTGGGCATCGGTTCCCGCCAAATACCCCCAGCGATCGGCATAGTAGGGCGAGGGATCGACGATATACCCCCGAGAGCGCCACAGCGCCAGACCTTGTTCAAAGCGTTCCCATTCCCGCAACGTCCCACTTGGGGCTACCGCAATGAGACGATCGCCGGGCTGCAAAGGGGGAGGAGTTTGACAGGGAAAAATGGCCATGAATAATTCTTGAGATGGAATAGCAATAACGTGGCAAGGGGGGCAGGTGCGGCAATGTCTTGGGATTGATTGAGCTTGAAGAGGGCGCGTCATCCCTTAATTCTAGAAGCCTTGCGGTATAAAGGTTACCGCGCCCGCTCTAGCAAACATAACTAGTGCTGAAACGATTGCTGTATAAATACTTCAGCGCTAAATGATGACCGCCCCTAGGTTGGGTGAGGAAAATTGGCAGACCACTCCGCTAAAAAGGTGAGGAAACGTTCTTCCAACAGGGGTTTGCTGTACAGATAGCCCTGGGCTTCGTCACAGTGCTGATCCTTCAGAAATTGGGCTTGACTTTCCGTTTCTACTCCCTCCGCAATGACCGTCAACCCCAGAGCGTGGCCCATGGCAATCACCGAGGAGGTAATGGCCATGTCATCGGAGTCAGTATAGATATCGCGAATAAAGGTTTGATCAATCTTGAGCTTATCGATGGGGAGCCGTTTGAGGTAGCTGAGGGAGGAATAACCCGTCCCAAAATCATCGATCGAGATTTGAATCCCCAAGTCTTTCAGGGTGCTGAGATGCTGAATACTGACTTCCGGAACCCGCATGACAAAGCTTTCCGTCACTTCTAGTTCCAGATGCTGGGCAGGGAATTGGGTCTCTGCCAGGATCCAGCGCACATCATGGGCAAAGTCTTTATCCTGTAGTTGTTTCCCCGAAACATTGATGGCCATGCGGCCAAAATCCACCCCTTGATCTAGCCACGCTTTGCCCTGGCGACAGGCTAGGAGCAGAACCCAGCGTCCCAAGTCACGAATCAGTCCATTCTGCTCTGCAATGGGAATAAAGGTGGCAGGGGAGATCATGCCCATTTCCAGATGCTGCCACCGCAGCAGCACTTCCATGCCGACGATCTGGTGGGTGTGAAGATGGATTTGGGGGTGATACATCAGATAAAACTCTTTGCGCAGTAGAGCCTCCTGAAGTGCATTTTCAATGCGGGCTCGCTGTAGGGCACGCTCCGTAAGATCGGCGGTGAAAAACTTGTAGGTATTGCGACCCTCTTCTTTGGACTGGTACATGGCCAGATCCGCATTACGCATTAAATCAACCACAGTGATTCCATCCTGAGGAAAGAGGCTAACCCCCATGCAGGCGGAAATATAGAGTTTGGTTTCTAAAACATCAAACGGTTCTTTGAAACTACTCATGAGTTTTTCTAAGATGATGATAATGGCATCTTGTTGATAGATATCCTCTAGGAGCAATACAAATTCATCGCCACTAATGCGGGCAATAATGTCATTACTGCGAATGATATTTTTCAACCGCTGGGCAACTTGTTTTAATAATTCATCTCCGGCATGATGTCCTAAGCTGTCATTAATATTCTTAAAATGATCTAAATCGACAAAGACAACCGCTAGGGATGAATTATGACGAAAGGCTTGTTGAATAGAATGCTGTAAACAGGAATTAAATAGTAATCGGTTCGGTAAATCCGTTAGAGAATCATGATGGGCTAAATAGTTGAGATGTTGTTCGGATTGCTTGAGTTGAGTGATGTCGCTGAAAACTGCAACGTAGGCGGTTCCCTTCCCTTGGTCATCTCGGACGATACTAATATTGAGTAAAGCGGGGTAGACACTATGATCTTTGCGACGATTCCAAATTTCGCCTCGCCAATGGTCCTGATGGTGGATTGAGTCCCACATTTTTTGGTAGAACTCTGAATCATGCTTTCCGGATTTGAAAAGATGAGGTTTTTCTCCAATCACTTCTTCGCGGGAATAGCCCGTAATTTTTGTGAAAGCTGAATTCACATTGATAATTTTACAGTCTAAGTCGGTGATAAATATTCCTTCTATGGTGTTGTCAAAGACTACGGCTGAATGACGATTTTTTTCCTCGGCAGTCTTCAAATTGGTAATATCCACAAAGGACACAATCACTTCACTCAAAGCTCCATTCGGGTTGAAGTGTGGAAACCCATTCACCAGCACCCAGGTCACGTAATGGCGATCGGGTCTGAGAATGCCGATGACTATATTTTCTAAGGGCTTGAGGGTCTTCAATACTCGACTAATCGGGTAATCTTCTATCCCCAGGGTTCGGTAATCTTCATCAATAAATTGCCAGTAGGGATCGATCGCGAGTTTGCCTTGCATTTGCTCTAAATTAAGTCCCAGAATTTCTTCGGCTCGGGGGTTGCTGAGGATAATAGAGGTATCGGCACGATGAACGACAACACCGGAATGGATGCTCTGGATTAAGCTCCGAATTTTTGCTTCGCTCTGTTTAAGGGAGTCCCGTTGCTGCTCAAGTTCGAGGGTTCGCTCTCTGATACGCTGCTCCAAGGTTGCGTTGAGGTGACTTAACTCGGCTTGGGCCGTTGCTTTCTCGATAAAAATACTCTTAAAAATTAAAAGACTGATGGAAATAACCGCAATAAACAGTTGCAATTCAATCAAGACACTATTGAGGTCCTGATCTTGAAACAACCCAATATTGAGAACGGTAAAGGTAATGGCCGTCCCAGAAATAATTAAGATGGAAAGATGGGTGATTTCCTGAGTGAGCCGAACCACAGACCACATACTCAAGGGGAGTAGGATCAACAGGTCAATATGAATTCGGGAAGGGAGCAAACTGTAAAAGGTTGCAAAGGTGATGATCATCAAATAAACGATCGTTTCGAGGCGAAGGGCTAACCCGAGACGGGGACCTTGCTCTCTGCCCATCCAGGAGAGGATCACGGGGGTGAGGATGAGCACGCCGACCCCATCTCCCGTCCACCAGGTGAACAATACCGAGAGATATTGATCCCAGGGTAAAAAGCCGGTGGCGCACAAACTTGTGACCCCCAAGAAGGCACTAATAAAGGACCCCACGATCGCGCCATAAACAATAAAGCAGCAAACATGGCGGAAACGATTGAAGGGAAAAGTGGTTTGGGTATATTTAAGGATGAGAAAAGCGCCGACCGTCGCACAGAGACTATCCCCAATACCATTGGCAGTTCCCGCAAGCAGAGCCCTCACGATCGTGGCAACGGAATCGGTACTGAAATAAGCAGAGACATTGCCGAGAAAAGCTCCGAGGAAAATGCCCGGCCACATCTCATATCCTTTAATCAGGATCACCGCCAAAATAATGCCAGACGGAATCCATACCGGCGTAACATTACCGGGTGGAATTGCGAAAGTTTGCCCTAACTTTGCACTCAGAAAATAAATGACCGCGAGCAGTAAGATATTGAATCCTTGCTCCAGCACGTTTCTGCCAACCTTTTGCCAAGCCTGGCTGAACCCAAATCCCCGATCATGCTCTTTTGAAAATCGTAATAACATTTGTGAACAGCCTATCAACGTCAGGCGGAAGAAATGGGGCTAAGAACAGCACGCTTTGGTTATTTTTTGGCTTCGAGGGTCAACGGGTGAGCACCGATGATCGGTCATTGTAGCCAGCGAAATAGCCGTCTGTCATAACCCCTACTCCTGTCTAGAACGAGAGCCAACGTTTTGGATTTTGTGAGGGGTTCTGCTGACAAAGAGACTAGGGACTGGATTGGCATGGACTTTAGCTCCTACAAGGAAGAGGGGAATGCTACAGGACTAAAGCAAGATTCAGTTGAGCGGTACCAGGACTTGCAGAAAGGAGATGCTCTACCCAGTTCTACCTATAGGATACTCCTCACGGTTAGGCTTTTACTGATTTTTCTGGAGGTTTATCAAATTACCTGCCTTGTCTGGTCTTACAGGAAAGTTAATAATGCATGATAGATTAAGCATGACGAATGGAATCAGTGTCACGAATACGAATTATGACTGGCTTTGCCCAAGACTTTGAACTGGCCTTGCGGGCCCGCTATCCCATTCTCTATATTCCTACGGTGGAAGAGGAACGTTTAGAAACAACGATCGCTGAGGTCGCGACAGGATTAGATCATCGATCGCTCTGGATTTGGGATTTTGTCGAGGGATTTCAGGGCAACCTCAACTATGAAGGCCAGGCCAAACGCAACCCTCTTCAGGCCTTAGAGGTGCTGGATAAACTGCCAGAATCAGCAGCGGGCATTTTTATTCTCCGAGACTTCCATCGTTTTTTGGAAGATGTATCCGTGGGGCGCAAATTACGCAACCTCGCCCGTCGCCTCCGATCGCAACCGAAAACCCTGGTGATTGTCAGTCCCCAGTTGCTTATTCCCACGGACTTGGCGGAAGTGGTCACCATTTTAGAGTTTCCCCTGCCCTCCACCCCGGACATTGAGCGGGAACTCGATCGCTTGCTCGTCACCAGTGGGCAAAAGTTGGAGACTAAGGAAAAAGAAGCCTGGGTTCGGGCTTGCCAAGGGTTATCCCTCGATCGTATTCGCCGGGTGATTGCGCGGTGTTTGGCGGCTCAGGGGGGCCTGCGTCCCGAAGATGTGGATTTTGTCCTAGAGGAGAAACGGCAAACCATTCGCCAAACCCAGATTCTCGATTTCTGTCTCACCCAGGACAACATGAATGATATTGGTGGGTTAGATCAGCTTAAGGAATGGCTTCTGCGCCGGGGTGGGGCTTTTTCGGAACAGGCTCGTCAGTATGGCTTGCCCTATCCCAAGGGGTTACTGTTGGTGGGCATTCAAGGGACGGGAAAATCCCTTACCGCTAAAGCGATCGCTCACCACTGGCACTTGCCCCTGTTGCGCCTAGATGTGGGGCGCTTATTTGCCGGGTTGGTGGGGGAGTCCGAAGCCCGCACCCGACAAATGATCCAGGTGGCGGAGGCTCTGGCCCCCTGTATTCTCTGGATTGATGAAATTGATAAAGCCTTTTCCGGGCTGGATGGTCGGGGCGATTCCGGTACGGCGAACCGGGTTTTTGGTACCTTTTTGACCTGGCAAGCGGAAAAAAAATCCCCTGTCTTTGTGGTCGCAACCGCCAATAATGTCCAAAGTTTGCCCCCAGAATTGTTGCGCAAAGGTCGTTTTGATGAAACCTTTTTTGTCGGTTTGCCCAATCAAGAAGAGCGTAAAGCCATTTTTGAAGTTCATCTCAACCGTCTGCGTTCCTATCGCCTCAAAGAGTACGATCTCGATCGTCTGGCCTATGAAACCCCAGACTTTTCTGGTGCAGAAATTGAGCAGATTTTGGTGGAGGCCATGCACCTCGGGTTTAGTCAGAACCGCGACTTTACCACAGAGGATATTTTAGAATCCGCCAGTCAAGTGGTTCCCCTGTCCCGCACGGCTCAGGAGCAAATTGAGCAGCTTCAGCAATGGGTGAAAAACGGACGGGTACGTCC
>JBMTZC010000012.1:0-25445 GCA_049455215.1 Prochlorotrichaceae cyanobacterium
TAATTGAAAAGTTTTAAGGGGTTTTGACGCTGACGAGCATAGCCTTCGTCTCTAGAATTTGAACAGATTGGGTGGGTTGGTCTGGAGCCATGACGATCGCTACGATTGTAAGAGGTCAAAGAAAGTCTCTTTGGGAGTGTCAAGTATTTTGTGTAAGCCAAAAATTAGAGTGGAAAACGGTCAGGAAATTCGATCGCAAAACGAGCCAAGGCGGCATTCCAATTTAGGATTGGCTTCGTCCATTTCTTGGCAATAAGCTCTACAACTTTCAGGGTTGTGCCAGCAATAATGGGAACGTGCTGAGGGGTCAGTTCAATGTATTTATAGTCAGTTTTCACGGTCATGATTGATACCCAATGATTGAAATGGGTGATTAAAATTTACTGGAAAATGCGATCGAGATTGAGGATAAATCCCAGTAAAACGACCTCCCCAGAAATAGTAGCGGGTTGATCCAGCACCTCAACGGCTTGCCCGGCTCGATACACCTCCACCTGACGATCCTGGGGATTAATCAACCAGCCCAACTGCACCCCATTCTCTTGGTATTCTCGCATTTTGGCTTGCAGCACATCGAGACGATCGCTAATCGAGCGCAGTTCAATGACAAAATCCGGGGCGAGGGGCGGAAATTTAGAGCGATCGGCTTTACTCAGGGCTTCCCAGCGATCTTTTGCAACCCAGGCGGCATCCGGCGATCGCTCCGCTCCGTTGGGCAGCTTAAAGCACGTGGAGGAGTCGAAGGTGTAGCCCAGGTCAGTCTGCCGATTCCAAAGTCCTAAATCGATGGTAATGTCCGCATTGCGGCGACCGCTTTCTCCACCAGTGGGGGGCATAATGATTAACTCTCCTTGAGCCGATCGCTCTAGTTTTAGGTCAGGATTGCGTTGACACAGTTGGTAAAAAGTTTCTTCGGTCAGAGAACCGATGGGATTGAGGTCAAGAGTGAAGGTGGTCATAGGGAAGTGGAGCGGGGGAATAATATGCGGTTGACAAAAATTATGTTAAATTCCGCAAGAGCATTTGTTACATTATCCTCATTTTCTTAGGTTTCCATGATTGAAGTCGAGCAGCTTTGCAAGTTCTACGGCTCCCATCCAGCGATCGTTAATCTGGATTTTAAGGTGGAGACCGGGGAAATTTTAGGTTTCCTGGGCCCGAACGGAGCAGGCAAAACCACCACCATGCGCATTCTCTCCGGGTATCTGCCCGCTAGCGCTGGCACTGCTAAAATTTCTGGGTTTGATGTTCACGAGCAACCCCTAGCGGTACGGCAGCGCATTGGCTACCTACCCGAAACCCCACCCCTCTACTCAGACATGACGGTGGAAGGGTTCCTCACGTTTGTGGCGGAACTGAAAGGAGTGCCAGCCGGGGATCGACCCACGCGAGTAGATGGTGCGATCGATCGCTGTGGTCTTAAGGAAAAGCGTAAGACTTTAATTCGCAAGCTGTCCAAAGGGTTCCGGCAACGGGTGGGCATTGCCCATGCGATCGTTCACGATCCGCCGGTCATTATTTTGGATGAACCCACCGTGGGCTTAGATCCCCGTCAAATTATCGAAGTGCGGGAACTGATCAAAAGTCTGGGGGGACAACACACCATCATTCTGTCCACGCACATCCTGCCAGAAGTGAGCATGACCTGCGATCGGGTCACCATTATTAATCAAGGCAAAGTGGTTAAAACCGACTCCCCTGAAGCCCTGACCACCGAAGCTTCTGCTGGGGGTTATACCTATGACCTGGAAGTGGAAGGGGATGCCACCGAGATTCTCACCTATCTGCGGGGGTTATCCTTAGTGAAAGCGGCCACCCTTCAGGAGCGATCGGGCTTATCGGACGGTCACCATAGCTACAGCATCACCACTGCAACCCCTGAAGATATTGGTAAAGATCTCGCCAAAGCGATCGTTTCCCAGGACTTCGGCTTGTATGAGTTGCGCCGCAACCGTGCCAGCCTTGAAGATGTCTTTTTGCAATTAACCACCCAAGAACGGGGAGAGGACTAAGGCAGGGATTAAACAGGATGAATGGGGAAAGATTGCCTCACCATGCCCTGGGTTGAAAGTTTTCCGGTACATCCAGGGTAAACACATCATCCTCAATGCGTGCCACGTAGAGCCCTTCCCCTAAGATCAGATGTTTCAGGTCTTCCGATAGGTCTACCGCAGCTAAAATTCCATAACGGGCTTTATCCCGATGTTCCGGGAAGAACTGAGGGAATCGCTGCAACAGTTTTTTCAGTTGGTCGATCGCTTCTTCTCTGGGATGGCTTTTGACTTCTACAAGGTAGACGGCATTCCGCTCCCCGTTGGCATAGGCTAAAACATCAATTTCCATTTCCTCGCCATTCCTGCGCGATCGAACTCTGGGACTCACGGTTTCCATGCCAAAGCGCTCCCGCAAAATCCGATCCATTGAAGGGAGAGCAAACCCTTCGGTGAAACTGCCAAACTTTTTGCCCAAGCCCCCGATCTGTTTCCCCAGTTCCTTAATCTGGCGATCGGTTTCCTTTTGAGCTTCCTTGAGTTCTTTTTGAGATTGCTCATTTTCCTTTTGAACCTGCACCAGTTCCGCTAAGAGTTGCCAGACCTCTGCTGAGTTTGTCATCATGTTGCTCCTGTTCAGATTTTCATGTTCCCTCAGATTCCCTCATCTTCATTGTACGTTGCGCCTGAATCCCTTACGACAACTCCGTTGTACTAGCCTGAGTTGCCTGAGTTGCAAAGTACGCTAAAGTTAATTGAAAATTACAGTATCCTTTATTACCATTCAGCTATGCCCCTTGTCCTTGCCAACTTATTTGCCATTTACAAAAAAGAGGTTCAAGGCTACTTTACCTCTCCTTTGGCCTATCTCATTGCTGGCGTATTTTGGATTATCTCTGGCATCTTTTTTGTGGTGATTCTACAGAATCTCTTGAGTCAGCTTGCCCAGTTTGATTTACAACAAGCTCAATTTGGGGGGCCGGGCAATCCCATTGATGCCGCTTCGCTGTTGCTCCAGAATTTCCTGGGCAGTTTAGGGGTCGTGGTCATTGTCGTCATGCCCATGCTATCCATGGGACTCTATGCCGAAGAACGTAAGCGCGGAACCTTGGAATTACTAGCCACGTCTCCCGTCACCAATTGGGCGGTGGCAGTGGGCAAACTCTTGGGGGTTTTAACCTTTTTCCTGGGGATGTTGTTACCGATTATGCTCTATGAAGCGATCGCTTTGAGTGCAACGGAGCCACCCTTTCCACCGGTTCTCTTTCTCATGAGCCATGTAGGCTTACTGTTAATGGCAGCCAGTATTTTATCCTTGGGAATGTTTATTTCGTCCTTAACTGACAGTACTTTATTGTCCGCAATTTTTACCTTTGTACTGGTCTTAATTCTCTGGATTTTTCAAGGTATTGGTAATACTGCTGGGGGGGCTTTAGGGGAGGTCGCTAGCCATCTTTCTCTGCTCAAACACTACGATAATTTTGTCAATGGTGTTTTGGATGTCAGTAGCCTCATACTCTTTCTTACCTATATCATTTTAGGCGTGTTTCTCACCGCACAATCCATTGAAACCTTCCGATTTCAGCGTAACTAATTTTCTTCCCTAGAATGCAGTACAGTCAGAAACAGATAGAGGATCATGAGCATGATACAAACAGAATATAAACATATTGTTCGCTCACTTGCATTGCAGTAGGGTAAAGAAAAAATTCTGGGTTTCGCTATAACTAATGGTCTTACGCTGACAGGAACTCTTTATGAAAGTATCGTCCCGAAAATCATCTCAAAAATCATTTTATTGGCAGCTTACCCTCTGGCTAGGGGCTTTTCTCACTTTAGCTGGGTTTAGTGCCGGCTTTATTATTGGCCAATGGAGTAACCCGATCGTTTTAGGGATTCTCTTGTTTGGAACCTTGATCCTTTGCGCCGGTGTCATTGTTCGGACTGCCCAGCCTCAGTTTTGGCAACAACGATCGACCCAAGCGGGGGCAAATGCGCTGCTCTCTGTGGTTGCGGTGGTTTTAATTCTCGGTGTGCTCAACATTTTGGCGGTGCAGAAAACAGCCCGTTTTGATTTCACTGAAAATCAGCGCTATAGCTTGTCTCCCCAATCCCAAGAAGTAGTCGCCAACTTAAAAGAGCCGGTCAAACTTTGGATCTTTGATGAGGCACAATCGGATGCTAATCGTAATCTTTTAGATAATTATCAACGCATCAGTAACGATCGCTTTAGTTACGAATTTGTTGATCCCCGCGAACAACCCAGCCTAGCCCAAAAATTTGGGGTACAAAACTTCGGGGAAGTGTATTTAGAAGTCAATAACCAACCTCAACGCCTCCAAACCTTACAAGGTGGTGCGCAAAGCCAAGGGGCATTATCAGAATCGGCCCTCACCAATGCCCTTGCTCAGGTCAATACAGGGAAATCCGATACGGTGTACTTTCTCCAGGGGCATGGCGAATATGCCCTCACGGAGATTAGTCAAGCCACCGATCGCTTACAGGAACGGGGTTTTGTCAGTTCTCCCTTAAACCTGGCCCAGACCTTAACCCAGGGTGATGGCATTCCTGAAGATGCTGCGGTGGTGGTGGTAGCAGGGCCCCAACGCCCTCTGTTTGCACAGGAAACCGAGTCTTTGACAACCTACCTAGACCAAGGGGGCAATGCCTTATTGTTGATTGATCCCCGTATTGATGCTGGTATGGATCCCCTGCTTAAATCCTGGGGCGTGACTTTAGACCCCGGTTTGGTCATTGATGGCGGCGGCGGTGTTGCCCAAGTGGATCAGGCTACTGGAGGTTTAGTGGGCTTTGGCCCCACAGCCCCCTTGATCAATACCTATGGCAGTCACCCCATTACCCAAGAGTTTGGCAATGGCAACTCTTTTTATCCCTTCGCCAGAGCGATCGTTTTGGATAGTGTAGATGGGGTCAACGCTACCGAATTACTCTCCACCAACGATGCCAGTTGGGCGGAAACGAACATTGAAGAGGATCTGAAGTTTGACCCAGGGCAAGACTTACAAGGGCCCCTCGTCCTCGGCGTTGCCCTCGATCGCTCCGTAGCAGAGCCTCCAGAGCAACCGAGTGAAGAACGAAACCCCGAATCTCGCTTAGTGGTCATTGGCAATTCTAGCTTTGCCACCAATGGTTTATTTCAGCAACAACTGAACGGGGATGTCTTTACCAATGCCGTGGTTTGGCTCAGTCAACGGGAAGGCGAAGTCCTTTCAATTAGTCCCAAAGATCCCACCAATCGACGCATTCAACTCCAAACCGTTGAAGCCCGCTGGGTGATTTGGCTATCCTTGATCATTTTGCCCTTAACCGGTTTTGGCTTAGGGGGATTTCTTTGGTGGAAACGACGTTAATAGTGAGCCGTAAGACAAGATGAAACTGCAGCGATCGACTTTAACTTTAGTGATGCTAGCCTGTATTTCAGGCACTGCTTATGGGGTGTATCAATTGGGGGTTGTTCCTCACCAAGAAAAGGTGGAACTACAGTCCAAAAAATTGTTTGACTGGAACGAAGATCAGGTGCAAAAACTCAGTGTACAAACGTCCTCAGATCTGTTGATTTTTGAGCGTCGTTCGGAGACTGTTCCCACCCCATGGCAAATGCTTAAACCCCAGGAAAAGCTAGCCAGTGATGCCTCTGTTTCCTTTTTACTCAATCTCTTAACCACCCAATCCAGCGAGTCTACCTTAACCATTGCCCGCGATCGTTTAGCGGAATTTGGTCTAGTGCAACCCCCCGTCACGATCGACATTACCCTTGAGGATCAAACCGCTCATCAAATGCTTTTGGGAAATCCCGATTTTAGTGGGAACTCCCTTTATGCTTTGGTTGACCCGGATCCCAATGCGGCAGAAGTAGAAGTTCGAGTGGTTTCTAATCAATTTCAGTTTGGAACCAATCGTGATTTAGCGGAATGGGAATATACCGAGCCCCCAGAACCAGAAGCCTCTCCTGAAGTTCCAGAACCAGATGCGTCTCCTGACGCTCTAGAGCCGAAAGCATCCCCTGAAGTCGCAGAACCGGATGCGGAGGAAAATAATGACCCGCCTGTGACCCCTGAGTAGAATCGTTTTCACTCCTCCCGGCTCTCAAGAGACGGGGTTCCCAAACTCCCGGAGGAGTCTATTACGATCGATCTGTTCCCTGAAACCTGAAACGCCCCCCCAAGGAATTCTTCATTGCCCCTAACCCCGCATGGCTCAATCCATTCTCGCCCAACTCGAAGCCTATAGTTTGAAATGCCCCCAGGAAGTTCTGCTCGTCCAAGTCCAGTGCCAGCAAGACTTTGATGAAATAGTGATCTTTAAAGGCTTTTCTAGTTCCCTGCAGCGATCGACTCCCGCAGATCCCGATATTCCCTTACTGCCCGATGATGCCCAAATTCTCCGCATCGATCGCTTAAAGAGTCCCTACTTACCGGATCAACCGAACTACATTGCCGAAAACCTAAGCTGGTCAGAATTTTTAGCCTATTTAGAGACTCTTTAACTTGCCACTGAAGTTGCTCGCCGAACTATTTTAGATATTCTAGAGAACCGGTCGGTTATTCACGATAGCCCTATAACTCACAGGTTTTGACGGGCTGTTCACAGACGGCTAAGGGCGTTAAGCCGGTGATCCACTGAAACTGCTGATCACTAATGGAGCTAAAGCTTTCTCCCTGTATCCACTGTGTTAGCAAATGTTGTACTTCTTGGAGGAAGATCAATCCCTTCGGCATCGGCGGCAAATGCCAGTGTTGAATCATCACTTCAATCAAAGCCAATTCCACCCACGCTTGAGGGTACTGTTGCAAGAGTTCACGCAAGCCACTCTGAAAGGAGTCTCCGTCGCCCCCCTCCAAGCCATAACTGGTAATGATATAATTAACCCGCTCTAGGTTAACCCGGTCTTGAAGCTGCATAACCCCTCGTTCAGTATGGGTTGGTGCTTACGTATCAGTGTTGTGCATACTATTGTACTTGTCCATAGCACAAACTTCTTGTTGTGAAGCAAAATATTTCAGAATTTTAACAATTTGCTCAAAACGACCCCGATCCGCCAGTTCCGGCAGCAGGGCAACGACCTTGTGGGCAAGGTGGTACCCTGTAACTTGGCTCCACAGTAGCCGTCCATCTCAATCATTGGCTTAGGACAGCCCAGCAAGAATGCTTCCCCGCGACGAATTACTCAAAAACACAGAAAATCGAGAAACCTTAGCTCGCATGGTGGATGCGGCGGATCAAGCCTTGCGGACTTGGGAACTGGTGCCTACGGACTTTCTCTCGCCCCCAGAGTTGGCAGAAGCCCAGATCCTCCTCAGTCGGCTCACGGAGGTCACGGCGATCGCTGCGGGGGGGTATCCCCAAGCGGAACGTCAGCGGCTGGCAATTTTTCGTTCGGAACTGGCCTTTGAGGCCAGTTCCGTGCCGTTAATCTTATTGGAAATTGCGGGCAACTTTTTGTTTGATCCCGCCAGTCATCGGGATTTTCTAGGGGCTTTATTGGGCACTGGTCTGGTGCGCCAGAAGGTCGGGGATGTGGTGTTGCTGGGGGAACGGGGGGCCCAGGCGATCGTGGTGCCCGAGTTAGCGGAATTTTTGGAAACCCAATTAACCCAAGTGCGTTCTGTTCCCGTCAAAACCCGCCGCATTGACTGGAGTGAGTTGCGGGTTCGGCCGCCCCAAACCAAAACCTTAACCACGGTGGAAGCCTCCCTGCGCCTAGATGCCATTGCCTCCGCTGGCTTTGGCATGTCCCGCAGTAAAATGGTGGATCTCATTAACAAATCAGATGTGCGGGTGAATTGGAAAACCGTTACCCAATCCAGCGCGATCCTCAAGGCAGGGGATTTAATTGCGATCCGAGGTAAAGGTCGCTTGACGGTGGGGGAGATTGCGATTACGAAGAAGCAGCGGTATCGGGTTGAATTAACGCGATCGGTCTAAACGGCTGAAACCATTGCGTGGTTAACCATATACACCCTTTAGAATTACAGTAAAACCAGATTTTTTGGTAGAGCGTTCCACTAAAAGCGAAAAAAGTTAAGGGAAGAGTGCGGCGCTCTTCCGCCTGAAGTGGGTCGCCTTTTGTAGAGGGTAAAATTTTTTACCAGACTACTCCTTATTGAGAGGATTAAGAGAAGCAAAGAATTGGCCCCCCTGCATACGCTATCCTTCTCTATAGTAAAAAGTGACGGAATTTCCTGTGAAGCTCTTTTTTTATCACACCCCTGAATTAGTCCCAAATCCTGTTACGCCAGACTGTGCGATCGTGATTGATGTGCTCCGGGCCACCACAACGATCGCTGCGGCGCTCCATGCCGGAGCAGAAGCCGTACAAGCCTTTAAAGATTTAGATGAATTGATGCAGGCCAGTGACGCTTGGCCGGTTGAGCGACGCTTACGGGCTGGTGAACGGGGCGGAAAGATGGTAGAAGGCTGTGATTTAGGGAATTCTCCCCTGGATTGTACGGTCGATCGCTTTGCGGATCGTCGTCTCTTTATCAGCACTACGAATGGCACCCGGGCCCTGAACTGTGTGCAGTCTGCTCCCGTCGTGTTAACGGCTGCGTTGGTCAATCGCCAAAGTGTCGTTCAATATTTGCAGGCAAACCAACCTGCAACGGTGTGGATCGTTGGTTCGGGCTGGGAAGGCAGCTACTCCTTGGAAGACTCAGTGTGTGCCGGGGCCATTGTCGCCGCCTTGACAGAAAATACAGCGTTAGAGGCGATCGTGGGCAATGATGAAACGATCGCCGCCTTGGCGCTGTTTAAACAATGGGAGCATAATCTCCTGGGGCTATTGGAAAAGGCGAGTCATGGCCAACGGCTGTTGGGCTTAAACAATATCGAGGATTTAAAGTTCTGTGCCCAACTCGATACCTTGGAAATTTTGCCCCAGCAGCGGGAACCGGGAATCTTGGCTAAAACCGTTTAACTGGCGGGTAGAGCCTAGGGCGGGGCATTAATTCAGTCCAGAACTCTTAGCACCCTTAAGGGCATGGACATGAACCGCCCCCGTCCTAATCTTACCGCTAGGCTAAAACAATCACTGCATAGGCATTTCATCGCTACTTGATGAGCCCTAGGGGGTGTCATCAATTTTCCGAATCACTCGGGGGAGGCTCGGTAGGTTCACTAGGGGTGGGATTGCTCTCAAAGTGGTTTTGTACAATCTCAGTGGTGATGTCCTTCATGTGCTTACCCGTCCGCAGAGATTCTTGCCGCACTGATCGGTAAGCTTCCGGACTGAGCTCGACTCGAAATCGTTCTCTGTTCTGAGACTTCTTCATAGAATTAACAGCTTGAGCGTTGGGGTCATTAGGAATCATAAAAAAACCGAGGCAGTGTTTATTGATTACCCCAAGACATCTGCACCCAATTCCAGAAAAGTTCCCAAAAATTTTTAGGGAAATCCTCCCCTTTTTATTTTTCCGTTCCCGAAGCCGGTTGGCAGGCTGTGCCCTGAAAGCCAAAAATTTAAGGGAACGTGAGTGCGACGAGTGCGACAGACGCTGAACCCCTGATTATGTCGTAGCCTGAAAGTATTGTTCGTTCGTGGAAGACCTCAAAAATCACGTTTTTGTCGAGTTCACGTTAAGGGGTTGCCGGTTGACAGTGGGGACAAAAATGAGTCGATCGCCCTGCTAATTTGATGCGTTGGATGGGGGTACTACAGCGGCGGCACGGTTGACCGGTACGACGATACACCCAAGCTTGGCCCCCATAATTCCCGTTGGTTCCCTCTACAGTACGGTAGTCCCTGAGGGTGGTTCCCCCGGCGGCAATGCCTGCTTCTAGGACGGAGACGATCGCTTCCACGAGGCGTTGGATTTCTGCGGGGGTTAATGCCGGTGCCGGTTTTTCGGGATGCAGACCACTGAGAAATAAACATTCATCTGCGTAGATATTGCCTAGACCCGCAATAATGCTTTGATCCAAAAGTACCGTTTTTAACGATCGTTGGGTTTTGCCTAAACGTTCCTGTAGATATGGCGCTGAAAAGTCCGGAGACAGCGGTTCGGGGCCCAGGGTCTTGAGGGTGGTAATAATCTCCTCTGGAGAACGATCGGGGGGAATCCACCACACCTGCCCAAAGGTACGCACATCCACAAACCGTAACTCTCGATCGTCCCCCGTAATGTCCGAGGAGCCAAATTTGATCCGCAGTCGAGTATGTCGATCCACCGCTGTTGTTTCTGTGACCCAGAGCAGTTGTCCCGTCATGCGGAGATGCACCGCTAACCATCCGGCGGGAGCGTCCTGCCGAGTTAAGTCCGCCAAAAGATATTTACCCCGTCGTCGCCATCCTTCAATTTGCACTCCCGCTAAGCCCCGGATAAAAGCATCACTCTCCTGCGGATAAGCGATCGTTCGCGGCAATAAAACCTCTCCGCCCGTCACAACCTGGTTGCAGGTCGTGCGGTTCAGCCCTCGACAGACAGTTTCAACTTCCGGTAATTCAGGCATATAAATAGAGAATAGGGGACAATTTCCGGGTATCAACTTAAGGCGGAAGAGTGGGAAGCCTTTAGGGGCTGTTGCAAGGCTTCTAGACCTAATTGATGACGCGCCCTAAATAGAAGAACTCGGTTTTGCTGCCATAAGCTGTTCTTCGCACCAGCGGAAAACCTGCCGCAACCGTCCCAGCAGGAGTCCCATATCCCCGGTGGAATAAAGCGGTGTTTCATAAACCATTTGAGGGGTGACCATTCGATAAAATCGCCATCCTTCTCCGTTGGTGACAATGCCGAAAATATCAATATTGTCTTGTCCGTGCTGACGGTTGTGCCAGCGACAACTATCCATTTCCACTAAGCACTGGGCTAAACCCTGCTCAAAATCATCTTTCTTGGCTTCAATGATGCATAACAAAGGAGCCGTTAAGTAGCGCTTTCGTTCAGCAATTAAATAGTCTACATATCCACTGACCTGTTCACCCTCAAGTTGTGCCCCTTTCCAGATCTTCAAGTACTCTAGGGGGTTTAGGGCTTCATCGCACAGGGCATCAATCAATAATTTTTTAGACTCTTCATAACTATCTAGATCAAAATTACGTCTCAGTCTTTGCCAGCGTTCTTGAAAAAAATCACTCAACAGGAGAGGGGCAACCTCAATCTGCCAGGGTAATAAATCTGAAAGATTGAGGAATTCAAAAGCTTGACTTTTATTAAACTTTGAAAATTGTTTTTTCTTCATCTTTATCTCTAACGCAATCTTAAATGGGTGGCGTTGTGTGCGCCCGGAAGACCCATCCCACACAACGGTTTTTATAGTCCTTACAACTGATATAGGGCGGAAGAGTGCGGCGCGGGGCGCGGCACTCTTCCCTTAAATTTTTCCACTTTCAGTGGAAAGCCGGAAAATTTTAAGGGGAGTGGAATCCTTAAACCAGAGAACTCTGGTTGGTAAAACGGCCTATGCCGATCGCGAGTAAAAATAGTGCCAGTTGAGTCACGGCAATACTGGGACCCGAAGGCAAATTTGCAAAGGCAGAGAGGACAATACCCACAATAGCGCTGATGGCTCCCAACACCGTTGATGCCATGACATGGGTCATAAAATTAGGGCTGAGGAGGCGGGCGGCACAGGCTGGAATCACAATAAATGAACTGACCAGCAGAACACCGATCGCTTTGATGGAAACCCCCACCACCAGCGCCAGTAAGATAATAAAGGTTTTACGGTGAGCCGAGACCGCAATCCCTCGCGCCAGGGCGATCGGTTCGTGGAGGGTAATGAGCATCTGAGTCCGTAGTGAGAGGCCAATATAGGCCAGACAGATCACCAGTAAGATGGCGCTAATTCCCAGGTCTAGGGGGTGTACCGCTAAAATATCGCCAAAAAGAAAGGTGTTGATGCCCCCTTTATAAACATCCATAAAACTCAACAGCAGAATAGCGATCGCCAATAGGGAAGAGTGGAGAATATTCAACAAGGCATCTGTCCACAGTTGGGTATGCTCCAATAGATAGATGACCGCTACGGCAAAGCAGACAGAAAAGGGCAATAAGACCAGGGACGGATCGACCCCGAGCCACAGACCAATGGCGAGTCCCAGTAGGGCAGAATGCCCTAAAGCATTACTAAAAAAGGAGAGTTGGCGCAGAACCGTGAAGCTCCCCAACAGACCGCTCATTAAACCAATTAACGTGCCACTCACCAAAGCCCGTTGCATGAAGGGATAGTGAAATAAATCCAAGCCACGGGAAAGGATCTCGATCGCCATAGAAAATGTAAGGAAAGGTCTAATTAGGAGAGGTCACCCTTAGGATAGAGTTGAACCGGATCGGGGTCAAAAATTTAGGGTAAGCTATGGGAACGATCGTCTTTGAACCGCTTTCACCTCACCCTCGACAAATCAAACTCACCGTTGATGACAGTGGGAACCACGAACCATGACCCGTAAAGCTCAAAAGCGGTGGTGGCAGTTCCGCACCCCTTTGGCCTGGCATAACCTAACCTCGGAACCTCGGCGCTTAGTGACGGCGCTATCGGGGGTCTCTTTTTCTGTGGTTTTAATTTTTGTTTTTCTGGGCTTCAAAAATGGCTTATACGATAGTCAAGTTCAGCTAATTAAGTCCTTAAATGGCGATATTTTTATTCTCAATCGTATTAAATATACGATGTTTATTCCGGAGCAATTTGCACGGCGACGGCTCTATCAAGCTCAAGCTTTTGATGGGGTTGAAGATGCCTATGCCTTATATATAGAGTTAGGCAATTGGAAAAATCCCCTCACGAATCGAACCCGATCGCTCCGGGTTTTAGCTTTTAATCTTAATGAGCCGGTGTTGGAATTACCTGAACTCCAACACTATCGATCGCAATTGAACCAGCCTTGGACGGCCCTACTCGATCGTCGTTCCCGCGCAGAGGTGGGGCCCCAAACCCCTGGACTGAAAACGGAACTTTCTGATCTTCAGGTTCAACTTTTAGGAACCTTTACCTTGGGTACGGATTTCTCCGCTGGAGATGGAAACGTGATCATGAGTGATCAAAATTTTGTGCGTTACTTTGGTGACCTCGGCCCGGAAGTAGATAGTCGCAGTTTAGAAACGATCGATATTGGTCTGTTGCAAGTTCAACCCGAGGTGGATGTGGATCGCCTTGCTCAACAAATTGCTCAAACCCTGCCCAATGATGTTTCCGTTTTGACCCGTGAGCAATTTATTACGCAGGAGTTAACCTATTGGCGAGAAAATACAAATATTGGTTTTGTTTTTTCCCTCTTGTCCAGTCTCAGTTTTGTCGTGGGAGTGATCCTCGTCTATCAGATTTTATATACTGATGTTGCCGATCATTGGTCAGAATATGCCACCCTCAAAGCGATCGGCTATTCCAACCAACGTTTACTCTGGATTGTGATGCAGGAAGCTTTGATCCTCTCCGTTATTGGCTTTATTCCTGGTTTTCTTATTAGTTCCCTTCTCTATGATTTGATTGCCGGTGCCACCGGTTTAGTCCTCCAGTTAACCCTACAAAGAATCTTAAATATCTATATCGCAACGATCGCCATGTGTGTGATTTCTGGTTCCCTCGCCATGCGTAAAGTTTTAACCACCGATCCCGCTGAGGTGTTTGGTTTATGAGCCTAAGCAAGAGTCAAGAAAACGATCGGATTGTCGAAATTGAAGGTCTTAATTTTTACTTTGGTCAGGGGGATCTCCGCAAACAGATTTTATTTGACATTCATTTGGAACTCGATCGGGGACAAATCGTAATTTTAACGGGCCCCTCCGGTTCCGGAAAAACCACTTTACTGACCCTCATTGGAGCATTACGATCCCTCGAAGAAGGCAGCTTAAAAGTTTTAGGCAAAGAACTGAGGGGCTTAAGTCATCCCCAACGGGTTAAAATTCGTCGCAACATTGGCTTTATTTTCCAAGCCCACAATTTATTTGACTCCCTCACCGCCCGCCAAAACGTAGAAATGGCCGTTGAAATTCAGGAAGTTTGGGGGAATAAACGAGAGCTTTCCAGCCACATTTTGACCCAACTGGGCTTAGGGGAGCGGATTAATTACAAACCCCATCACCTCTCAGGCGGCCAAAAACAACGGGTCGCCATTGCCCGTGCCTTAGTGAACCGTCCCCAGTTAATCTTGGCAGACGAGCCAACCGCCGCCCTGGATAAAGTCACGGGCAGAGAAGTGGTCAATTTAATGAAAACCCTAGCGCGGGAACAGGGATGTACGGTGTTGATGGTGACCCACGACAACCGCATTTTAGATGTGGCGGATCGGATAGTGAACTTAGTGGATGGTCGCCTAGAATCCGATCGCCCCATTAGTCAGCTACTCTCTACCCAAGATCCCACGGGACTCGATCGGCAAATGTTTATGTTGTAAACCGCCTACGGGTACCTCAATTCCTCCTGCGTGAACTGGAAAGTGCCCATTCTATTAACCATTATTACAATTCTGCGGAAACCCCTAGACCGAGTATCCCGTTGCCTGGGATAGTTTTGAAAAGTAAAATTTTGAAGCTGAGTTTTTAGAACGGTACTATGACAGTCTCCACCCAGGTTTCTTCAGGCACTTCCACCATTGGCTTACCTCCCAGTGACTCCCGAGAGCGGGTTGCAGCCTTTATGCGCGAATTGCAAGATTCAATTTGTGCGGGTTTAGAAGCAGCGGACGGAACCGGTAAGTTCCGTGAAGATTCCTGGATCCGACCTGAAGGAGGCGGTGGTCGTTCCCGCGTCATGCAAGATGGCACGATTTTAGAGCAAGGCGGGGTTAATTTTTCTGAGGTTGCCGGTGGTCAACTGCCCCCCTCCATTGTGACCCAACGCCCAGAAGCGGCTGGTCATACTTTCTTTGCGACCGGGACTTCTTTAGTCTTACATCCCAAAAATCCCTACATTCCTACGGTTCACCTCAACTACCGCTACTTTGAAGCTGGCCCCGTTTGGTGGTTTGGTGGTGGAGCAGACTTAACCCCTTACTACCCCTTCGCAGAAGATGCGGTTCATTTCCATAAAACCCTCAAGTCCGCCTGCGATCGTCACAATGAGCAGTATTACCCCACCTTTAAGCACTGGTGCGACGAATATTTCTTCCTGAAGCATCGCCAGGAAGCCAGAGGGATTGGTGGCATTTTCTTTGACTATCAAGATTCCACCGGTCAACTCTACGGAGGTTCCAACTCCTGCGGAACGGCAGCGGCCTATAGCGACTCCAATAGCCCCGTCGCCCGTTCCTGGGAAGATTTATTTGCCTTTGTCCAAACCGCTGGTCATTCCTTCTTGGATGCGTATCTCCCCATCGTAGAACGTCGCCGCAACCTAGAATATGGCGATCGGGAGCGGCAGTTCCAACTCTATCGTCGGGGTCGCTATGTTGAATTTAACCTCGTCTACGATCGGGGCACCATTTTTGGACTACAAACCAATGGACGCACCGAGTCCATCTTGATGTCTTTGCCCCCCTTAGTACGTTGGGAATATGCCTACGCTCCCGAACCCGGCAGTCCAGAGGCAGAACTCTACGACACCTTCCTCAAGGCTCAAGATTGGGTCAACTGGAAACTCTAGGGGCTGTCATAATTTAGCGCTGAAGTGTTCTACAGCAATCGTTTCAGCCCCTAGTTATGTTTGCTGGAGCGGGCGCGGTAACCTTTATACCGCAAGGTTTCTAGAATGAATTGATGACGCGCCCTGATAATGTCTCCTTCTCGGTCTGTAACTTAAACTCTTACTCAGGTTTCAACATAAAACGGTAGATTAGGGCGCTAGGTCGCTCAATCTGCCGTTATTTTTTTACCTGGATGGGTTGAGAGAATCTCGATGCTTGTGGTGGGATCGTCTGCGCCAGCCTTCAGAACTTGGGGAGATTTCGATTTGGCCTTGATTTTGATTAAGATTACGGAAGACCCCTGTGATTCCTCGGTAACTCTTTTGGATCAGGGAGCGCGGGAGTCTTTCATTATCCTTCACCATGCTTAAACCATGCTAGATACGCCCCATATTTATCCCCTAGTTTGGAATACGGATCACCTCTTATTGTTAGATCAAACCCGAATTCCTCGGGAACTGTCCCTCATTGAGGTGCGACGGGGAGAAGATCTAGGGGAAGCGATTCAACGTCAAATTATCCGGGGCAATCCGGTGATTCGGGTCGCCATGGCCTATGGGTTGTATCTAGGAGCCCAAAAACTCACGACCAATGATCGGACTACTTTTTTGGAAGGTTTAGGAATCTGGGTCGATCGTCTGGAAGCCTCTGCCCAGAAAGTTCCAGGGCTAGATCAGCCCCTCCGTCCCCTCTACCAAGCGTTGCAAAGTCAGCCGGGATCGGTGGCAGAACTGAAAAACTATGTTTTACAAACCGCTCAGGATTGGCATCTGCAAGAACTGCAAACTTGTTATGCCATTGGCGAACAAGGTGTAGAGGCACTGCCATCATCTCCAGATGCCTTAGGGGTTTTAGTCTATGGCAACTGTGGTGGGCTCGCCACAACGGGTTATGGTACCGCCCTCGGTGTGGTGCGATCCGCCCGTCGGATTAAACGGATTCGTCAAGTCTATGTTGCTGAAACTCGACCCAGTTTTCAAGGGGCTCGGTTTGCAGCCTGGGAATGTGTCCAGGAAGGAATTCCCGTTGCCGTGATGACGGAGGGCATGGTGGGGGTTGCCCTGCAACAAGGCTTAATTGATGTGGTGATTTTAGGATCGCAAGGCATTGCTGCGAATGGGGATGTGGTCAATTGGGTGGGATCCTACCTCATTGCACTAGCGGCGGAAGCCCATCGTATTCCGGTGATAGTGGCAACGCCTTGGCAAACCATTGATTTCGGTAAAGCAACGGGTCAAGCGTTTACCGTTACCAATTTGTCCATTCCAGATAGTTATGAGTGGGATGGCACCTTAATCTATCCCCCCGGCGCAGAGATCTATGCTCCCGCTTATGATGTTGTTCCTGAAAATTTAATCCAAACGATCGTCACAGAACGGGGTAATTTTGAGCCTAGTGACCTCAAATCGGGACAATCTTGGCATAAATAATCAAAAATGGGCACCTCGATGTGTTTTCCGCTGCTGTGGCTTCTTCTGACTGCGTGGACTGCGTGACAAGAGAAACCTAGCTTGGCATTTTTCGAGGTACCCATGATTTTAGGGACTCTGTATTTCTGGTCAGATCAGGTCAATTAGATCTGACGATATCAACATGAGCCGCGCCCGTTCCAGTTTTATCCCTAGGGGCTGAAACGAACACGGCATCAGCATTGCATCGCTAACGGATGGCAGCCCTTAGCCCACTAAGCTTTTCACTTTGGCCATAATGCCTACGGGATCAATGCCTTGGTGGGGGAATTGTTCCCAGAGACCGCCACAGCCTTCTTCATGGGTTCCCAGATAGGCAAACTTGGGGGTGTAGCCCCGTTCCAATAACCAGGAACCAAAACGACTGCCCAGTCCGGTGCGGCGGTTAAAGGCTTCGACCACCATCACAAAGGGAGCTTTACCGATTTTAGCCATCATCTCTTCGTCCACAACGTTGAGGGTGGCTTTATTGATCAGCCCGACATCAATTCCTTCCTGCTTCAGACGTTCCACCGCATCTAGGGCACGATACACGGCATCCCCAAAGGCAACGATGTAGCCAGCGGTACCTTCGCGGATCACTTCGTCTTTGCCCGGGCTAAAGGTGTAGTTGCCCCCAAAGATTTCGTTCCCGCTCGCATCAAGCAGAAGGGGAACTTTGGAACGGGTGGAAAAGATGAAGCGCAAACCTGGATCGTGGAAAACGGCTTTCACGCAAGCTTTCATTTGGTTTGCATCGGCGGGGAAGAAGAGGCGGGTGGGGTAGCCATCATCCAAGCCGTTATCGGCAAACATATTGTTGATACCAAAGTGGCAGGTATTGTCCGCCATGTCGTCAATCCCGGCGTGGGAGAAGTGGCAAAGCAGGTTAGAGTAGTTCAATCGTGCCATGGTAATTTCGGAAATGCACATTTCCAGGAAGGCGCTAAAGGTGGCAAAAATGCCTTGTTTCCCTTTCTGCATCCCAAAACCAGCGGCAGCGGAAAGATTCCCCCGCTCTTGAATACCGCCACTGATAAAGATTTCGGGATGTGCCTTACGAATTTGAGCTAAACCACAGGAACCTTCGAGGTCGCTATCAACCACGAGAACGCTGTCTTTGCGATCGGTTTCACTCATCGTGCTTAAGACTTCTACCACCGCATCCCCAAACACGTTGCGGTTAGAGCCGAGTTTGTCACTGGAACCGAGGAAGGTGTAGGTATTTTTAGGGGTTTCGATCGCTTTGAGATAATCAACGGCAGCCTGGTGTCCACGGGCTTCCAGATACTTGAGAGCCAGGGTAACGGAAATGACATCGTGACCATGATTAGAGCCTTCTAACCCCTCAATGCCAGGGCACATAGGACGCTTGGCAATTACAGCGATCGGCCCAGGGGTGGTAATGGTTTCACAAATACAGCGATAGAGGGCATCGAGATCTTCACCATTGCACTCCAGTACTTTTAGACCATGGCCTTCTAGGGTTTGCTTAACGCTGTACCCCCCTAGATACTGGGAGGGATTCCCGGCGATCGTTACGTCATTATCATCAATAATCAGTTTGACATTAATATGCTGGGCCACGGCCAGACGAGCCGCTTCTGCGTCGTTCCCTTCCTGTTGGGAGCCATCGGAACCCAGACAGAAGACCGTTTTACCGGGATTGGCTAAGGCAACGCCGTTAACATAGGGCCACATGTGACCGAGGCGACCAGAGCTAAATTTAACCCCAGGCGTTAGCCCCAATTCGGGGTGACCGGGAAGCTTGGAGTTGGCGGTACGATAGTGCATCAACTGTTCCGCAGGCAAATCTCCGGACAGGGTAGCCATGAGGTATTGGGTTCCCACCCGGTGACCCGCTTCATCAAAGAAAATGGGCACAAATTTGTCCGGCTGGCTATTAAATAGAGCATGTAAAATCATCACTTCCGGCACGGTGTCGAAGGGACCTCCGGTGTGTCCCCCCACGCCACGGGCTGCCCCCGTTGCCGTGAAGAAAACGATCGCATCGCGGCAGAGTTGAATATTAAATTTCAGGGCTTCCCGTTGCTCAGCGGTGAGGCTCGGTTGACTGGGATCAAGGGAAACAGCCTTATATTGGGTTAAATCGATGGGAAAACTTCCTAACTGAATCGTCATGTCTTGGGTGACTCCTGTAAAGACGGTACCACAAGTATCTTACGGGACAGCGAGACGATTCTACCAATGCAGATCAGCAAAGGTAAGATGGTTTAGCGGGGGTAAACTTTATCTGCGCTCAGCGTAGGGATAGGGATAGGTCGGTAAGGTAAAATGGAAACAGCTTCCTTGATCCAGCACTGAGTCTACCCAGATCTTGCCATAGTGGGCTTCAACAATTTTTCTACATAAGCTCAACCCAATACCATAGCCCTCTTCATCCACATCACGATCGAGACGAAAAGCATCTTGGAAAATCTCTTCGCGCTGAGCATCGGGAATGCCAGGTCCATCATCACAGATACTCACTTGAACTTTCTGGGTGGTACGATGCAGCACTGACAGGTGGATTTTCCCTCCAGTTGGCGTATATTTAATCGCGTTACCGAGTAAGTTGAGGAGAACCTGGCAAATTCGCTCCTGATCAATGTACACCAAGGGAATATCTGAAGGTAAATCCGTCTGAACCGTTTGGGATTTTGCTTTCCAATGCTCTTCTAATTTAGTCAAAGAATCCCTACAGAGGGTACCAATATCAACCTTATTCGGAACAATGATCAATCGAGTACTGCTACTACGACCACTTTCAAGCAAGTCCGTGGTCATGTGTTCAATCAAGTTAAGCTGTCGCCGAGCTTGGACTAATAATTGAGTCATTAAAGATTGATTATAATCTCTGCCACTATCCTGCAAATGTAAGTTGATCGTATCGATCGCTAGGGATGCAGCGGTCAGAGGATTCCGCAGATCATGGGCTAAAATTGTAATGATTCTATCTTTAAATAAAATCTGAGATTTGAGGTTAGCATTCTCTTGCTGAAGCTGGAAAATTTCATCCGACAATCGCAAGCTTTGAATAATTGCAAAATCAGATTTTTGATTGTACTCGTCGCTATCATAATTACTGCCTAAGTTCTCGCGCCAAGACAACTGATCGTTGACCACTTCCTGCCACGATGGCCACCAATGCTCAATCTGAAGCGCTAGATCCGCTCCCGCTAAGACCTGCCGAGGTGCAGGAGCTGTTCGGATTAAGGTGGGGGTGGCAATGACGCGATAATATTCGGTAAGATGGGGTTCTTGGGCAACATTCACTTCCTGTAACGAGTAACCCTCTCCCCCACTTAATTGCTCTAACGTCGCACGAATTCGACGCAAATCTTCCTTAGTTTTGAAGCGATCGTCTATAAAGAGAAGAAGTTGCAAAGGAGCATTTGGGCTGTTGACATTAACCTGAAGATCCTCCATAAACCTCATAAAAGTTGATAACTAGAAATTGAGTTGCCGCAATGAGCCATGATGGGAAAAACTCTCCGTAGAGAGGTCGCCCAGTGCCCAGCTTACGGCGCAACTCTAGGACACTTCGATTACTTGTGGTGGAGATCACAATCACCCCACACAACCTCTACTACTGCGTAGAAATAAGAGTTGTTAATTTTGCGAGGTGCCCTCTAATTTAAAGCTTAAGTCAAAATCTTAAGTGAAAATATACTACGACGAGGAAGCCTAAAGGTTTGCTATCCTGGTTACGAAACCTTGTCTTATCGTTCTTTCTGCCGTCTGCGTCTAGGGCGCATCATTTCATCGCGAATTGATGACCGCCCCCTAGTCAACCACGGACGACAGAAAGCGATGGATGATCAGAGGATTTGTTCTACCTCGGCAATTTCAGGAATAGATTCCCGCAATTTCCGCTCAATGCCCATCTTGAGGGTCATCGTCGAACTGGGACAGGAGCCACAGGCTCCCTGTAAGCGAACCCGAACCACCGGGCCATCCAACTCCACAAGTTCAACATTTCCTCCGTCAGCCATAAGATAAGGACGAAGTTCGTCTAAAACACTTTCTACATTTTCAGATGTTAATGCTAAGGCTTGAGCCATAGGAGCCTACTCCTCTCTAGATTTTTTTGACCAGACACCACTTCAGAGCGCAGCGCAAGAGATTCTTTGGGCACTCTACTCTTGTGAGTTAACGAAGTTGGCTAGGAGTTGCCCCAAGGTTGAGGGGCAGCTTCTTTACTAATCTTAACTGAACTTGATGATTTCGGGAAACTTCTCCAAAAACCGAAAATCAAGAAAACAACGAAGAATTGTAAATTTTTCTGTATCTAAACGCACAAAATAGTCCGGGATCCTCAAGGAGATGTTAAGGTATGGTCATTAGCCTATTGAGCCTACGAGGACTGATTTACCATGTTTCAACGTCAGAATGCTTTAAAGAATGTTAGTCAAACCCATCGGGATAATTTGCAAAAACGCTTAGATCGCCGTTTAGAAGCCGCTCGTGCCCGCGGGGATCAATCCTTAATTAATTTACTCGAAGCTGAAGCAAATTACTTAAACCGTATGTAAATATTTTGTTTGCATCCTATTTGCTAAATGGGCTACCGGCCTAGAGTGTTACAGATGTAGGAAAAGAGGGACGCATAGCGCTCCTCTTTTTTTGTTGTATTAATTTGTATTAATTTGATGGGGTTTGACGTTGCTCGGAGGGGGCTTCTCAAACTCACATTAATCACGTTACATGGAAGTATAGGGTGAAAAGCTGAGGTCTGGATTGAGCCCGGTGATTAATTTTAAGTGTTGACTATCGGCCAGCAGTTCTTTACTCAAGAGATACCCCGCGATCGTCCAGGTTTGATAGCGCCGAGCTTCTTTACCAATCAGGCGACCATCTGGCCCATCATAATATTCCGCCCATTGTTCATTTTGTAAATGCTTTTCGGCCAAGGCAACTGCATGGTGAGCGATACTCCCTCGATTCATCATTTTGGCGGCTACCGTTAAGATCCATAACATGACTGGCCAACTCCCCCCATTGTGATAAGACCAAGGACGATTTTTGGGATCAGCCCCGGTGACAATACGCCATTCATCCCCTTCGATCGCGGGATAACAAACTTTCATGGGCATATTCCCCACTAAATCATCCCAGCGTAACTCCAGTAAATTAAGAATGCCCTGGGACTGTTGAATGGTGGTTAGGTTAAAAATAATGGCTAATAGATTGCCCATGCTAAAGAAGCGCACATCCATTTGGGAGGGGCCCATGTTACCCGCAAGATATCCAGCCCCTTCCGGTAGCCATTGGGCTAAGTAATTAAAGGGAATAGCATCGGGGTAAATGTTAAATTTATTAGAGACATCTTCGCCATATTCTTCTACTCGGAAGCGATAGATAATATTTAACCGATCGCGATCGATCCAATAGTTCTCTTGAATTTGTTCCTGATGTTGATGTAAGCGCAGTTTAACCGCTTCTCTTAAGGTGGTATTCGTAATGGGCAAAAGTAGATCTAAACTGGCCAGCAATGCGGCATAAAATAGACTTTGAATATCGATCGGGTGACCATAGGTTCCCATGCGACGATCGATCATGCTGGCACCATCAGGAACCAACAACATGGGATACATATCAAAACGTGTCACCAGACACAATTCTAAAATCAAACAAATGGTTTGTTGAACTTCTGGATGATTCACAAAGTCTAAATCATCCGTAGCTACTTTATAGGCCCGCAGCAGTAGAATCCACCACAAGCCCGAGTCTGCCGGTGCCACTCGCCCAATGGCATGATCGCCAAAATCCGCCTTGAGAAATTCCTGACCATTGTAAATTTGAATTTTGAAGCTGGCGGGCATCAATCCCCGACTCGGCTTTCGACAGTTAAATTGCGTAATTTTAGGTTGAAGTTGGAGGGTAACCTTCAAAAAATTACGAACAATATCTGCTTTATTACGAATTAAAAATACCAATGCAGAGGGGACAAAATCCCGGACAAAGCATTGATCATAGTTGAGGGCAACCGTATCAGGATCCCGTGCCGCGATCGTCCCCACGGCTTGACCTTGATAATATAATAAGGACGCTTCCAGTAACTGCCAAGCTTCCTCTAGCATTAACGAATAGCTGGCATTGCTAGGGTTGGGGGCGGATTGCATCATGATGGGGCTCTAGAGTTTCAAGAAGCATAATAAACGGGTACCTCAAAAAATCCAAAACTTAGATCCTCTTTCTCCGCAGGTGGCAAAGCCACCCGCCACAATTCATCCCGGTACCCAAACCTTGTACAGTAAAACTCGGCTTGCTACGTCAAGCGGCAGAAATTAACGTGGGAGTGGGGCGAGAAGCCTTCTACTCTGGTCTTCAGTGGATAGAGTAAAACGCTATGGATTGTGTTTTTGTAACGGGTGGGACAGGTTTTGTCGGCGCAAATGTGGTGCGTCGCTTTTTAGCAGAAGGATATGCGGTTCGTGCCTTGGTGCGTCCCCAGAGCCTGCGGAATAACCTACAGGATCTGCCGGTGGAAATTGTCGAAGGCGATTTACAAAGCCCTCAGCTTGAAGCGCAGATCCAGGGATGCCGGTACTGTTGCCACGTTGCGGCTCACTACTCTCTCTGGAAGCGGGATCAAGGGCAACTCTATCAGTCGAATGTGCTGGGCACTCGCCACCTGCTGGCGGCAGCCCAGGCTGCGGGGGTGGAGCGTACCGTTTATACCAGTTCTGTGGCCGCCATCGGCACCAGTGGGAGCGATCGTCCCGTGGATGAAACCCACCAATCCCCCCCGGAGGACTTAATTGGAGCGTATAAGAAATCTAAATACTGGGCAGAGCAGGAAGCCCTCAAAGCCGCTCAATCCGGTCAAGATGTGGTAATTGTCAACCCCACTGCGCCCATAGGGGCTTGGGATATTAAGCCTACCCCCACCGGGGATATTATTTTACGCTTTTTACAACGTCGTATGCCGGCCTATGTCAATACAGGCTTGAATTTAATTCATGTCGAGGATGTCGCATGGGGTCATTTACTGGCCTTACAGAAAGGCAAACGGGGCGATCGCTATATCCTGGGACACCACAATCTCAGTCTCAAGGACATTCTCGATCGTCTGGCTGACTTGACCGGCTTACCGGCCCCCACCACTACGGTTCCTTTGGCGCTCCCCCTAAGCGTTGCCTGGGTTGAGGAACAGTTACTGGCTCCCCTCTTACGTCCCCTGGGGTACCATCCCTCTGTGCCCTTGGATGGGGTGCGTATGTCTGCCCATCCCATGTACTACAATGCCCAAAAAGCAGTAGAAACCCTGGGTTTACCCCAAACCCCCATTGATCAGGCTTTGGCAACCGCAGTGAACTGGTTTCGCCAGACCCATGCCTTAGGATAATTCCGGTACTGCGCCGCTGGAGGAGGATGGGTTGCTGCAGCCCGTTTGAGCCGTTTTGTCAGCTAATCACAGCATCAGGGGGATCCGGAATGGACCTTTCCACTGAAAGCGAAAAAATTTAAGGGAAGAGTGTGCCACACTCTTCCCACCTGAAGTTGGTAGCCCGGAATGCATGAAATCAGTATTATGAAAGAAACCTTGGACTTGGCGATCGCCACGGCCCAAGCCCATTCAGCCCAACGGATTGATCACCTCACCCTGAAGATTGGTTTATTATCAGGAGTGGTGCCCGAAGCGCTACGGTTTGCTTTTGATGTGGTCGTCCAAGGAACGATCGCTGAAGGGGCTACGTTAGAGATTGAATTAATTCCGATTCAATGTCACTGTACACCCTGTAATCAACCCTTTGAACCTGAAGATGACTATCTTTATGAGTGTCCATCCTGCCATCAATTTAGTCATCGGGTCTTGAGGGGCCGTGAATTACAACTTGCAAGTTTGGAGGTATCCTAATGTGTCAGGATTGTGGCTGTAGTGTAGGGGGAGAGGTGAGAATTCAAGCGGAGCATCAGGAGCATTCTCACGCGGTCAATGGTTCTCATAGCCATGAGCATCCTGACCCATCCCATCACCATCACGATGCTACGGATCAGACCCATTCCCACCATTCCGATCATCCCCATATTCACCCAAAGCGCCAAACCATTAGCTTGGAAACTAATATTTTGGCTAAAAACGATCGTTTAGCTGAACGCAACCGTGGTTATTTTCTAGCTAAAAACCTGACGGTTTTTAATCTCTTATCTTCTCCTGGATCCGGTAAAACTGCTCTGCTCGAGCGCACAATTACAGACTTGCAGGAACACCTTAAGATCGGAATCATTGTGGGGGATTTAGAAACCGATAATGATGCAGAACGCCTCCGTAAAACAGGAGCACCAGCGGTACAAATTCTCACCGGAACCCTTTGTCATTTGGAAGCGGACATGATCCTAGAGGCGGCCCAGAAACTGCCCTTAGACACCTTAAATATGCTGGTGGTGGAAAATGTCGGTAACCTTGTTTGCCCTGCCGCCTAT
>JBMTZC010000013.1:0-25338 GCA_049455215.1 Prochlorotrichaceae cyanobacterium
TTATAGCAGTCTGGTTTGGATGTTCAAGTTTTCACAGATCAAAGGCTTCTGATCCGGTGAGTGGCAATAAGGAGAACTCTTGTCATACTTTAAGAAATAGGTCTCGTGGGTTACGTAGAAATGGATGAGCAATTATCAACCACCTACAAAGCAAAACTCAATTCTCTAGAGGAAAAGGAAAGGATGTGATTCTGTCTTTTCGGAACCAGGGTACCGAGGATATTTTTGACGGCAAAAGCTCGAAAGCGGCACGGGCTAATTGTCCCCAGGCACTTTGGAAAGTAGCTGCTCGCAAGCTAGATCAGTTAGATTCCGTAACTCATTTAGAGGAATTAAGAATACCCCCAGGCAACCGACTCGAAGCCCTCACCGGCGATCGTTTTGGACAGCATAGTATTCGGATTAATGCTCAATATCGAATCTGTTTTGTCTGGACAGATCAAGGAGCAACAGAGGTTGAAATTGTAGACTATCACTGAGGATTATAGCCGTGAGAATTCCTACCCATAGAGCGCCCACACCCCCAGGCGAAATGTTATTAGAAGAGTTCCTCAAACCCATGAACCTGTCCCAAGAGGTACTAGCTGCAGAGTTGGGTTTACCTATTGCTCAAGTGGAAGCGATCGTTACAGAACAACAGCCCATCACTCCTATTTTTGCTTTGCGGTTAGCCAGATTTTTTGGGATGTCTGTGGATTTTTGGATGAATCTACAACTACGCTGGGATCTATACCACCTGCAGCAACAGGAAGCAGAAGCACTGTCTAAGATTCGTCTCTATACAGCCGTGATTTCTCCTGAAAATCAGGCTGCGTTATCTTGAGGCCAGTCATGAACCCGCTCAAAGGGAGAGCCGGAATCCGGTAGGATAGGTAAGATTTCCTTCATCCCCCCCTCTGGCATTGTGCTTTGTCCTAAAGATCGGAAAACGCCCCTAATCCTCGGCAACTTAACCCCTGAACTCTCTGCTCACCTTTGCGAAGATTGCAAAGGCCACTGGATTCCTTCAGAGCACTACGAAAAATGGCGAGCCCAACATCGGGATCAGGAGATGCCGGATCCGAGTCGTTGCCGCGAAATTCTCGATGTGGATTTTGTTCAGTCTGCCTACGACACTAAAGCAGCCCTCTGTCCGGAGTGCAAACATTACCTGTCCCGCGCCAGAATTAATTTACCCCAGTCCAGTTCTGCTTTCTTTGTGGAGCGCTGCCCCAACTGCAATGGCATTTGGTGCGATCGGGGTGAGTGGGAAATTCTAGAAAAATTAGGATGGCACACTACGATCGAAATCCTCTTTACGCAGGAATGGCAAGCCCGAGTCCGGAAGTATGAAGTTGCCGATCAAGAACGCCAGGCCATCATTGAAAAACTGGGGGAAGATTTGGCGGAGCAGGTCTTCCAACTGGCAACCCTGCTGGAAAAGCATCCCAATGGCGATTTTGCCGTCGCCTATTTAATGCGTCGCTTTGAGCGATAAGTCTTCTTAACAAATCTTAATAATTGCGGTATAGTTAAGGAGTAAAACTGTCTTCCTGCGCTATGTTGACTTCCTCTGCTCCCTCCTCGCCCCTTGCTCCTAGCTATTCCCGTGCAGATTGGCAGGGGGGCTATGTGTCTCAACCCCAGGAGATGGAATACCCCATTACCGATATTGAAGGGCAAGTGCCCCCAGACCTCAAGGGGACTCTCTTTCGCAATGGGCCGGGGTTGTTGGATATTCACGGGCAGCGCATTCACCATCCCTTTGATGGAGATGGCATGGTCTGTCAGTTTACGTTGCAAAATGGCGCTGTCCATTTTCGTAACCGCTATGTGCGCACGGAAGAATATGTGGCGGAGCAAGCCGCAGGGAAGATTCTTTACCGAGGGGTGTTTGGCACCCAAAAGCCTGGGGGATGGCTGGCGAATATTTTTGACTTGAAGATGAAGAAGATTGCCAATACGAATGTGCTGTATTGGAACGATCGCTTATGGGCTTTGTGGGAAGGGTCAGAACCCTATCGCCTCGATCCCCACACTTTAGAGACTTTGGGCATCGATCGCTTAGATGGTTTACTGGCGGAGAATCAACCCTTTACCGCCCATCCCCGCATTGATCCTGGCTCCCCCAGCACGAATGGGGAACCTCGCCTTGTGGCCTTTAGTGTGAAGACTGGGCCTTCCAGTTCCATTACTATCTATGAGTTTGATCCCCGTGGGCAAGTGGTGCAGCAACAAACCCGCACCATTCCCGGCTTCGCCTTTTTGCATGACTTTGCCCTGACGGAACATTACTGCATCTTTTTCCAAAATCCCGTCACCCTCAATCCCCTACCCTTTTTGTTCGGACTGCAAGGGCCGGGTCAGTGTTTGCGGTTTCAAAAACAACAACCCACTAAAGCGATCGTCATTCCTCGGGATCCGGCCCAAGCTATGCAGGTACTAGAAACCGAGGCTTGTTTTGTCTTTCACCATGCCAACGCCTTTGAAGTGCCCAATCCCGATCATCCCAGCGGCTTGCCCAATCTTCTCGTAGATTCCATCTGCTATGACAGTCTGCCGGTGGTGAACCCCAAGGCGGATTACTTAGACATTGATTTTGATCAGTTGGATCCGGGGCTCCTGTGGCGATCGACCTTGAATCTCCAGGCTCAAACCGTGGAACGGCGCTGTTGGAGCGATCGTTGTGTGGAATTTCCCAGCCTACAGCCCGCCCTCGTGGGGAAACGGGCCCGGTATTACTACATGGGGGCTGCGCACCATCCCCAGGGCAATGCCCCCCTCCAAGCGATCGTCAAGCTGGATTTAGAAACCGGGCAAGAGACGGTTCGGAGTTTTGCCCCCCGGAGTTTTGCCAATGAACCCATTTTTGTGCCCCATCCCCAGGGCCAGGCGGAAGATGAGGGGTGGGTATTAGGGTTCAACTATAATGCGGAGCATCATTGTTCGGACTTAGTGATTCTCAACGCTCAAACCCTGGAAACGGAGGCTATTCTTCATCTGAAGCAGCATATTCCCTATGGGTTGCACGGTACGTTTGTTGCGACTCTTGCATAAGGGTTTGAATGCGCTCCACATCCGGTTGTTTGCCCCCCAGTAAGTCGCCAAAATAAACACAGGCGGTTTCCCCCAGTGCCCAGGTATAGGAGGCAGCCCAGGAGGCGGAAATGACACTGCCCACGCCGGGAATGACTTTCACCAGTTCTCGACCAACGGCCTGGGCCAGAAACCCCCCGGCGATCGTGCTAATTAAACCGGCGGCTTGAGCCGGGGTGAGGGATTGACCATAGAGATTGCCCAGAACACTGACCATGGAAATTTGCAACGAGGTCAGGACGGGCATGGTGGCAAAGGGCAGGGGAACGGCGGCGGTGGTGGCGGCCATAATCGAAAACGCAAGGACGTAGCGCCGGGCAACTTCGCGGTATAAGCCCCCCAACTGGGCTCCGAGGTGAGGATCCTGGCTCAGCAGTTGCCGCACGGCTTGGGCTTCTGCGTGGGGTAAAAGATCCGTAATCGCATCCCGCAGGGCTTCTAAACCATAAAATACCGGCTCAAAGCCATCTTCCTCTAGGGTAAAGTCGATCATCACCGTCCGATCCCGTACCCCCTGGAGAGCGCTGTCTAAGGCGGCAAACGATCGCTGTACCGATTCCAGTGAGGGCGGTTAAGGGGGATGGGGCATTTCCCGATCGGGATAGACCTCGTGTAAGCAGGTCACCACCAACAAACAGGGAATGGTGGGGTAGCGTTGCCGCAGTCTCTGCATCAATGCCCCCAGGGTTTGGGTGGCAAAGTCATTGACTTTAATCGTGAGAATAAACAAACGAGCGCGATGGGCATCGTTTTCCAAGTCCTGAATCAGGGCTTGGAGAATCTCCTCCGGGTCTGAAGTGCCATCCCCCAGCCCCACGGTATCGGTAAAGATCAGCAGGGGCAGTTCCTCAGAGGGATAGGCATAGCGCTGAGTGTGCTGAGTATGGGGACGAAACCCCTGCCCCACTACCGCCGCAGAAATTCCCGTCAGTCCCCGCACGATCGAGCTTTTACCCGCTTGAGGTTTGCCAATCAGCCAGGCTTCCGTGGTGGGAATTTGGGCCCGCACCTGCTGGAGAATCCCCCGCATTTTCGCTTCATCCACCGTCAACCAACTGCGGAGAAGGCTTTCCAACTGTTTGGGGCGTAGACGTTTTAAGGAGCGGGTCACGGTTTCCGTCACCGCTTGGGTATTTTGGCTCACGGTAGGCGTGAAATTTTGCCAAGCCTGGGGGACTTGCGATCGCAGTTGCTGCAGCAGGGTCGCTGGGGGAGAGGGTTGCTCCGGATGCTCGGAGGGCGGTTCTGAAACCATGGGGATTTACAACTCACACAACTCACGCAATGAATCGAGGTGGCGGTTAACTGGAGACGGGACGGAGCAAGACAATGGGGGTCTGTTCATCGGCATTGCCCGCCGGATTACTGCGCAGGGCCGCCGTCAGAAAATCTTGGGAAACCCCGGCTGAAGCCGCTAGCACTTTCACCGCTTTGAGATCATTGACATCGACGATCGCGGCCTTGAGTCCCGTTTGGGTTTCAATGTCCTGCACCACTTGCTCCACCTGGGTTGGGCCTAAGACAATAAACTGATCGTAGGGGGGGAGGGTTCCCGTCACGTCATCAATGAGCCGCGCCTGCTCTCCCGCCAATTGATAAAAGCCCCCCCGTTGCCCCAGGGCGCGGAGGAGAATGCCCCCCACAAAAGCAAAAAAGACCCGGGGAGCCCCCACCACATCCACTAAGGTTTGCATCCCGCAGGCAGTAGCCAAACTAGAGGTGGGTAAAAAGTAACAACAAATCCGTCGCGCTAATCCCCCCGGCTTCACCGTGGAGGGATGACGATACCGACCTTGCATAATGGCCAGGGGCGTTTCCCCCATCGTAACCACATCCCCCGGTTGAGCATGGGGAGCCACATAGCGCTGAATGACTTCCACCGGATCATCGATCGCCGTGAGCAGGTGGGTGTAAATGGGCAACACTTTCGCCACGGGGTTGGTTTCCGATTCTCCCCCTAAGCGCCAGGTTCCCGTGACTTGGGGATCCGGGTATTGCAAGGGCACCACCACATGATGAACTCGGGGAGTGCGGCCACCGGGGCCGTAGGCAATGTAGTGAACGCGGAGCCAAGCCGTTTGCAGCGCAGCGAGGGCTTCCGGTTCCCCCTCAATATCGATCGTGACGCGGAGTTGGGTTTGTTTGTGCGCTTTGACGATATAGGCATACCAATAATCATCTGGGCGCGGCGGAAAATCAGGATGGTTCCCTTGGCACTGGGTTTTCCAGGTCACGGATTGGAGGGAAGCCTTGGAAAGGAGTTTGGCTTTCACCTTCACCTCAGGGATCATAATTTCAAAGCGATCGGTGGTGTTGGTAAACGTGAGGTTGCCCTGGAGTTGCAGAAGGTTATCATTGACCTTTGCCAATTCCCATTGCCCTTGATCTAACACCAGAGCATTGCCGGGACGACGACGATACTGTTGCTCTAGAACTGCAGCCGTTCCACCCACCAGGGCTAAAACGCCTAGCCCTACGATCGTTCCCATCGGCATCTATCTTCATCCTTCAGGAGTTTTAGCCCCAAAAGTATGCCACATTATGGGCGACCACTCTAGAGGCTGGCATCAGTTAGCGCTGCAATACCTCTACAGTAAAGGTTTCAGCCCCTAGCCGTAAGGCGGAGCAGACGCGGCGAATGTTGATACCATCAGGGTTCTGGACAGACCTGATCTGAATGGATGACGAGTCCTCCAGAAGGATTGAAAGAATCATAATGTCTCGTAGCTGGGGGGCTTAGCGTAGATTTCTTCACCGTGGCGAAACACCCTCCGATCGCTTTCAGGACGAGATAAGACTTCATTCCAGGTTCTGCCCTGAAATAAAATAAAGTTTGCGGGAGCCCCCACTTGCAGGGTGGTCTCTGAACCCAGTCCCAGCCAAGCCCCAGGGGTACGGGTCACCGCCGTTACCCAATCCCCAAAGGGATGATCCAAATGGGCAATGCGGGTAGATTCCCGCAGCACTTCTAAACCATCGTGATCGCCAAAGGCATAGAAGGGATCGCGGCAGTTGTCACTGGCTAAGGCTAGGGGCACACCGGCCTGCCGGAGTTCGTGCAGGGCCGTTACCCCGCGCCAGTGGGGAGTCCGCTGAGGACGACGATCCTGGAGATAGAGGTTACACAGAGGCAAACTAACAATGCCGATGTCCGCCGCTTTGACCAGCGCGATCGTTTCGGCTAAGTCCTGTTCCGGTTGCAGACTGAGACTACAGCAGTGCCCACACACCACGGGGTAGGGGAAATCCTGGCGTAATTTATGCTCGGCAATGGCCCGCAACGATCGATCCCTGGGATTATTACTCTCATCTACGTGGAGATCTAAGGCGAATCCCCCCCTATGGGCCAGGGTAAACAAACCCTCTACCCACAAGGGCACCGCCGGATCCGCAAAGAAAAACCCACCTAAAAGACCGTGGGCCTCTGCCACCAAGGCTAACAATGTCTCCGCTTCCGGTTCTGCATAATAACTGGGGGGAACCAGGGCAACCCCCTGCAAGGTCAGCCGATCGCTCCACTCCTGCTGCAACGCGCGAAACACCTTCCAGACCCGCACCCCCAGAGGGCCGCTAGAGTCTAAATGGGTCCGAATCCCCTGAGTGCCGTGGGCATAACTACACTGCAGCCCAAAACTCATCCGCCGATAGAGATCCTCCTCAGTCCAATACTGCTGAGCATCCTGGGGCACCGCAGCCATCGCCCCGGCAAAACTGCCATCGGGATTGGGCGTGCGTGACACACTGTGCCCCTTATCTAAATGGGTATGAATATCGACAAAACAGGGCAGGAGCAGGCCACCCCGCTGATCAATCACTGCCTCCGTAGCCATCTGCTTCAGCGGTGGAAATTCCCTTGCCAGCAGAATTTGGCTATAGACCCCCTGAGAGGACACCTGCAGATGAACCTTGAGACAATCCTCCGCAGAATCGGCAAAGCCTGTAGCGCCAGAAAAGCTTTCTAGCATTAAACTAGTAGGGATATGTGCATTTAAGATCCACATAAATAAGATTCAAAATTAGTTATGTTCATTTAAATCAAATGATCAACGCTGACACATCCATCTCGTTGAAAGAAGCTACTTTTCAACGGTTTTTCCGATCGACCCCAGATCTGATGGTGATTTTGGACTGGGAGGGCCGGATTCGTGAGGTCAATCCAGCCGTGGAAAAGCTGACGGGATGCACTGCTGATCACCTGCAGGGCAAGCGTTTCCAAGATTATTTACCCCCACAGGATAGCGTTCTCTTCCAACATTACCTAGAGCAAGGAAGACAACAACAAGCAAGCACCTTAAAAACGAAACTGTGCCTACTCAGTCGAGAGCAACAAGTTCATTGGGTCAGTTGGAGTTTAGTCCTTGATTTTGAGGAAGGGCAAGTGTATGGCGTCGGCCGGGATATTAGCCACCAGAAAGAAACAGAAGCCGCTTTACGCCGCAGCAACACTCGTTTGCGGGCCGTGATCAATAATGCTCCAGTCATTGTTTATGCCTTGGATCAAGATGGTTATTTTCTTTTCTCGGAAGGGCGGGGGCTTGAGCGCCTAGGGTTAAATCCTGGTGAAATTGTCGGACGGTCTGTCTTTGAGGAGTACAAAGCTTACCCCGAAACGATCGCTGCAATTCGGGAGGGTCTAGACGGCCGACCGCAGCATTGGGTGGAGCGGGTGAAAGACTGTGTTTACGATTGCCGCCTTGCCCTCGTGGAAAACGATCGGGGCGAAATTCAAGGACTAATTGGCGTTTCCACCGACATTACCGAACTCATCGAAGCTCAGGAAACCCTGGAAAACCTCTTTTTAGGAACAGCCAGTGTTACCGGTCAAGATTTCTTTAATGCCTTAGTGCAATACTTGGCGACCGCCCTGGGGGTTGAGTACGCCATGATTAGCGATCTCCGGGGGGATCGATTTTATACCCTGGCCTTTTGGGCCAATGGAGAAATTCAACCCAACATTGACTATGCCGTCAACTCCGCACCCGGATGTTCTAAGGTCGTGAGCACCCAGGAATGCTTATATGTGGCCCAGATGGGGGAGGAACGGAACTGCCCACTTTTAAAGCCCTTAGGCGTGAGTACCTATCTGGGCACTCCCTTAAAAAATGCCCAAGGAGAAGTGGTGGGAACCCTCTGCATTCTTAACGATCGGCCCTTAAGGGATGACGAGCAGGCCCAGCGTATTCTCAAGATTTTTGCGGCTCGGGCAGGGGCAGAACTCAATCGCCTCAAAGTTGAACAGGATCTAGAACATTTAAATCAAAGGCTGGAAGAGCGGGTCAAAGAACAAACTCAGCGCTGGCAACAAAGCCAACTCGAATTTAAGCGTCTAATCCAAAATGTACCAGGGGCAGTCTATACCGTCAGTCTGTCCTCAGATGCCCAGATTCAAGTGCTTTATATAAGCGATAAAATCACGGATTTATTAGGCTTAAATCCCCAAAGCATCGAAGCCAATGCCCAAGCACTGGTATCCCGAATCCATCCCGAAGATCAAACTAAATTTGAACAGTCTAAGCACAAAATCCTCAAAACGAAAAAGCACTGGATTTGGGATGGACGTTTTTTACATCAAGATGGAACCTATCGGTGGTTACGTTGGAGTGCTCAACGGGTACATGACAGCGCAGAGGCGTTAGAAAATAGTGATGAAGAACAATCGCATCAGCCTCTCAATTGGGATGGAGTTTTGATTGATATTAGCGATCGGAAAGCCGCTGAAATCAACATGAAGTTTGCCTTACAAAAACAAAGGGAAATGAATGAAATCCGATCTCGATTAATTACAACCATGTCCCATGAATTCCGGACACCCTTATCTGTCATCTCCTCATCGGCCAGCATCCTCAAAAGCTTTTCCGATAAACTTTCAGAAGATAAAAAGAAGCAACATTTAGAAACGATCGAAACCTATATTCAACATACGTCCCAATTATTAGAAGATATTTTAGTACTGAACCGAGTCAACGCCGGTCAACTCAGCTTCCAACCTAAACGAGTTGACATCGTGAATTTGCTCTCTAAACTCGTTAACGACATGTATTTAAGTCACGGAGAGCATCCCGTACAGTTTGAAACATTACCCGATAACCTCCGTGAAGGTCAGGAAGGCGATCTAGACAGTAAACTATTACGTCAAATTGTCTTAAATCTCATTGGAAATGCCGTTAAATATTCAAAAGACAAAACGCCTATTCAAGTGGTTTTATTACTCACGATCGATGAAATTTTCTTGACCGTCAAAGATTTCGGCATTGGCATTTTACCAGAGGATAAAAAGCAGTTATTTGAGCCCTTCCATCGCGGTCAAAATGTGGGTGAGCGATCGGGAACCGGCCTTGGCTTATCCGTAGTCAAAGGGTGTGTAGATTTACATCAAGGTCAGATTAGCGTCCAGAGTCAGCCCGGCAAAGGCACAGTATTTACCGTGACCCTCCCCCGTTACGCGGCCGGTCTCATCTCCGAATCATAAATAATTAGCCTTTCACCTGTCGTCTCAGGCTTTAACCCCCAAACCCCGGAGTCTCAAGTGATAGCGACCCACTGCAACAGCTTTCTCAGGGGCTTGCCGCTTAAGGTGGAAAAAATTAGCGAGAGAGCGGCGCACCCTCTCGCCTTAAAGTGCTACCCGTATCAGGAATACTCCGAAGAATATTCATGGGCACTCGCAAAGTCTTGCTCGAAGAGGGCGCAGGTCACTTCCACCGGATGGTTGTGTAAGACCATCGTTGTCGTTTCGTTCACTTCAAAGCCAATACGTTCGTAAAAGCGTTGCTTGTGAGTAGTCATCAAGTAAACCCGCTCAACACTACTGACCCGAGGATGGGTGAGCACCGTTTCCACCAGTTTCCGGCCAATCCCAGAGCCTTGAAACTCCGGATGGACCACAACATCCCAAATCGTAGCGCGATAAATGCAGTCTGAAGTGGCGCGGGAAAACCCCACCAAACGATCGCCCAGATTAGCCGTAACCACCGGATCACTATTACTGAGGGCGAGGGCTAAATCCTCGATCGTTCGGGTTTGGGCCCAGAAAGCAGTAATTTGCAGGAGGGTCTGCAGTTGCACTAGATCGATAGGCGGATCTAAATGTCTGAGGGGATCACCGTAGTAGGTTGAACCAATGGTGCTGTTGTGGATCAGAAATTGAACGTTGCTACAGTCCATGAGAGCATTCCCAACCGGAAAGACTATTCACTTTATAGTTTAAATGGAATTGAGCAGCACTAGGGCAGAACCAAGACGATCGTTGAGATTTGCTGACAATTTGGGGATGGGATCGGGCTAAATACGAGTTAGACGGCTTCAAGTCTCGGCGGAGCCATTAAATCCAAGAGCATAAACCTTGAGGAAAAAACCTAGGACAATCACTTTGGCATACAATATGCACATTTCTGTGTCGTCGTTACCTGTAGCTAGTTGAAGAATACTTAGATGAATGTTAACTTTGATACCATTATTGGTTCCTCAAGTTCTGAGGCATACTTTTTACAAATTTTTCAAGACGCATTTGCCCAACAAGATCAGCTATTTCTGGAAGCTCACCACACGATTTTAAAAGCCTGTTACAGAAATCCAAGGCTTTCTCCATCGCTGAAAGCGAATACACCGGAAATGCTAGCTAGCGCTTGGTTAAAAAGGTATAACAATAGTTATGAAAATCGAATTTCGAGACGAATGTCAAACCCGCCAGGAACAGTAGCTGATCCAATCGTGAGTACCATCATCAATGCTCGATTGACCGGACTTACAGCAGAGCATCTTGAGCAAATTAAATATGCCCATAGGCTATCAATGTCGGCAGAAAATATTCAAGGATTTCTACTGGAGGAATTTTTAGCTGAGCAACTCGTTGATTATGGTTGGTATTGCTGTTGGGGAGAATCTCTTCGTCATGTAGATTTTTGTAATATTGATGGTTCTCTGTTACAGGTCAAGAACCGCAGCAACTCAGAGAATAGTTCATCCTCCAGAGTCAGGATTAATCAGCCAATTGACAAATGGTACAGAGTTGATGCTACAACAGGTTCCTACAGATGGTCTGATTTCAACAAAAAGTACGGCACGGATCGATTCTCTGAAGAAAATTTTGTTACTTTTGTTCAACAGGTGTTGCTCGGCAACCCAGATGCCTTAGCTGTAGAAACAAACAATCCTTGGCAAGACTTATCAAATTCATCAAACTAAGCTCAGAGATAACTGTTTTTCTAGGCATTCCTCAAAATAACCCAAAGTATCAATTGTCCAACTAATATCATCAGTTTTATGGTATCGAGAATAGGGAAAGTCTGGGTAAATCATTGGCACTTCATCCTTTAAGTGAGCTAACAGCATCCGAGCGATCGCTCTTCCGAGGGAGCAGGGCACCGCATTGCCAACTTGACGATATTGATTGAGTAAAGTGCCTTCAATTATCCAATCATCAGGAAATTCCTGAATACGCTTATATTCTTCAATGCTGAGGGGTCTATCTTCTTCTGGATGTGCTAAATCCGTTGCAGGCATAGCAGGATGAGTGACCAACGTCGGAGCAGGTTTATCCCAAGCTAGCCTGCGGTAAAAACCAGTTTTTCCTCCTCCTGCATGATAAGAAGCCCCTAATGCCTCTTGATGCAACTCTTCCGGCAAATCCCGCCAGTATTGTCCGGGCTTGAGAAGCCTATAATATTTGAGCCGTTTTTCAGGAAACTTAACAAAATGGTGTCCATTTTTCGGGAGACCTTTCAAAGCCTCTTGTAGAGTTCTCCATCTTGGCAGATCATATAAACACTTCTCTGAGTGAGTCGGTGTGAGATAAGGTAATTTTTTTCCATCACGACTACAAGCAATAATGACTCTTTCGCGTTGTTGTGGCGAGCCAAAATTAGCAGCATTATACAAGTTAAAAGAAATGCTATATCCTGCATCTTTCAGCCTTTGGGTAATAAATAGTAATGCACCGCCTCGCTGTTCATCCTGAGACAATGATGGGAAATTTTTCCCTCTCATCTCATGAGGTCTATGTTTCAACGGAGCAGACAATAAGCCTCGAACGTTTTCAATAATCGCAAATCTAGGTTTAAGTTCAGTGATTAAATTAATGAACGTCAAGAAAACATTGCCCCGCTCATCACTAAATCCTTGTCGCTTCCCTGCACTGCTAAACGCTTGGCATGGCGGTCCGCCAACAATAACATCAATCTCGTCGGTCAAACTCAATCCGGCTTTTTCTCGAATTTCTGCGGCTGAGTAATCTCTAATATCCCCAATTAGTGCCATGTCAGGTCGATTCGTCTCAATTGTTTTTCGAGCTGCTGCGTCAATTTCGCAGGCAAGGAGAACCTTGATGCCTTCTTTTTCTAGTCCCAAGTCCAAGCCCATACAACCAGAAAAAAAACTGAGGGCTTTGAGATCAGGTTTGCTAAACGATCGTCGCCCATGATCAGGAACATTTAAACCTACACCTTCTCCCTTGAGGCGATAATCCTGAACAGACTCTGATGCTACAACCCACCGACTGCTAATTCGCTCTCCGCTGATTTCGCCGTATCGAAGTAGCTGGCGAACATATTGATCCGAGCAGTTTAGGATTTCAGCGGTTTCTTTCACAGAGAGATACCGGTCAGTCATGATTTCGCTCACGAAACTAAAACTAGGTACCCATGCTACTACTGAGGCAATCTGCTTGCAAGCTTTGTGAACAAACGTTCTTATCGCTCTTATGGTTTTTACAAGTTAGAACGTTGAGGGAGTTTACGACTCGGCATTTCCTAGATCCTCAAAGGCTTGGTAAAAAGCTTTCCAGTGTTGAGCCGATCGTGCTTTAACCACTTGATGGAAATAGTGACGGAGGCGTTTGCGATCTTCTTCCGATTCTTTGAGGGCAGCACCCCACAGATTTTGGAGAATACGATCGGCGGTAATTTGGGGTTCTGGTTGCTCTGGAGCAGGATAGTAGTAGCTATGCAGACCCGCCGCATACCCCACGGATACCGCTTCTGCGGTACTCATGACGGTGGACAGGGGTTCTAGGGTTTGCCCCTCTAAAGTTTGACCCGATCGTAACTCACGAAAGGTCGTCACCAAGACTTCCGTTAAATCCAGGGGCAGGGTAAGGGGAATACCCGATTGTTCCAGTAAGCGATCGGATTGTTGCTGCACTAAGGCCATTTCCTGCCGGATGTCGGCAATGGGCTGTACCGTCTCAAAGTTAAAGCGACGTTTGAGGGCAGCACTCATTTCGTTCACCCCTCGATCGCGGGTGTTGGCGGTAGCAATGACATTAAAGCCCACTTTGGCATAGAGGCTACGGTTTTCCGCTTCCGGCAGTTCGGCAATCATCATCACCCGATCGCTGAGGATGGAAAGGAGTAAATCTTGAATTTCTAAGGGGCAACGGGTAATTTCCTCAAAGCGTACAATCTTTCCCCCCTGCATCCCTCGGTATAAAGGGGCTGGCACTAGCGATCGTTCACTGGGCCCTTCCGCTAGCAACAACGCATAATTCCAGGAATAGCGAATTTGATCTTCTGAGGTGCCCGCACTGCCCTGAATGGTTAAGGTGGAATCGCCACTAATGGCCGCCGCCAGTAATTCACTTAAATAGCTTTTTGCCGTACCCGGCTCCCCAATGAGCATCAAGCCGCGATTGGTGGCTAAAGCCACAATACAGCGCTCTAAAAAGCGGCAACTCCCCACAAACTTAGGACTAATTCCCAGGGCTTCATCGCCGAGAATAAAGGTAAGGACAGCGGAGGGGGTTAACTGCCAACCCTGGGGGCGCGGTGCTTGGGTGTCTAACTGGGCCAGTCGGACCAACTCATCCCGGTATAAAACCTCCATCGCTGGACGCTGAATTTGAGCATCCCCTAAAGGCTGTGGCTGAACCGATGCTGAAGTTGATCGCGATCGACGGGGCATAGGTTTACAGAATGAGGTGGTGTGCGATTAAAACCAAAGCCTTTGGAAGAGATCCGCTACGGGAAAGACAAACCCAGGAATCACCTCTTCTCCATCTAAAGCATCTACCGACTTTAGTAATCGATCGGGTTCCTGGGGGCAACGATAAACTAAAACATAGTTCTCGTTCGGGTGAATCATCCAAGCTAAACGGGTACCACTCTCAAAGTATTCCACGAGTTTGTCGTGCATTTCCTCCACGGTGTTGCCGGACGAAAGAATTTCCACCGCCAGATCTGGAGCACCCTCCAAAAATCCCATGGGCAATTCAGTCATCCCTTGCAAACGTGCTTTAGCAAAAAACGAAATATCAGGAGAACGTTTGTTGCCATTTTTCATCTTAAAGGCAGTACTGGAGTCAAACAAAACGCCCAGTTTTTGAGCATGGACAATGGCAAATAGCGCCGAACTGAGAATAACGGCAATGTTGCCATGCAAGGCCCCCGCATTTCCCCTATTCACTAATTCCCCATTGACGATTTCATAGCGATGTCCGTCTTGAGGCAGAGCCATAAAGGCTTCATCCGTCCAAACTTCACTTTTTGATACCGTTGCAGTCAGCATAGATCAATCGTAGTTTGATTGGTTTGAGTAAAAATATCGGCTTTCCACTGAAAGCGAAAAAATTTAAGGGAAGAGTAACGCACTCTTCCACCTTAAGTTAGTAGCCTACAAAGTTAGAGATGGGGGCGGAGGGACTTGAACCCTCACGACCTTTAACGGTCAACGGATTTTAAGTCCGTAGCGTCTACCATTCCGCCACGCCCCCCGTCATTTCAGGATCTCTATTTCAGCACTAACCTGAAATTTCTGCAAGTGCCAAAAGAAAATCTTTACTTATTTTAGCTAAGACCTTGGATAGCAGGGGGGCTGTAGCCAACGGAGTTTCAGCAAGCCCCCAAGTTCGGAGTAGGAGATCTTCTGAGGCACAATCTCGGTCAACCCTAACTTACGCCAGCCACTTTTGCAGCGTCGTACTGAGATCAGCCATTTTCAAGGGTTTCGTTAAATAATCATTCATGCCAACCTCCAGACAGCGTTCCCGATCTTCCGTCATGGCATAGGCGGTTAAGCCAATAATGATCAGGTCACGATACTGGTCTTGCGATCGCAGGGCTTGAGTTGTGGCGTATCCATCTAAAATGGGCATCTGACAGTCCATTAAAATGAGGGCATAGGGTTTATGGGCAAGCTTATCTAAGGCTTCTTGACCATTTTCGGCTAAATCGACCTGATACCCCAGTCTTTCCAGCATCATTTGGAACAGTTGGCCATTTACCGTATCATCTTCAACAAGTAATATAGCGATCGTTTCAGGACTAGACATGATAAAGTTAACGTGTTTTTAAGTTTATTCTAGAACAAAGTGTGTCTCTCCAAAAATCCGCTTTTCCATGACAGTCGATCGTTTGGCACAGGTAGAAAAGAACATCACACGGTTGCAGGAGCAACTGATCGGCATTGAAAATGCCTTAGTAACGGCTCCTGCAGAAGATAAAGTGCGTTTACGACAACGCATAGCCGATATTCAAGAAGAGATTAAAAGCTACGAAAGAGAAAAAGATGAATTGCTAGGATCGTCTCTCAACTTTAGCCGTGAATCTGAGTTTCATCCACAATCAGAAGGTCCTGATCCTTATCAAGATTTATTGGATTGGTTACTCCAACGACGTAGTAAAGCCTTTGAGGAAGAAAAAAAAGAGTTAAAAAGTATCTTTTTTATTCGTAGTATTGCGATCGTCATTATTTGGTATAGTTTGATCCTAACAATTGACGCTCCTCGTAAGCAAAACTTAGAGCTTCCTACCTTATCGCCAATCGTTCTTGTTGGTAGTTTAGCCTATGGTTACATCTCTTGGCAACAAAAACAGATTCGGGTTAGTAAAAAACTAGAAAAACTGGAAAGTTTGGAACTTCTAAAAGTCTTATATATATTCTCTCCTCCTCAACATCAACAGGATTTACAGACACTTGTTCTATCTTTAGTCTCTGAAAAATTTGACATATAATAGAAATGGAGAAATCATCATGACTTCGAGTTACGAGAAAATAGAAGAAATCAAAGCTAAGATTGAAGCATCAGAACAGAAAGCTAAACGAAGACTATTGATCATCAATATCACCACTACGATCTCAATTGTGTTAGCTATGGCTTACCTGGGTTACCTCAGTAATCAAGTCTCAAAGAAAAAAGAAGAACTTGGTGTAATAACACTTGAACTTGATGATAGAAATCAGCTTCTTCAGCAAAGAACAAATGAATTAAAAGATATTGAAAATCAGTTGAAAGAAAATCAAGATTCATCTCCTCTAATTCAGGAAATCAAAAAAATAGTATCTGATTCCTTGACCGGATATACCATTAAGATTCGTTATACTTCAGAATTTCAATCTGCTGCGGATGATATATTTTCTACGTTGAACGATCAGACTACATCAACTGATGTTCCTCCCTTTATCGTTCAAAGGGCTGAAATTGTACCATTCACAATGTCTCAATGGGGCGCAACTGGGTTTGAGCTTCGCTATAATGTTGGTTCTGAAGATAAAGTAGCTGAGAAGATTCAGGAAATAATTAAAACAAATTCAGCGGGAAAATATGATATTCGACTCCAGCCTTCTACAACCGCTAGTCCCAATTTTATTTCGATTTTTCTAGCTCAATAGGTCTTTCCTGCGGTATGGTAACCTACGCCAAGGTTCTGACCCGAGCAGGTTAGGATAGACGAGCAGGCCTCAGTCCCGGACTCACGAAACGAATGGCAGGATACCTTTTAATCATTTCTGTTCTCCTTTTGGGAGGGGTAATTGCTACGGTTGGCGATCGGCTAGGCTATAAGGTCGGTAAAGCCCGCCTCAGTTGGTTTAACCTACGCCCTCGGGATACGGCGGTTTTGATTACCATCCTCACGGGGGGCTGCATTTCGGCCACAACCCTGGGTATTCTCTTTGCCACTAGCGATTCCCTCCGTACCGGGGTGTTTGAGCTAGAAAAAATTCAAAACCGGCTAACGGATGCCCGCACAGATTTAGAGGCAGCCCAAGCGGAAAAACAACGCATTGAGGAAGAACGGGATCAGGCACGACGCGATCGGGTGGCTGCCCAAAATCGTTTGAATGAGATTAATCAATTCTTAAAAGAAGCTCAAGCAGAACAACAGGCGACCGCAGAGGCTCTAGGTGGTGTGGTGGGCAAAGCGGATCGGCTTCGCTCGGAGGTGGAACGTCTCGAAAGCGATCGTCGGGAACTGGTACAGCAACGGGATCAGGTTCGGCAACAAATTCAGGAGCGCGATCGAGAGCTACAACAACAGGAAACTGTAATTGCCGAAGGAACCGTTCGTCTCCAGGATCTAGAGGCCCAACAACGCTTTTTGGATGAAGCGATCGTTGATTTAGAACAGGATTTGCTCTTGCTGCGGGAACGGCGTGTGGTCTTGGCCCGGGGGGAAGTCCTGGCGGCGCAATTGTTACAAGTGAATACCAGCAGCGAGGCAGAGGAACGGGTGGACTTACTACTGCGTCAAGCGAATCAAGTGGCTCAACGGAAAACGTTGCCGGGTACCGGTGCCGAGAATGATGTGGTGATTCAAATTCCCCAAGCGGAAGTCGATCGCTTGATTGAAACCTTAAGTGATGGTCAACCCTATGTGGTCAGGGTACTCTCGGCGGGCAATTATATTACCGGCGAAAGCTCAGTTCTGGTCTTTACGGATGTTTCCCTGAACCGAGTCATTTTCCCCGCAGAACAAGTGATTGCCAGCACTGCGATCGATCCCAGTAGTATCGATACCAATGAACTGCGCGATCGCATTAATTTACTCTTATCCGCTGCCCAGTTTCGGTCTCGTCAGGCCGGAATTGTCAACGATAATATTGAAATTCCGATTGAAAGTTTAGTGGGGTTTTTAACCCAAGTTTCCCTCTACGATCGTCCCCTAGTGATTCAAGCGATCGCTTCCGAACCCGCCTATACGGTTGGTCCCCTTCGTTTAGCCTTTTTGGCCCTAGAAAATGATCAAATTATCTTCCGCAGTAACCCCACCCCTCCACCTCGGCTTTGATCCCGGTAAAGACAAATGTGGTTTAGCGATCGTTGACGCGCACAAGCGAGTCCATTGGCATCAGGTGGTGCTCACGGATCAAGTCCGCTCAACCCTGGCCGATCTTTGTCAACAGTGGACGCTGGATTATCTCATTTTAGGGGATCAAACCCACTCTAAAGCTTGGCAGAAAATCCTAGAGCAAACCTTACCCTGCACCGTCACGATCGTCAGGGTGGATGAACGTTATTCCTCCTTGGAAGCCCGATCGCGCTACTGGGAATTTTACCCTCCCTCCTTTTGGCAAAAGCTGATTCCGCAAGGGCTACGGCAGCCCCCCCGTCCTGTGGATGATATTGTGGCGATCGTTTTGGTGGAGCGGTTTTTAGGACGTACAGAGTGAGCGCTTGGGTTGCCGTTCCTGAAACTCAACATTGTTTTTAAGATAATCCTCTACCCATTGGCAGGCTGCCGTTAGCTCATTTAAGGGCAAGATCTGGTTCAAGTTCCACAAAATCCCCACCTGATCATCCCCACCGGAAACCACCTGAGTGCCATCGGGACTAAAGGCCACACTCCGCACCCCCGCCGTATGTCCATTTAAGGTTTTGAGCAGTGCCCCCCGAATGGTCCAGAGCTTAACGGTTTTATCGGCACTAGCGGTGGCAATAAAGCGACTATCACTACTAAAGCCCATATCCCAAATCTGGGCCCGATGTCCCTCTAAAGTGTACTGAGGCTGACCCCCGATCGTCCAAATCCGAACGGTGCGATCGACACTATGGGTCGCAATCCACTGACCGTCGGGACTAAATTTGACCCCCGTAACCGCTGCTCGATGACCCTCCAAAATCTTTTCCAGAGTGCCATCTAAATGCCAAACTCTAGCGGTATTATCACCACTGGCGGTAGCCAGCAAACCACCATCGGGACTAAAGGCCACATCCCAAATGGCAATATCGTGAGCCTTAAAACTCGTGACTTTTTGACCATCGGATCGCCAAATTTGCACACTGCCATTGGTATCGCCCGCCGCAATGAGGGAACCATCGGGGCTCACGGCAATGCCTCGGGTTTTGGAGCCACTATTTTTTAAGGTGGTGAGCAGTTGCCCCGCTTGAGTCCAAATATTGATAATGCCATCGGCCCCCGTGGACACCATAATGTCGCTCTGAAGACTAATGCCTAAGTCCACAATCATAGAATTATGGGTCTGCAGCACTTGCTGTACCTGCCCCGATCGACTCCACCAGCGCAGGGTTTGATCCGCACTGCCGGTCAAAACAGACTGACCATCGGAGGTAAAGCCCACCCGCATAATGCCCGCATTGTGACCATAAAAACGGGTTAACAGGGGATTGGATACTTTCCAGAGCTTCACCACATATTCACTGCCCGCAGAGACAAGAACAGTTCCGGTGGGGTTAAAGGCCACACTCCGCACCGTGGCATTATGACCCGCTAAAGTTCTTAATAATTGCCCATCAAGATTCCACAGTTTCAGGGTTTGATCCTCACTGGCGGAAACCAGGGAAAACCCATCCGGACTAAACTTGACGGCCCACACGCGCCCCCGGTGACCACTCAAGGTATGCAGCAGCGCCCCATCCCGATTCCACAGTTTAATCGTTTGATCCGCACTGGCCGTAGCGATCGTCTGGCCGTCGGGGCTAAAAGTGGCATCAAAAACCGCGGAAGTATGGCTTTGAAAACTATGCCAGAGATCCCCCGCCAAGCTCCACAGTTGAGCCGTACCATCGGTACTGGCGGTGAGAATCGAGTCTCCCGTTGGCGAGAATTGCACACTGCGCACCCCCACCCCGGCTCGATGGGCAATGATCTCCCTTAAACTGCCATCCTGATTCCACAACCGCACCGTACCATCCCCGCTAGCGGTGGCCAGCAGTTGACCATCGGGACTGAAGGCCACATCTAAAACCCCTGCTCGATGCCCCCGTAAAGTAGCCAAAAGCTGACCGTCCTGACTCCACAGTTTCGCCAAATTATCATCACTACCGGTCAGAATGCTTTGACCATCAGGGCTAATGGCCACACTCCAGACAACAGAGCCATGGCCATTCAAGGTTTGCAGGAGCTTACCCTGGGCAGACCACAGCTTCACAGTACTGTCACCACTAGCGGTGGCCAGCCAAGTGCCATCGGGACTAAAGTCAATGCTAAAAATGCTGGCTTGATGTCCTGACAGGCGATTATATTCCACCGCACTATACAGGGCTTGGCGCAGGGCTCGATCGGCCCGTTCCTGGGTAGAGAGGGGAGGAGGGGGAAGGAGAGTTTGCACCTGTTCCTTCGCCCAGATCGCTTCCACTAGGGCATCCAAACGTTGATTAGAGGCAAACAACGCCTCACTAGAGGTAATCACCGCTTCCACCGCTCGTTGCAGGGATTGTTTATACTGCGTGGCCGCCGTGACCCCCAGGGTGGACACAATGACGAGGGCAATGCTAATGGCAACAATCAGCAAACGTTGCAGACGGGCGGTTTTCTTCTCCTCTGCAAGGCGCTTCCGTTCTTCCCCCAACTTGGCACTGATCGCACTGGCCCGTTCCGATTCCAAAATCGCTTGGGCCACCTGCCGATCCTGTTCTTCACTGCGGGCTAAAAATTGATAGTCCAAATCGCTGAGACTTTTCCCCTCGGCCCAAGCCTTTGCCTCTATTAAGCTCTGTCCCTGCAAGAGATGGCCCGGATCCTGGCGTTTGGTGTCAGACCAAGCCGTCAGGGCCAGGGCATAGGGCCGCCGCTGGGTCAGTTGTTGATTTACCCAGTCCGCATTAAAGACCTCTTGGTAAATACGATTTTTAATCTGTAATTTCCCTTGACGACGAATCACCAGCCCACTGAGGAGGAGATCCACCGCTGTACGAGTATCTTGGTTGGGATGGGCCGGGATTTCCGTTAAAGTTCGGTCAGCACAGAGAATTTTCTGATAGAGGGAAAGTAAACCGATCGTAGTATTTTCATTGAACAATAAACGATCGCGGATTGTCCGTAAATGTTCCGGCTCATCTTGAGCCTCCCAATGATCAATAATGCGGGAACGCACCAGTTTTTCAACCCAGTCCACCTCGGTACCTTGGGATAACAGTAAAGTCCCCTGATCCTTGAGGCGACGATCGATCAGGTTAAACACTTTTTGGGTTAAAAAAGGCTGTCCCCCCGTCCAGGATAAAATTTCCTTAAAGAGGGCTATTTCATCCCCTTCAATTTTTGCAGCTAAACCGGCCATTAAAGGAGAGATTTCATGCCACTGAAACCCTTCCAGAGCAATACCCCGCCCGATATTAAAAGGAGTCGTTAAGGGATCCGTCATGAGATCGGAGGGATCCGCCACCCCAAAGACGGCAAAGGTTAAACGTTGATAACAGGGGGTTAACGATCGTCGGTTATAACTTTCCCGAATCATGGCAAAAAAGTCGGCAACGGAAAATTCTAAACCGAGGATTTTATCTACTTCATCAACAAAAATGACTAAACGATCGTTAGGGAAATAATCCGTCAGTAATAATTCAAAAAAGTGGCTCAAACGCTGCACATAGGAAACGTCATCCTGGGCTTGCCACCACTCATTAAACTTAAATTTTCCCAATAAGCCAAAGCCACGACAAAGCTCAACAAAAATTCCCTTATACCATTGCAAAGGGGTCACTTGATGGCTACCAATTCGGGTTAAATCTACCGCACTACACTGAAACCCTTCCTGCCTCAGCCGATGTTTCGTGCGCATGAGCAAAGAGGATTTTCCCATTTGCCGAGAGTTAAGAACATAGCAAAGTTCCCCTTGCTTGAGGGCGGCATACAGTTCCTGATCGGCCTGACGAACCACATAGGTAGGAGCATCGATCGTCAGGGCTCCCCCTACTTGATAACGATAGGAATTCGGCATAACAGCACCTCAAGATCTTCCCAAAACGTTCAGCCCTGTCTATAATGGTAGACTGCTTTATCTTATTCCCTAGAAGCGATCATTATGGCTGTTCCTAAGAAAAAGACCTCCAAAAGTAAGCGTGATATGCGCCGTGCCAACTGGCGCAAAAAAGCTGCTGTCGAAGCTGAAAAAGCAATTTCTAGAGCAAAATCTATTCTCACCGGTAGGGCAGAAGGTTTTGTCTATCCGTCAGAGGATGAGGAAGACGAAGATTAAGCTTAGGGCGCGTCATCAACTCAGTCCAGAACCCTTACGGTATAGACATTAACCGCACCTGCCCCCGTTATTGCTAACGGATGGTAGCCCCTAGTACTGTGAGGCGTAAATCAATACCCCCCTTAATCCCCCCTTGCAAAAGGGGGAGACTCTGATCCAATTCGATCCTTCCCCTTAGCAAGGGGAAGCTAGAAGGGGTTTAATGATATGCGAACTTAAGCCAAGAGGTACTAGTGTAGTGGTGTCCGGCTTCAGTGGAACGGTGAGGGTGATTTGTCGCTCTCCCGATCGCCCCTTGGCTCTCAATCCCTAAGGTCTAAACACCGCCTTAATCACAACTTACTGTGCAGGATTCCTTCTCCCCAAACAAGCTCAACGTATTGCAGCAATCTCGTTTGCAACAGGGTGAGGTATTGGTTCAGTCCCGCTTGTATTCGCTGTGGGGGGGAATGGTCGCCGCTCAGATCTACTTGTCTCAAGCCCGATCGCTCGTCTGGGAGTCTTTAACGGATTACGATCGCTGGGCCTATATTTTTCCCCACGTCACCAAAAGTGTCCTACTAGAGCGCCAAAGTCCTTTCCGTAAGCGCTTATACCAGGCTGCGGCGAAAAAGTTTGCCTTAATTACCATTGCGGTTGAGACGGAACTCATGGTGCGGGAATATCCGCAACGGCGCATTTGGTTCCATCTCGAAAAACCCAATAATTGTTTTCGGGAGTTTGAAGCAGAGGTTTGGTTGCAGGAAGCGCCGAATAGCCCAGGTACTTTTTTAAACTATACCGTTCAGGCCGCCGCCAGCTTACCTATTCCTGCTCCGTTCATTCAAGAAGCAATGCGCCAAGATTTGCCGGATAATCTCCTACACCTACGGGACTACTTAAATCAGACTTCAAACAGCAGAAATTAAGAAACCGATGACGGAGAGTCTGTCCTGAGTTACTCCTGTTGATCGCGTTGTTCCAGGGTCAGGCTTAGACTCCCTTACGGCTCCTGGCTGAGGTGAGCCAGACTAGCACTATTCGCCTCCCAGTTTTGTCCATCAAAGGTCTCGATCGTCACCTCAGGGGGAAGGGTATCCAAACAACGAAGATTGACATCAATCCCATCCGGATTCGATCGAGGGACATAAAAAGGTTTACAGCCACAGATCCGACAAAAGGTATGCTGAGCGACACCAGTATTAAACCGATAGGTCGTGATCACCCCTTCCCCTTGCAGCAGCTTAAACTGGGCTTTGGGCAAGATTAAATGTAAAAAGCCCGTTTTACTGCAAATCGAACAGTTGCAATCCTGCACAGTAACGGTCTCTGGTGCTTGGGCTTCAAATTGAATTGCACCGCAATGACAACTCCCCCGATAGGTTTTGAGCATGATGATTATTTAAGAATGAGGATTAAAGGTTGAACAGGTTGGCTTTCCACTGAAAGGGAAAAAATTTAAGGGAAAAGTGCGGCGCACTCTTCCGCTTTAAGTTGTTACCAATAGGTTAAGCTAGGGTACCCCAAAGGTGAGATCAACAAAGCTTAAGAAAAAATCTCAGTTTAAGAGAAGACTTCTTGAGACCTCTATGCTGAAAACCACCCTTAAAACAGTCCTTTCGGATAATCAGGAGCCAAGTGAATAAATGGTTTTACAACTCGGAGACGTAGTTCCCAATTTTACTCAAGATTCCTCAGAAGGAACCATTAATTTCTATGATTGGGCGGGTACAAGTTGGGTTGTCCTGTTTTCTCATCCAGCAGACTATACCCCCGTTTGTACAACAGAATTAGGAGAAGTCGCAAAACTCAAAGCCGAATTTGAAAAGCGGGACGCAAAAGTGATTGCCCTCAGTGTTGATAGTTCGGAATCTCATATGGGATGGATTGGCGATATTAACAGCACTCAAAATACAACCATTAACTATCCCATTCTGGCGGATACGGATAAAAAAGTTTCTGAACTTTATGGCATGATTCATCCCAACGCCAATCCGATGTTAACGGTGAGAACCGTCTTTGTGATTGATCCCAACCGTAAACTGAGGTTAACCCTCACCTATCCCCCTAGCACCGGCCGAAATTTTCAGGAAATTCTGCGGGTCATTGATTCCCTGCAATTAACGGATAACTACCAAGTAGCCACCCCAGTCAATTGGACAGAGGGGGATGACTGTGTAGTTGTGCCTTCCATTAGTACGGAAGAAGCTCAAAAACGCTTTCCCAAAGGGGTGACAGAGGTTAGACCCTATTTACGGATGACTCCCCAACCCAATAAGTAAGGGGACTGCGATGAGTTGTGGCGGGCGGCTGCGTCACCCGCCACATTCGTTATTTTTCCATGGGAATTAGGGATCAGTTAAGGGATGCGAGGCAGCGGAGAAATCGGGGCAACCAAAACTAAGAGACCGGGTTCTCTGGAAGTGACGGACGTAAAACTAAGTACAAACAAGCCCCCACCAGGGGCAATAGAGAAAGTCCCCACAGGGGATCACGACGATGGACTCCCCGCCGGGCCAGATCATCCTGAATTAAGGTGGGAAAAAGGAGCGTCAGGAGACAGAAGTCTAGGCTCATGACATGGATAAACCGGGAGGTTTGCCATTGGGTCACAAAATTTCCCCACCAGCCCTGACTCAGCCCCATTCCTAAGCCATAGCCCATTAACACGATCGCTCCCAGGAGAAAAGTGCCGGCAAACCAGCGCGAATCCCAAATCCGAATTGCGATCGTTTTGCTTCCCTTAAAAGTGGGGTTAGCTTGACGCAACGCCAAATAGGGCAGCAACAAAAAAGCACCGAAGGCAAAGGATCCGAGGGCAAAGGGCCAGGCTGGTAATCGCTGTCCTCTACCGTCGGCAAACAACACCGCACAATAGACCATGGGCCAGATTCCCATGAGATTAAACAACGCAATAATTAAGGGATTCAGACCTTCCCATTCCCCAGCAGATAGACGTTCAATCAAACTAAAGGTATCGGGGTCATCGGGGGGAGCCAACAGTAGGGCATAGAGTAAGAAGCCCAGCCAAAGACCACCGAATAAAAACTTGCGAGACATATTCATCCATTCACTCTTCAGTAAAACACCTGGCTTTCCACTGAAAGCGGAAAAATTGAATGGAAGAGTGGGGGGGGGGGG
>JBMTZC010000014.1:0-25335 GCA_049455215.1 Prochlorotrichaceae cyanobacterium
AATTGATGATGCCCCCTAATAGGGAACTTGTCGAACTCAGGTTGAAAAGGTTCCTGGGGGATGGGTTTGAAGCGGATAGCCCTGATGATAGTCCCTGTTTTTGGACGGGCTTTCCCCTGACGGCGAAAAATTTCATGGACGAGTGCGGCACTCGTCCGCCTTCAATTGGTAGCCTTGAGACTTAAAGGCTGGGGACTAAAATTTCGAGCATTTGATCTTCCGGCAAAATACTTTGGAACTGTTGTGCTCGGGCCAGTAAGACAACTAAGTTGAGACTCCATCCCGCTTGAACTCGTAAATCTGACCAGGGAATGGCAATTTCAATACAGCGATCGATCGCTAGGCGGGTGTGACTAATGCGGGGCTGCCAGAGGAATTCCGCCTTGGCTTCTTCAAAGCGTAGGGATTGCTCAATGAGGTTGATGTTGAGGTGATGACGATAGAGATAATTGAGGGGAGCCCGCTCTGGCAGTTGGGATAGGGGAATGGGACTGTTATGACCGGGACGATCGGGATAAAACCAAATCAAGTGTAATTCTGGAGGACAATCAATACCGGGCTTGGCACCGGGGAGTAAGTCCAAGCGGAGGTAGCAATGGGTTTGGCTGGTGCCATACCAGAGGCGTTGTAAGGTGCTAACCCGGTGCATGGTGGCCCAGGTATTCCCGATGTCTAAACGACCTGCCGCTTCCCATCCCTCTAGGGAGCCGGATCCGTCTAAAGGGGGGGTAATGGCACTGAGGGGTTGGGCATTGGGGCGAGCCTCGTGCATTTCCAAAGGTTTGTCCAGAATGCTGGGCACCGGTTCCCCTAGAGATTGATAAATGGCTTTGAGGTGTTCTCGAAAGAGGGCATCAAAAATATCGTCCTGGGTAGAGGAATGGCCTTCCCCGAACCACCAAAACCAGTCTGAACCTTCCGCAGCAAAGAGGGCTTCCCAGGCGGTCGGACAGGCTTCGGGGGTGGCTTCGGAATGGCGGGCAAGGGTTTGCCGGGCTTGGGAAAGTAAATCCCAGGCTCGATTTTTCACGGGATCGCCAATCCATGTGGTGAAGTTGGCATTGACCCAGGAGCCGCTGTGGAGTTTGTGGGCCGGTAAGGTTTCGGTGGGGGGGAAACGATCGAGAAAATCCGCGATCGTCACCAACTCTAGGCGCTGATCGGCACTGAGCAACTGGTAAAGGGTTTCCAAAAAGGGCTTACCGTCTTGGCTGTAGAACTCCCAGCAATTTTCACCATCCAAAGCGATCGTGACGAGCCAGGGGGATTGTAAGGCCGTTGTCGTCCCTTGATCCGCCGTGTTTTCCTGTACCTGGAGGCTATGGGCAATGCCATGCAGATGTTCCAGCAAATCATGGGCAGCCTGTTGGGGATCCATGCCGCTATAGGTAAAGCCAATTAAGTCCGATAGATGGTGATCCCGGAAGACAATTTGCAGGGTGGTATCCCCTAAATCCAGCAGATAGGGACGGTAAAGTAACTGGGGATCCTGAACACAGCCCTGGGGGGTGCGGTGGAAATAGCGTTGCAAAGTCCAGCCTAGAACCCCTTCATCAGAACACAGCCACTGAAATCCTTGCTGGACGATCGCCCTTAAAATATCGGGACTGACGGATTGCTCCGAGGGCCAGAGCCCCAAAGGCGATCGGCCAAAATAGTCTTCGTAGACCTCCCGCCCCCGTTTGAGTTGACGAGAAACATCCTGAACCCAGCGAAACCGTTCATAGGGTAACGCCATGTCCGGTACGGCCCGCTGTCCCGCATCCGTATCCGCCAGTAAAGGCAAAATGGGGTGGGCATAGGGCGAGGTAGTCACCTCTAACTGTCCCCGTTCCTGCATGGCTCGGTGCTGGGGAATAATCCGTTGCAAAATACTTTGCTGCTTGCGCCAGAGGGCTTGACGATCCTTCAGGGTGAAGTTCCGTCCCTGTTTCAGCCACCCCGCAATCTCTGGGTCATCCCAAAATAAGGGATCAATCCAAGCAAGATTATGCCAGGTGAGGAGATCTTCATAATCCTGCTGGGTCCAGTGCTCCAAACACCACTCAATCCCCCGATCGTGTTGCTGGCCATAAAGCTCTCGGTAGCGGGGATGGGGATCGATCAGGGTTAAGCGATGGGCTTCAAAAAAATGTTGCAGAATAAAGCGCTGTTGCGATCGTCCCAACTCCTCCCCAGGGGTCAAGGTCAGCTTGAGATAGGGATCCCGGACTCGTCCTGAAACATAGTCATCAATTTGCAACAGCAAAGACGGCACTAAATTCACCGTTTGCCGCAGCCGGGGAAATTGCTCCAGCAACAATACCAAGTCCAGGTAGTCCTTTGTTCCATGCAGCCGCACCCAGGGCAAACGGTAGTCTGACTCAAACACAGATTTGTAGAGGGGTTGGTGCTGATGCCAGATAAATGCAACGTAAAGTGGATGGGGCATAAAAAGCAGGACAACGAATCTAGCGAAAGCGATCGAATGCTTTCATTTTGACATAAGGCAACCTCTCCTTTCCCCTGCTACTCAGAACAAGTTCGCTATCCTGGCGGTTAGCTGATTTCCCCGGCATGGTAGGAACTGCGCACCAGGGGCCCCGATCGCACATGGCTAAATCCCATGGCTTTCGCCTGTTCTCCGAGTTGATCAAATTCTTCAGGAGTCCAGTAACGCTGAACCGGTAGGTGCTCCAGAGAGGGTTGTAAGTATTGTCCTAGGGTCAATCGATCGCAGTCTACCGCCCGCAGATCCGCTAGGGTCTGCAAAATTTCCGTTTCGGTTTCGCCGTGACCTAGCATTAAGCCGGATTTGGTGGGAATAGTCGGATTGAGGGTTTTGACGGTGGTGAGCACCTGCAGAGAGCGATCGTAGCTGGCTCCCCGCCGTACTTTGCCCTGTAAGCGGGCCACGGTTTCTAAATTGTGATTAAAACAAACGGGCTGCGCTGCCACGATCGTTTCGATGCGACTGCGCTGAGCCGCTGCAGCCTCAACCCGATCGGGAATACCGCCCCAAAAGTCTGGGGTCAACACTTCAATTTGCGGCTCCGGTTGCCCTGCGGCTGTTGCCCGACGACGAATCGCCTCCATGGTGTCTACAAACCACTGCGCCCCTTGATCTGGCAGATCATCCCGGGCCACGGAGGTTAAAACCACATATCGTAATCCCAAAAGCGCTACCGCTTCCGCGACTTTCTCCGGTTCTTCAGGATCCAAGGGCATGGGAACATGGCCCTTATCCACCTGGCAAAAGCCACAGGCCCGGGTACAGGTGGGGCCCATTAACAAAAAGGTGGCTGTGCCTTGGGCGTAACATTCTCCCCGGTTGGGGCAACGTCCCTCTTCACAGATGGTATGAATCGATCGTTGCTTAATAATCTGTTGAACCTGAGACAACTCACTGGCTTTACCCAGGGGACGCTTTACCCAGGCGGGAATGCGCTGCGGGAGAGTGGCAGAGACAGACTGGGGCAGAGCACTCATGACGGTAAACTTGCAAAGTTATAGGGAGCCGTAAAGTTGTTGTAGCGAAGCCGCAGACGATTTTCAAACTTACTATCTAAATCTTCAACCACCTGGCTAAAGGCAGATTCCTGATCCCATTCAATCAAATAGGCCGAGTTGTAGATCATCGACTCGGTTTGCAGGTCATTTTCCACCACTTCGATCGCTAGGGGGGTGAGGTGGGTTTGAAATACTTCAATAATTTGGGTCTGATGATTGGTTAAAGCGGTTTCGATGGCTTGGCCAATACGAATGACCTCATCCATAGAAAGCTGCCGGCCTTCCAAACGATCGCGCTGCTGCCGCAGGGGTTCATTGTGCTCCAGTAAGCGTTCTAGCTCCGCAGCTTCATCCCAATAGATTTTCAGCCCGACTTCTCGTTTCCCCACCAAATGCTCAAATAGGATCTTAAGGTGATCCTGGTAGGGGGTAATAATTTGGGCTTCCACCTCCGCCCACGTCTGAAAAATGAGACGATTGAGGGGGAGGGGAAGATGGTTACGGAACCCGGCACTCATGGCATCTTCGAGTACTTTGGCATGCCCCATGAGATTTTTGCGACTCGCTAGATAGCGTTCCTGCTGGGCGGACGAGTAGAGAAAGACAAAATCAGCAATGGTATGGGTTTTTACTTCTTGTTTATCTAACCCCTGTAAGTCCAAGCCCTGAGGTCCCGGTGCAGGGAAAATACCATACAGATAGAAGCCGTAGCTCATGGTGGTTCCTAAGTACCCTTAATTTTGGTCATTAGCTTCCGGGTAGGGATCCCGGATTTGTTCTGCTTCAGGACAATCCTCAGCGATCGCTGGCTCTACATTGCCCTTCGGCACATTAGAAAGACGCTGCATGACGGAGCCAATACTTTCTAAGCGCACCATCTCTTCCCAGGAACTAGACTCATCATCTTCATAGGTTTCATAACGAAAGGTGACCAAATCGCCTTCAATGTCGAGGATTTTTGCGCGTTCAATCCAACGCTGCTGATCTCGCAAATAAATCCACACCTCCCGTTCATCGCAATGCAATTGATAGATTTTGCGGTGTAACATGGGCTGGTCTCCTGCGCTACAAGGTTTCTTATTATATCGTTTGAAATGCTCCTTGAACGAAAATCTCTTCAGAGGAAGAAATTTTTGCCCAGACTCTGGAACGCTCAACGCTACAATAACAGGGCAATCTCTGGCTAACCCTTCCCCTAGGGTAGCTTATGGAGCGCCTTCTTTTTACCCAAAACACCTTAGGGCACCTCGAAGAAATCCACATTTGGATCCTATTGCTACGCAATGATAGAGACGATGACGGGGGGCTTAGACCCTCACCATAATTCATCGAAGTCTCCTATAGATTTATTTAAGATTAAAGGGATCTGTGCCTATTTTCAGATCCCGAATTGCTTCAAATCACCAGTTTTGATCCGATAGCATTACTCATCGGATCTGCGTTTGACCAGAAACCAGAGATCTTGACCTGATGGGGTCAAATTCCCTAAGCCAAAACTTAAAACTCCTACTCCCCTATTCCCTCCTCCCTATGTTGCTACACCTGAGTACCTGGCCCGAAGTGGAACGTTACCTGGAGCGATCCCAGGGCATTATTTTTCCCATTGGCTCAACGGAACAACATGGTCCCAATGGCTTAATGGGCACTGACGCAATTTGTGCTGAAGTTTTAGCCCGGGGGGTGGGAGAGCGGGTCGATGCCTGTGTGGCCCCAACGATCGCGGTGGGGATGGCGTTACATCATCTCGGTTTCCCGGGCAGTCTCAGCCTGCGCCCCAGTACCCTCATTCAAGTCATTGGGGATTATTTGGTAGCCCTGACTCGAAGCGGCTTCCGGCGTTTCTTTTTTATCAATGGTCATGGGGGCAATATTGCGACCCTCAAAGCAGCTTTTTCGGAAACCTACGATCGCTTGGCTACCTTGTCGGGCTTAGAAACCGTAGAAATTCGCTGCGATGTGGCCAGTTGGTATATGCAACCCGAAGTTTACAAGTTGTCTAAGGAACTCTATGGCAATGCAGAAGGTTCCCACGCAACCCCCAGCGAAGTTGCCCTAACCCAATATGCCTATCCCGAAGCCATTAAAACCGTGGAACTGACCCCACCGATCGCTCCCGCTGGTTCCGGTATTTATAGCGCCAGAGATTTTCGGCAGCGGTATCCTGACGGTCGCATTGGCTCCAATCCTGGTTTAGCCACGCCAGAACACGGCAAGCAATTGTATGACGTAGCAGTTCCCGCCCTAGCCGATCGCTATCAGGATTTTCTCAAAACTCCTTAAGTTCCTGAAGACGGTGTTACGGTGCTCTCCTTTCCCTCTATAAATTTTCCTCACAATCCCAGCGCAGGGGATCCCCTCTCCGGTAGTATGGCCATTGGTTGTATGTGTGAACAGCCAGACGTTAGGTTGGGGGACAGTTATTTCCCGACTTATTCAGCGGATTATCTACAAGTTTTGGTTCAGCTACAATGCAGAAACGTCACCTTCAAAGCAATCCATTTCTGTTTCTAAAGTCTTCATTGGCCTTGTTTGTCAAAGTGTGGCGTTTCTGTTTTGAGTTCTTGTTCTATCTGGGCGGCGCAATTGCCGATCGCTCCCTAGATACGATCGCTACGGTTTTGCAGTTACCCCGTCGCCCTTACATCAATCCTGCCCTGCGTTTTCCGCTGTCCTGGCTACAGCGATCGTGGTTTGCTCTGAGAGTCCACCAAGCTCGTCGGCAACGGAGATGGCGACTGAGTAAGGATCCGTTGAAGCCCTTTGATCCCGTCTTTGGACAATGGGGAATTCGCCCTGGTGAATGGCGGCGTTGGTTCAAGCGATCGAGCCTGTTCCTCTTCACCTGCTTCTTCACCCTCCTCTTTACCGGCATCCTCGGCTGGTTTCTTCACCCTGCCTATGCTGCTGTGGAGTTAAGAATTGAGCCATTAACCTGGGATTTTGTTGGTCTCGACAGTAACAAACCAGAAACTCAAGGCCCGAATACTTATGTGGTAGGAGCACGAGTGTGTAATGTTGGTAGCACAGATGCCACTAATGTTGAGGTCGAGTTTATTAAGGATGGAATCGATAGTGCCTATACCTTTATTAATTTGCAAGGCACCGAACTACTAACAATTCCCATTTTGCCTGCCTATGATTCCAGTGATACCCAGTCAATTGATGATGCCTATGTGTTTGACAACCCAGACATCGAGCCAGGATCCGGGGCACTCCACAAGACCAAATATCAGATTGACTATACACCCAGTAATTGTTACGACGCTTACTATAACTTTGACGTAACCCGTTCTCCCACGGCTTGGCATACAACGCAGCGTTATTATATTGAGGCACGGGCCGCTGGAGCAGTCAGTGTCCAAACACCACGACCTCGGCAAATTTATATTGAACAGCTTATTTCCCAGTCCCGTAACTACGTTATTAGCTTTACCTGTGATGCTGGTAGTGGCCCTACAACTGCCCCGGTAGTCGAGGTGGGCGATGTTTTCACCTGTACTGCCATTGCCCATACCGCAACCGCTTACCCTCAGCTCAGCTTTACAGCAGACTTCCCCAATATTATTTTCCAAATCCTTAATGTTTCGAGTTCCTACACAGAACCACCAAATCTAAAGAATAGTGCAGTTTATGCGGATGGTTGCGGTTGGGTTCAGGATCCAACAGATCCCCGTTACCATAAAACTTCCAGTCAATGTGAAGGGGAAAACGACTACACGGATCAGTATACCTACGGCACCAATAATGGTGCGGTGGGAGAAACGATTACAACCACCTATACAATTGAAGTCCTCAGCACAGGGGTTGCTAACAATGCAACTAATACGGTTGATACTACCAATATTATTTTGGATAACTCTGGGGGTAGCTACCACTACAATGCTGACCTAGGGATTTCGCCAAACTTGGTCAATATCACCATCAATAAGGCTAGCCTCAGCGATATTAGTGTGCAGAAGTCTCACACGCGAAACTTTACACCGGGAGATAATACCTACACGATTACAATCACGGATAGTGATGCTGATGTCCTGGGGGATGGGACTACACCTACGGCTGATCCGATCGCCACAAAAGCACCGGTCATTGTGGAGGATACTCTGCCCACCGGCTACACCTTTGATGCTGCTACCCCTGTTACGGGAGCAAATGCAACGAACTGGGACTGTACGGTTTTTAATAGCAGTCGATCGATTCGCTGTATTTATGACTTTAACCAGGATGGCACCTACGACAACTTCCCCGACAACACGACAGAAACATTAACCTTCAATATCGATGTGGATGGGACAACGGCTGCGGTTAACAGTGTCAACACAGTCACCATTAATGGCAACAATGACTACAACCTGACCAATAACATCGACACAGATCCGACAATTTTGGTCAATGCAGCCAACCTGGTTTAAGCAAAGACGATCAGGATGCTGATACTACAGGCTTTAATCCCTCAGAAACTGCTCCTACTGCTTCCCCTGGGAGCGATCCGACCACTGACCCTGCTGTGGTAGCAGGTCAACAAATGACTTATAACTTTACCGTCACCAATAGCAGTGGAACCGTCACAGCCGCTCAACCGATCGTCTTAACGGACTCGCTACCCGATGGGTTAACCTACGCTTCAGATAATTCTGGTAGTCTGGCTGACTGGTTCTGTGTTGTCGAGGGTCAAAATATCACCTGTACCTATGATCAGGATTTAGGTCCCGGTGCCTCAGCGCCTGTCTTGACCTTGGTGGCTGATACCAATGCCAGCGGGGTGGCTTCAGGAACGAGTGCTGAAATTACAAACACGGCAACTGTCACCAGCCCCACCACCGAGGCTAATATCACCAACAATACTAGCAGTGATAATTTCCTCCTCACGCTCCCGGTCTCAGATCTGACGATTGCTAAAACTGACTTTGATGCCGCCTATGTGGTAACCGGGCAGCAGAACACCGGAGAACAACTCGTTTACACCATTACGATTAAAAATAACGGAGTCGTAGCAACTACGGGACCGATCGAGATCCGCGAAACCCTTCCGGCATTTAACAGTGGCGTGACCTCCTATCCAGTCACCTATGTATCCCACTCAGGGCTAGGTCCAGACGGAACCACAGCTATCACTTGGGTCTGTACGGAAGGGATTGATCCGACAACCACAACAGCTTGCACCACTGCAACAACAGGGGAAACCACCTTCACCTATGACGGGTCTCTAGCGCCTGGGGAAACTGCTCAACTGCGATTGGTAGTACTCGGTCCCAGTGTTGATCCAACAACGTTAGACAGTACAACTACGACGAATAACGTAGAAATATTCAATGCCAATGACGGGTCTACCCAAACCAAAACAGCAGCCGAGACCACGCCCCTCATTAGTGGAGGAAGTCGTTACAACGTAGCGGTGCGCAAACGCCTAACTCAGGTGGATGGAGTAACCCCAACCTGTACGATTACACCATCTGCAACCTCCTACGGCACCACAGAGACCTGTACCACGACCGTTGCACCGGGAGATCCGATCACCTATACCGTTACTCTGGCCAATAACCTCAACGCTGGCTCTAACTTGGTGAATGTGCAAATCTCCGATTACATCCCTGATGCACTGAGCCTCAACTTAAGTAACGTTTCCTGCACTGCCACTGGCTTCCAGGGTCAAAACAATACTGTGTGTGATACCACAGCCGCAGATTCAGGTCGCACAACTGCCTACAACACTAGTTTTAGTCTGTTCGATGCCACAACTGATCCGCCGCGTTACCGGGTTGATCAAACAGCAGCTCTCAGCAAGAACGGGGGAATTGTAACCTACACCTTCACGGGGACTTTAAAGGATGCAAGCCAGCTTACTCTAGATACCAACACGGTGACCAATCGAGTTACAGCTCCCCTTACTGACGGAACTAATGCAGACCAAATTCCCACTGACAACATTGCAGTCACGACTTTTCCGATCGATGCCACAGATCTAGCCATCACTAAAACGGATGCTACTTTCCCCACTGATCCAGGTGGTACAAGTTTTGTGGCGGGTACTCAGGGGACTTATATTCTACGGGTTGCAAACGTGGATACTCGTCCCACTGTCGGGGAGGTGAACGTCACCGATGATATCCCTGATGAGTTTGAAGTGCTCTACGCACAGGGGACGGGCTGGAACTGTGCGGTAGAAGATGCGACAGATCCAGCAACAGTCACGGATCCGGCCTTAGATGGGGTTAACAACAATATCGTGACCTGTAGTACAGCAAATACATTGAATGGGGGAGACACCCGTGATATTACGATCGCTGTTCGCCCAATTGCAGCCTGGATCTCACCCCCAGAAACCTTCACGAACCTAGCCCGAGTTTCCACTCCTGGAGACAACAATCCTAACAACAATGGCTATGCACCTGGGACAGATACCTCGGCAGTTGACGAAACAGCGGGTGCCTTATTTGGTTACGAAGATACCCAAGTTGTCGCCGAAAACGTAGACCTGGCAATTACCAAGGCTAGTAGCAGCACCTTTAGCGTGGGGCAAACCGCAGCCTATAACTTGACGATCGCAAACCGTGGTCCCACCGTAGCAACCGCATCTGCTGCGGATCCCATCATTGTCACCGACATTCTGCCTGCGGGCCTTTCCTTCCAGTCCGCCACAGGCGCAGGTTGGAGTTGCACAGCAACCGAGGTCACTGACAACACCAGTGCCACCCGCGACAAAGTGCGCTGCCTCCGGGAAACCAACATGGCAGTTGACACTCCCTCCACGCTCAGCATTAATGTCTTTGTAGATGGAGATGTGGCAACTTCCATTACCAACACTGCCTATGTGGATGTAGCGCCAGCCGACTTCACGGGCGTGAATACTGGTCTTGGTAGCGATTCAGCAACCCACCCGGCAGAAACTGCTGGTTATTCCACCAATGAAGCTAGCACAAGCCGAAATATTCACAGTCTAAACAGTACCGTAACGCTTTCTTCCGATCTCTCCATCACCAAAGTGGCCACAAGCCAAACCAAGCAAACTAACCCACCACAGTTTGTGGATGGCTCTGTGGGCACCTACACCATCACTGTCACCAATAACGGTCCCTCGGATTACGCCGGTATTATTCGTGTAGATGAGGACTTGGTGAATGATGTGAACTTCAATAACCTCACGGGGTCGCTCTCGTTTAATAGCTTCAGTGGCACGGGCTGGAGTTGTACTGATTTGGGCAATTCTGGTGCCTGTACCAATGGAGACACAAACCTTCAGTTTACAAACAGTAGTGGGCTTACAGCGGGAAGCAGCGCAAGCTTCACCCTGAATACCAATGTCTCTGTTACTGCGGGAGCAAGCAATAGTGATGGCTCACCTGGAGTCACAACCGATGATATTGACAACACCGTAACAGTCAGTGGTGACACGGCCAATGATGCAGTTGCCACAAACAACACCGCAACAGAAACCGTCGATGCCGAAGCGGATGAAGCTGTTTTGACCATCACCAAAGATGATGATGACGGCGATCGTGACCAAGATGCTGACCCCAGTGATGACACTCGCTTTGTAACGGGTGGGGAAGGTAGCTACTTCTTAATCGTCACCAATAATGGTCCCTCTGCTGCCACTAATGTTCAAATTGCTGAGAATAGCGGCTTCACTGCCACGAGTCTACCTTCAGGGCTGACCTATCAAGGCTATGCTCTGACACAAAACTGGAGCTGTAATGGCACGATCGGCGGCACCACCTTTACCTGTACCTATGGTCAGTGGACGGATACCGATGGGGATGGTCTGGTTGGTGAACCCGGTGACGATACCTTCGTCGCAACCGACATGCCAGTCAATACAACGTCTGGTCTGGAACTGATTGTTGGCATTGATAGCAGTACGGCGCTTGGGACACTCACAAACACCGTTAGTGCCAATGCTGATAATGCAACAGAGGTCACGGCCTCTGAACCGACCATTATTGTGGAACCTGCTGATTTGGAAGTCACCAAAACTGGGGTGGATACGATCGATGCCATCACGAATGCAGAAGGATCAGATAATCCTGGCACTTATACCATCACCGTGACCAACAATGGTCCTGGAGACGCACAAGGAGATCTCTACCTCACGGACTATCTCCCCGATGGTTTGGTCTATTACTCTGGTGCGCCACAGCCAACAACAGGTACAGCACTGGGAGATGGAACATGGACCGTCCTGAGCTACAATGAGATCTCGAACCAGATTGCTTTCCGTCGATCGGCCACCCTAAGCAATGGTGCCTCTAGCACTATTGAAGTGCCGGTCGAAGTAACTGCCAATCCTCCCACCATTGCCCGCAACTTTGTCCGAGTCACCAGTGTCACAACGCCAGAACCTGACTACAACACTACTACCACGGTCTACGATAACCCCGATAATGCCCCCTGCGATCGGGATCTCGACAACTACGATGGTTCTGGGTCTCTCACAACTCAGCCGGTGGATAACTGCGCCGTCAAAGAGACCACAATCACAAACGGTCTAGAGACTACGATTCTCAAAATTCACCAAACTAACGACACAGTTGAAGCGGTTGATATCACTGCGTCAGGGTCAGGGTTCAGTACTGTCTTCCCATACACGATCGAAGTCACCAATGCCAATGCAACAGATGTGGGGAATGTCATTGTCCAGGAAACCCTGCCGGAATCGATGGAATACAGCAGTATTACCTCAATCTCTGAACCCGACTCTGATGTAGCGGCAAGTGTGGCAGGTCGGGAATTCACCCGCTCCTGTAGCTACGCCAGTGACACCCGTTTACTGACCTGTAACTTGGGAACCGTTGATGCTTCCGAGGTCGTCACTATTATGCTCAATGTTACTCCCAATATCTCCGGCATTATCACCAATACAGTAGGTTACCTCAGCGGTGGTTCTAATACTGATAGCGAGTCGGTAAATATCATTAATCCACCGAATGCTAATACGATCTCCGGTACTGTCTTCCAAGATGTAGGTAAGGATGGTGGCACCTATATTGATGGCACTGACATTTCGGTGCAGAACATTACGGTCAACCTCTACCGAGATGTGAACAATGATGATGCGGTAGATGCTGGAGATGTGTTGTTATCTGCAACCCCCTCTACCTTCTATACCGATGCAAACAATCCTGGCTATAGTTTTGAAACCAGTCTGACGGGGGAGTTTGTTGTTGCTGTCGATACGGCGGATACGGATTTGCCCGGCACCCAAACCTTTACCACTGCAACATCTTATGGCGTAACTCTCAGCGGTTCCGATTCTGTCAATAACGACTTTGGCTATAGCATTCCTGCTGGTGACTTGTTGTTCGTTAAACGTATCACTGCTATTAATAGTGTCAATACGAATAGCTCCTGGATTGATGACACCGATAATACAACAGGGCGAGCAGCGGACGATAATAATGCAAATTGGCCAAGCCCACAGGACACTTACTTGCGTGGTGTTTTAAGCGCAGATGTTCAGCCTAGTGTCACCTTGCCATCAGGACTTCAGCCAGGAGATGAAGTGGAATATACCGTTTATTTTCTATCTAGCGGCGGTTCTCCCATTCGAGATGTGAAATTCTGTGACTTAATTCCTCAAAACACTACCTATGTAGCGGGCAGTATGATCCTGGGTTACGACGCATCAGGAAATGCTTTGCCCAACCCTGCTGGTTCTCCTGGAGATCCTGGAATAGTTGCCCTGAATGATGGCTCAGCAGATGATGGTACAAATCCAGATGGTCGTTTCTACACAAGTGCGGACACACTACCGCCTGATGTCTCTAATGTCTGTACTGCACTAGGAGCCAACAATGGTGGCGTTAACACCGATGGAGCCGTCTATATACCGATTGTAGATGCCTCTACCGATATGCCCTATGCAACAGCCCCTGGCATCCCCATTGACTCCTATGGCTTTGTCCGTTTCCGAGTCACGGTGGATTAGTTTTTGTGAGTATTAGCGATCGCTCTCAATTGTGCTCCATTTTCCCTTCTGTTTCTTAACCAGTTCCTTGAGGCAACTATGTTTAAGCCGCCATCTCATCAACTCCTTTCTCTGCAAGGCTTGCAACAGTCTCATGTGGACAACGTTGGGAGAAAGCGATCGCTATTGTCCTGGCAAAAAGCATTAATTCAGGGGCTATTGATCACCAGTCCACTTTGGGGCTTAATCCGTCCAGCGATCGCTGCGCCAACTCCACCGGGAACGATCGATAACACCGCCACCGGCAGCTTTACTGATACATCTACGGGTAATACCGTTAATATTTTCTCCAATACCGTTACGGTAACGGTGGTAGAAGTCGCGGGCATTACGATCGTCCCCCAAACCCCCATCGAAGCCACTCCCGCCCAAGCAGGGACAAACGCAGGAACCTATCAAAGTATTGCGGGCATTCATACGGGAGATCTAGTCTACTTTGACTTTGTGTTAACCAACGTGGGCAACGATCCCACCTCCTTTTTTATTCCGTCCTCCCCCGCCAATGTCACGGGCGGAACGTTTAATGCCACGAACGCCCCCATCCAAATTATCGCCGTTGATCCCGATGGGACTGGTACGGGCTATAGTTCCATCACCAACCTTAATGGTAGCAATGGTCCTGTTAACGTCACCACCGCAGGCACCACCACCACCACCACCCTCCTCGGAGCCACCAATGGCTACATCCCCCCCGATGGCACCGTGACTGTGCGAGTCCCCATCAGAATTACCGAAACCACCGTCGGTAATACGATCACTGTGGTACTGGGGCAAACCCCCACCGTGGGCGATCAAAACATCACCTATGTAGCGGGCACTAACGACGTTTACACCGCTGATCTAGCCGATACCACCACAAACCCCTACACCAGCCCCGCCACCACCCCCGAAACTCCCGGCGCTCCTGCGGGTACCCCCACTGGCGAAAAAGAAGCCAGTGCCCAAAGCACCGTTGCCCTCGCTGATCCCAATGTGGACTTTGGGGATGCACCGGATACCACAACTGGCACCGGAGCCAATGACTACCAAACCACGATCGGTGATGTCTTAAGTACCAGTGATGACGGCGCACTGCATAGTATTAATACCAACTTAAAGCTGGGCACCAATGCCCCTGATGCCGATAATGGCACCTTACAAAATGCCAACGCAGACGCAGACGATACTTCCTTGGGAACCGATGACGAAGATGGCGTTACTTTACCCAATATTTTCACCAACACCAGCAGTTATACCGCAACGGTAAACCTGACCAATACGATCGGATCTGGTGCCTATTTAGTAGCCTGGATTGACTTCGATCGGGATGGTGTTTTTGCCCCCTCCGAAGGAGTTGTCTACGACTCAGACAGCAATGCAGGCAATGGCATCACCCCAGTGGCTACCGGCACTACCAATACTAATGTCAGCCTGACCTGGACAAGTCTATCCGGTCTCAGCGCTGGCACCACCTACGCCCGTTTCCGCTTGAGTGATAGTGCAAGTTTAACCGCCTCCACCCCCACAGGCTTAGTGGGCAATGGTGAAGTGGAAGATTATGCGATAACGATCGCTTCTTCTGTTGCTACTAACCCTGATTTACTGCTAGTCAAACGGATTACTCGTCTCATTCCTGGTGATGGTGGAGCAGATATTCCCTATACAAACTATGTGGATGATGGCGTTTTAGGAACAGCGGATCCTGATGGCAATGGAATTTTTGGCGATGATGATAATGATTCAGGCTGGCCCGGTTATGAGGGGACAACTAGAACCAATACCTACACTCTTGGTGAAACCACAGTTGAAGCCAGTCCTAGAGATACGATCGAATACACGATTTATTTTCTTAACACCGGAGATGGAGCGGCCAGCAATGTACGCATTTGTGACCTTCTAGATAAAAGCTTGGAGTATGTCACGAATACCTACAATGGGACGACCACACCTCTGGGAATTCAGTTAACAACTGGAAGTAGCCCCGTTGTTACGGAGTTCTTAACAGGAATTAATGATTCTGATAGCGGTGAATTTGTTGCTGCGGGCACTGCACCAGCTAATTGTATTGATCCTGATACTAATACACAAGCTACTGACGGAACTGACGGAATGAACGGTAACATCAATGGAGCGATCACTGTTGATATTACCAGTGTTCCAGCAGCAACCGCTAACGATTCTTATGGATTTGTGCGCTTTCGTGCCAAGGTGAAATAAGTCAACGTTAACGTTTTAAATCTTGAGTGTGGAGTTTTAAGTTCAATGACCCCATTCGACCGACCCTGCTGAGATCTGAGAGAGTGTTACATAATAAAAGACGATCGTCTTGTCCTGAAGAGTCTGGAGAGCATAAAAACGATGGCTGATGTTTTGCTGAAAACTCCTGAACAAGCCCAAGCTACTACAGATCTGCTCCACGCTGCTGACCCTGAACATCGTCCGCTGTTGTTGGATGTGAGCAATGCGGTGTTGCACGTTACGCCGGAGGACTTCGATCAACTTTGCCGGGACAATCCTGATTTGCGGCTTGAATTAACCAAAGAGGGAGAACTGATTGTTATGGCTCCAGCAGGAGGCGAAAGCAGCAGCAAGAATCTTGATCTGGCCACGGACGTGAATCTGTGGAACCGCCAAACTAACTTGGGTAAGGCGTTTGATTCCTCCTGTGGTTATGACTTCATAGCGATCGGAGGGGGGAAGTTATCACCCGATGTGTCCTGGATCGAAAACTCCCGGTTAGAGGGGATCAGCCTTAAAGGGTTTATTCCGATCGTCCCGGATTTTGTGATTGAGTTACGTTCCAGAAAAGATAACCTCAAGCCTTTACAACAAAAAATGCAGGAGTATCGACGACTGGGAGTGCGCTTAGGCTTACTGATTAATCCCCAACAAAAGCAGGTAGAAATCTATCGTCCCGGCCAAGAAGTGGAAATTTTAGACTCACCGGAAGCGATCGATTGTGGTGAGGTTATGCCCGGTTTTATTCTGAGTATGGATGGCATTCTCGATCATTAAATCGCCTTGCCTACTTTCCTCTGGCGTTCGGCTGCAAAGGGCTGGCAGAAGGATACAATAGGTTGCCCATCACACCTTTTAATCTTTCTCCTCATGTCTGCACTGCTTTCCGATGCTAGTCAACGCCTCGATCGTGCCCTGCGCCATTTAGACCTCTCCGAAGATGCTATTCTCCACCTACGATCGCCTAAAGCGAGTTTGAGTGTATCGATTCCCGTCCGCATGGATGATGGAACCCTCCAAGTTTTTCCGGGCTATCGGGTGCGCTACGACGATACCCGTGGACCAACAAAAGGTGGGGTGCGGTTCCATCCCCAAGTGAATTTAGATGAAGTTCAGTCCCTTGCGTTTTGGATGACTTTTAAGTGTGCGGCGTTGAACTTACCCTATGGCGGTGGCAAAGGGGGAATTACCGTGAATCCTAAGCTGCTTTCTCCCATGGAGTTAGAGCGTCTGAGTCGGGGTTACATCGATGCGATCGCTGATTTTATTGGGCCGAATGTGGATATTCTGGCACCGGATGTATACACGAACCCTCGCATCATGAGCTGGATGATGGATCAGTACAGCATTATCCGTCGCCAGTTTAGTCCAGGGGTGGTAACCGGGAAGCCTTTGGCGGTGGGGGGCAGTCATGGACGGAATATTGCTACGGGGCAAGGGGCTTTCTTTGTCATTGAAACGGTGATGGCCAATCACGGCCGATCGCCCCAGGAGACCACGGTGGCCGTGCAGGGGTTTGGCAATGCCGGATCGGTGGTGGCCATGCTTTTAGCGAAGGCCGGATATCGGGTGGTGGCGGTGAGTGATTCCCACGGGGGGATCTATGCGAAACAGGGCATTGATGTACCCAGTGTTCACCGCTTCAAACAGGAACATAAAGGCATTCAAGCGGTTTATTGCGAAAATACGGTCTGCAATATTGTGGAGCATGAAATCCTGAGCAATGAGGATTTACTGAACCTCAAGGTCGATATTTTGGTACCTGCGGCCCTGGAAAACCAAATTACGGCGGAGAATGCCGATCGGATTCAGGCTGACTATATTTTTGAAGTGGCAAACGGGCCGATTTCGGTGGCGGCGGACGATATTCTCGATGCCAAGGGGGTTCAGATCTACCCGGATGTCTTGGTGAATGCCGGGGGGGTGACGGTGAGTTATTTTGAATGGGTACAAAACCGCAGTGGCTTGTATTGGTCAGAACAGACGGTGGAAGATCAATTACGAACCAAAATGGTGCAAGAAACCCAAGCGATCGAAACCGTTGCTAAAACCTATCAAGTCTCCCTACGCACCGCCGCTTATATTCATGCCTTAAATCGCATTGGAGAAACGATAGAAGCGAAAGGTAGTCGTCGTTATTTCCAATCCACTTCCACACTTGCCTAAGAACGGCAAAGAGCCACTTGCCCCGGCAAGACCAACGATTCACGGCAGCGATGGGCTTTGCTCTACGCTGACGTATGCAATTGGCTGGACTTTGCTAGGGGCTCATCAATTACAATTAGCGGTGAACTGTCTACGCTGTGCTTGTTTCAGCCCCTCGCTGTAAAACGGGAACGAGCGCGGCTCATGTCGTGCTTGCAGGGGTCTGGACTTAATGAATGACGCACCCTAATATATTGAGAAATTGCCTAAGCAAATAGCCCAGCATCTTAACAGTTTCTATCTTTTTTAATCTTTTTCAATTGTTCACCAAAGGCTCCCGGCCATGCATCTCCGTTTCTCTGTGCCCTCGTCCCTTTGCTGGGCTCTCTGCCTGACCTTCGGCTTAATCAGTTGTGACTCCCCTCAAGGGCAGGCTCCCGCCACGCCCCCTCCAAGTGTCCCGCAAACCGCATCGGTGCAGGTACTAGGGGATAAGGATCTACAGGTTTCAGAGGCACTTCCGGATTTTCTACCGGCCCGTCAAGCCTGGCCGCTGGTCTATGTCCTCAAAACTCGATCGGTTCCCTATTGGCAACGCATGGAACGATCGGCGCTGGAATGGGGACAAGCCTTAGGGATTCAACTGACAGTTCTCGGGGCCAATCAGCCCCAAACCACTGAATTTGTGGAGGATCAAATTCTCCTCATCGATCAACAGCTCACGGAAGGCTCCCTGAAAGGATTAATTTTGGGTCCGGCGGACTCTGTGCAACTGGTTCCCATTGTCGAAAAAGCAGTGGCTCAGGGGATTCCCGTCATTACGGTGGATACGCCACTGAATACGGATGCCCCCATCAGTTTTGTGGGGTTTGATAATCGAGGAGCCTGTCAAGCCATCGGGGCTTGGGTGGTGGAGCAACTGGGGGGAGCAGGGCAGGTGTTAATCTTGGAGGGCTCCCAACACCATGACAATGCTCTGGAACGTTCCCAAGGATTTTTAGCGGGGTTGCAAACGGGGCAAGAGATTATTGTCCTCGATAGCCAACCGGCAGATTGGGACTATGACACGGCCCGGAAGATGACCGAAACCTGGTTAGACCAATATCCCCAGGTGGATGCGATCGTTGCGGCGAATGATGACATGGCCCTAGGGGCGATCGCGGCCCTCAAGGCGGCTAACCGCAAAAATGTTTTAGTGACAGGCTTTGATGGTTCGCAAGCAGGACTAGAGGCGATCGCGGCTGGAGATTTAAGCGCTACCATTGACCAATCCCCCGAAGCCCAGACGCAATTAGCCTTAAAGTTAATGATTACCTATCTCGAAGATCCCCAACCCCTGCCCCGTGAGGTATTAATTAAAAGTACCCAGGTGATCAGTCGCGCTACCCTGCTGTCACCGCCTTAGTCGGTTTCTTCCCCTTCTACCCCATGTCAGAGCGTTCCCCGTTTTCTCCTTCCCTTACACGTCAACTCACCCGTCGGGTGCTGGGGTTGAGCCTCATTGGAGTTCTAGGACTGAGTAGCACCGTGTTTTTAAGTGCTGTGGTTACGGTGCAACAGGTTCATCGACGTTTACAGCAGGTCAGTTTAACCACGGTGCGCACCCTCGACCCTATTTTTCTCAACCTCACTAGCGATCTTCTGGCCACGGCAGCGGCCCTGTCCACCAGTCAAGATATGAATCATAACCTGCGGCAATTGCGCTCTCGTCACCGTAATCTCATGGAGGTGCAATGGTTAGATCTACAGGGGCATATCCTGGGCAGTACGGGGCGATCGTCTCATGGCTTAGTTCCCCTGACGCTGGATCTAGAGGCTAAAACGATCCTGATGCAACAGCAAAAACCCATCTACATCAGTGCACTGCGCTCCCAAGGGGTTCCCCCTTTTGTGGATGTGGCCACCCCAACCCGGAGTGCCTTAGGGATTCAGTCGGGCTTTGTACTGGTACGGGTAGATTTAACGGAACTCTGGCGGCAAACCCTAGAACAACAGGTAGGACGACAGGGCTATGTGTACATTTTGGATGAGTCCGGTCAGATCCTGGCCACCCAGCACTTGCAGTGGTTAGGTCAGCGCATCGCTGCCCCTGCCGTGGGCGAAAAACCCCAAATTAATCTCCGGCGCAATGTGGATGGGGTGATGGTCTTGGCGGTACAGGAAAAACTCCAGTTGGTCCCCTGGTATGCCGTGGTGGAGCAACCCCTCTTAGCCATTCTGACCCCGATTTTAATCTGGGGAGGGGTTGCAGGGGCACTCCTGTTTCTGGGCATTGTGGTCATGAGAACGATCGTTTGTTTTATCCAAGACCGCATTGTTGTCCCCCTACGCTCCCTGAGTCAGGGGGTCACCCGCCTAGAGCAGGGGGATTTGAGACTGTTGGAGGCCATGCCACAGACTTATCCGATGGATGAACTAGGGCATTTAGCCCTCGCTTTTAACCGCATGGTGTGCCAATTGCAACAGGCTTTTGCCACCCTAGAAAAACGAGTGGAGGATCGCACCGCAGAACTGGCCAAAACAAACCAAAGTCTGGCCAACGAAGTCATTCAACATCAACAAACCGCCGCCTCTTTACTGAAGAGTGAGGCGCAATTTCGCCAAACCTTTGACTTAGCCCCCATCGGGATTGCCCTCGTCAGTTTACAGGGGGAATTTTTTCTCATTAATCGTTCCCTCGCTCAACTCTTAGGACGATCGTCCACGACCCCCCAAGACCTCTCCTGGCACACCATTCTGGCCCCTCAGGATTTGCAAAGGGTAACCACCCGAGCCCAGTCCCTTTTGCAAGAAAACAACAGTCATCTCCAACAGGAGGAAACGGGAAAATTAAATCGGGAAATGCAAAATAATCTGGAGATTTGCTATAGCACCGCCCAGGGAGATTGGCGCTACGGTGTTCTGAGCCTGACCTTAATCCGAGATCCAGGCCAGGAGGATCAACCGTCCCACTTTATTACTCAAATTATAGATGTCACAGAGCATAAACAGGTTCAGGATCAACTCCGCTATGATGCACTTCACGATGCCCTCACGGGGTTAGCCAATCGACGCTTCTTCATTGAATTGGTGGATCATAGTCTGAAGCGGCTTCATCGCCATGCTAATTATTGTTTTGCCATTCTTTTTCTCGATCTCGATCGCTTTAAAACCATTAACGATAGCTTAGGACACCAGACTGGAGATCAATTATTGAAAACCGTCGCACAACGCTTACAGGCATGTGTGCGGGACGAAGATACGGTAGCGCGGTTGGGGGGCGATGAATTTACCATTCTTCTGGAACAAACCCTAGACGATACCCAAATTATGGTGGTGGTTCAACGTATTCTTAAAGCCTTTGAAATCCCCTTTCACTTAGAGCGCGAATCGATCACCGTGGGAACTAGTATCGGCATTGTCTCCGCCACCCCGTACTACCAAAATGCCCTGGAATTATTGCGAGATGCCGATATCGCCATGTATCGGGCCAAGCAACATCTCACCGATTCCTATGCCATTTTTTATTCCGGCATGCACGACGAGGCCGTCAAACGCCTCAATCTGGAAAAAGAGATTCGTCAGGGACTATACAATCGGGAATTCTTACTCCACTATCAACCCATTATTCATCTTGAAACAGGCTTTATTACAGGCTTAGAAGCCCTCGTGCGCTGGCAACGTCCCGATGGTTCTTTTATCTTTCCTGGCGAGTTTATCCCGATCGCGGAGGAAACCGGTCTGATCGTAGACATTGGCAAACAAGTCCTAGAAACAGCCTGTCAACAACTGTACCACTGGCAAAAGCATTATCCCCACTTTCAGCACTGTCCTCAAACCTCACGCCTCTGTCCCATTGAAGTCAGTGTCAATGTAACCGGGAAACAACTGCAGGAACCTCATTTTTTTAATCACCTCGATCAGCTTCTGGCCACCTTTGAAATTGACTATGGTCTGAAGTTTGAACTGACCGAAAGTATGCTCATGGGTAATCATTTGGTGGATAATCTTCACCAACTTCGCCATCGCAACATTAAGCTCAGTATTGATGATTTTGGAACCGGCTATTCTTCCCTTCGCTATTTACATAACTTTCCAGTCAATAGTCTCAAAATTGATCAGGTTTTTGTTAACCAAATGCATAGTCATCGTTCCGATCAAAATCATCCCTCCGGTTCTGAATCTCGGAGCAGTTTAGAAATTGTTCGGGCTGTCATTAGTTTGGCCCACACCTTTGACATGGATCTGGTGGCGGAGGGCATAGAAACACCGGAACAGGCTGAGCATTTATACCGGTTAGGATGTGAGTTTGGCCAGGGATACTATTTTGCCAAACCCTTAAGTTCCGAAGGGGTTGAACGGCTCCTGGAAAGCGATCGTTGCTTTTTGAACTATCGACAACAACAGTCTGCGTAAGCTATCTATTCTCGTCCCACGCCCCCAAGAAAACTTTAAAATCACGCAATTTCAAGGCTTTCGCTCCTTGAGTACAGACCTAATGCAAAAAGCCTAGCCTCTTCACCCATCCTTTAGAATACGCAACATTCATTTTTGCTACCACTTGGCTCCAAGGAATCCCCGTATTCCCCGTGGAACCAGAACAATCGGGAGAGTTTGGCCCAGACCCCTCTCCCGCTTTAAGTTCAAACCTAGCCCCTAATCCTGTCCTCTCTTCACCCCAAAGGGAAGCCTCCATGACTCCTCCTCCAATTTCTGAAGAAGTTGCCATCCGGATCGGATTGGCGGCCAGAGCCTTACCCAATGTTTCCGTCGGTCAATTGATTGCTGCCTTACAGAACAATTTAGGGGCTCATATTACGGAAGAAGCTCTGAGCCGAATTACTGTCACGCACTTAAAACGGGCCTTTGGCACCATCTATGAAGTGGATGGCGAGTGGGAAGGGGAAGATGCCAACAATGAAGACATCACCACTTTTAAGGATGTTGTGCGCATCCTTTGGGGGGAAGACCTCTCCATCGACGAACCCAATCTAACGATCGAGGCTTCTGCAACGGCGGATCTGCCCCATTCAATTCGGGTTGCGGTGGCTTCTAATACCGAAGAACAGCTCGATGGGCACTTTGGGTCTTGTCAGCGCTATTTGATCTATCAACTGACGGCGGATACCCTTCATCTCATTGATGTTCGTTCAGCAGCAGAGGCTAGCCTCAGTGAGAGTAAAAACGAATTTCGAGTGAATTTAATTCGAGATTGCCCCATCCTTTATGTCGTGTCCATTGGGGGCCCCGCCGCCGCCAAAGTGATCCAGGCGAATATTTATCCTATGAAAGTGGAATCCGGTGGCCCCGCCCGTACCGTACTCGCCAATTTACAACAGGCGATCGCAACCTCTCCCCCCCCTTGGTTAGCCAAAATTCTCGGTATTCAAGCTCAACAACGGCTGAAAAATTATCAACTCGCTTAGGGCGCGTCATCAATGAGGTCTAGAAGCCTTGCGGCATCAAGGTTACCGCGCCCGCTCCAGCAAACATAACTAGGGGCTGAAACAAGTATAGGAATTGCATTCTAACGAACGACCCTAGGAACTGCACAGGAAGGACTGAACCATGAACAGGCAGAAAGTTCAAGAAATTCAAACCATTACCGGACTCACGCCAACCCATTTTGCCGATTTAATTCGCGTTGCCCAACTCATTTATGATCCAGGGGGTGGCGTGTCCGGCAGAGCGTTACAGGTCAACTGGATGGATTTTGAAATTCCTGAAGCCGTAGCCCAAGATTTACGATCGCTGGGGCGTAAATATCGCTATGAGTCCCCCCATGTCGATCTCGATTTAGTCTGGGAGGCGCTCACCCCAGAAACTCGCAGTTGGTTCATTGCCAACCGCAGTACGCTCTGGAAAATCGAAGAAGCCTTTCCTGCTTTAGATGAAGATTAATAGCTTGCCACCTTAAGTAAGTTAGGTTGTCAGATGAATAAATAAACGGATTGATGGCCGCCCTTAGGGAACAGCAACAGCCCCCAGTAAACGCTTCATCACCGTTGTTGCCCGACGACCTCCCGCCGCAATGACCCGATGGTTGAGGACGTGGGGGGCAAGAAGCTTGACATCATCGGGGAGGACATAATCTCGACCCTCTAAAAAAGCATAGGCCTGGGTGGTACGGTGAAGGGCAACGGTTCCCCTAGGGCTAGCCCCTAAGACTAATTCTTCGGTTTCACGGGTGGCTCGAACCAAATTTAAAATGTACTGTTGAACCGGTTCCTCCACCCGCACGGCAGCGCATTCATCACAGAGGGCTTGGACTTCCGCCAGAGAAATACAGGGTTCCAAGGTTTCAGAGGTTTTACCCACCTGGAGGCGCTTTAACATTTGCATCTCTTCCGCTTCACTGGGATAACCGAGGCTCAAAGAGAGGATGAACCGATCCATTTGCGCCTCCGGCAAGGGAAAGGTGCCCTGATATTCAACGGGGTTTTGAGTGGCAATCACAAAAAAGGGTTGGGGGACGGGTCGAGAGACACCATCCGTGGTCACCTGATGTTCTTCCATCACCTCCAAGAGGGCCGATTGGGTTCGGGGCGTGGCCCGATTCACTTCATCTGCCAAAACCACATTGGCAAAGACGGGGCCAGACAAAAATTCAAATTGCCGAGATTGGGGATTCCAGACATTGGTGCCGGTGATGTCACTGGGTAAGAGATCCGGCGTACATTGCACCCGCTGAAACTGCCCCGCGATCGAGCGGGCGAGGGATTTGGCTAAAAGGGTTTTTCCGACTCCCGGCACATCTTCAAGGAGGGCATGGCCTTTCGCCAACAGGGCAACGAGAACCAGTCGAATTGCCTCCTCCTTACCTACGATCGTTTGGGAAAGGTTATCAAGTAAACGCTGAATCGGCTCTCTCATAGTTCTCTGGGGTTAAATAGCTTGCCAAAATAGGGGTTGCCCTAAAGGTATTGTAAAAGGTCGATGGGCGGAACATCCGGAAATCTTGAGGTAGGATAGCAGAGGACTAAATTTTAAGTTTTTTTACGATTGCCCTCTAGTGTTCTCCGTCACTTCTGAGGCAAGGTTCCCGATAAAACCACTCCCCTGGCTCGGTTGCAATGCCTCCAGTTCTGCTCTTCACTTTGCTGCCTCAGGTAGCCCTGGGTGAAGCAGAACAAGGGGATCACTGGGCAGGGGATGGACTAATTTTCATTCATTTCGATGTCTTGAGGAAAGTGTATGTCTGTTGAAGAATTCTCCCCAATTTTGCAAGAATTGACCCGAAATCCGGTAGCCTTTCTGGGGGGCTTTGCCGCTGGTGTGCTGCGCCTCAATTTATCAGACGACCCGGTTAAAAGTTGGCTCAGTCAACAAGGGGTTGCACCGGAAGCGTCCCCATCCAGCAATCCAAAAACCGGCGGATCCAGCAGTGGCCCCCAATCGATCACTATTGATTAACTCCTGATCAACCGGAGTGTGTAGACCTCAATCCCTCTCCCTTTGAGCAACGTAATCCCCCGTAGGATCGGCTACTGTGTACACATAAGTCTCGTTGCAATCGCAAAACTTGAGTGGATCCCCCCTAGCCC
>JBMTZC010000015.1:0-24845 GCA_049455215.1 Prochlorotrichaceae cyanobacterium
CGACGATGCCCTGTGCCCTTATTACTACTGTTCGGTTTCGCGGCTGGTTTGGGTTTAGCCGTTTCCTTTGTTTCTGCGGTTGCGCGGGCGGGTGGGGTTTGACTCACTTGTTGTCGCCCATTTCTCACGACCCGGAGCATTTCACTCAGTCGTTGTTCCAGATCACTGAGCATGCCATCGGCATAGCGATCGGCTTCTTCTTGAATTTGGGATTGTTCCAGGAGGGCATTGCGGCGGGTTTGTTCAAATTCCTGTCGGGCTTGGCTTTGCACTTGCTCTACCTCCCGGAGTGTTTGCTGTTGTAAGGCTTCACATTCCTGCTGCACCTGCAGACGAATTTGTTGCGCTTGTCGTTCTGCTTGCTGAATGATGCCCGTTTCCTCTAGAATCTGGGCGGCTCGCTGCTCTGCCATGGCCGCAATTTGTCGGGCATACTCCTCCGCTTCCGCTAGAATCGTATCCTTCTCCGCAATAATTTGTTGAGCCCGCTCGAAGGCATCCGGTAAATTAATGCGGATTAAATCTAATTGATCTAAGATTTGTTCCTCATCCACGATCGTTTTTCCCGTTAAGGGGATTCGTGGACTATCTAGGACGAATTCCTCTAGCACATTCAACTCTTGCTGAATGTCTACTCCTTGCTGGGGAGCATTCGCTTGATCACGAGCTAGATCGAGTCGGGCAGGGTCTTGGCGCAGCATCGTTGATATACATCCAGAGCAACAGGGGCAGGGACAAGATGATCGATAGAACCGCCGAAGCGGGCAATTTCCTTTACTACACTACTGCTAAGGAAACTATATTCATTGGATGTTGCCAAGAAAATGGTCTCGACCTCTTCCGCTAGGGTTTTATTGGTATGAGCCATCTGCAATTCCATCTCAAAATCGGACAACACCCGTAATCCCCGTAAAATCGCGTTAGCTTTCCGGAGGCGTGTATAGCTTACGGTTAAACCATCAAAACTGTCTACCTCTACACCGGGGATATGCTCTGTCGCTTTGCGAATCTGGGAAATACGCTCTTCCACGGTAAACATGGGTTTTTTATGGGGATTGCGTAGGACGGCGACAATGACACCATCGAACAAGCGACACCCCCGCTGGATAATATCTAAATGACCAAGGGTAATGGGATCGAAGCTACCAGGGTAAATGGCAATCACAGCAGAGTAGGGTTATGGATTAAACGTTTATCGTCTTGGGCATCATTGGGCATCTGGAAAAATTCAACATTTTACCCAAGCACCCACGGTAGGCTAGGGAGTGTGAGGGACGGCACCGCCGCCCACCACAATGAATTGAGGTACCCTATTGAATTAAGGCCATTAAACGATCGATTTTGAGTGCGGTTTGCCCCATCTCAAAGACACAATCGAGCTTGATCCCTTCATGGAGACGGACTTGTCCCAGGGTATTCTCAATAATTTCCACTGCGGATAGGGTATCTAGATCAACGGACAAAATCGGAATTTCCAGTTCTTCTGCGCGGCTGAGGATGCTGGGTAGAGGGGGCGTATGACCCGTCAATACTAAACATTGGGTGGAGGTTTCCATGGCGGCCAGTTGCAGATCTGTTCGATCGCTCCCGGTGACGATCGCCATGTTGCGCCCTCGTCGGAAATATTCCAAGGCAGAATTGACATTCATCGCCCCAATGAAGAGGTTTTCCACCATTAAATCCATCCGTTCTGAGCAGCACAGTACCTCAGCATTTAAGCGACTGACTAACTCGCCTACGCTGACACTTTTGAGAATTTCGCTGTGGGGTAAAGTACCTAAGACGGGGATCTGCTGGGCTTCTAAATAGGGACAAATGAGCTGTTCAACCGTCTTTTCTTGTGCGGGTTGAATGTCATTGAGAATGACCCCTAACAGCCGATCTCCCAGGCGACGTTTGGCTGCAATGAGGCTATCGAGGGGGAGGTAGGACTTTAACCGCGTGACTAAAATAATTCCCGCATCAGCGATCGTTGCCATTTCCGCTAGGGAAAGTCCGTAAATACATCCTTCGTCCAGGGTTCCAGGTCCTTCCAGCAAAACGAGAGAGGAGTCTTCCCGTTGATTAGACTGCTGCAGTGCTGTTTTGAAATGGCTGACATAATCTTGAGCATCTTCCTTGGCTAAGCGGCGCTCCAAGGTTTTCGGCTCGGCTAAAACTAAGGTCGGACAAATCCGATTGCTGGGAATATTAAGGGTTTTGGTCAAGAACTGGACATCTCCATCCACAGAGCAAGCCTTACCTTCCAAGGCCTCTGGACAGGTTCCAATCGGTTTGCCGTAGGTCAAGTCTATACCAGATTCAATTAATGCATGGGCTAAGGCGAGAACTACGGTCGATTTACCGCTGTAGGGATCAACGGATCCAATGATGAGATGTCGTTTAGAATAAGGCACGGCTTGCTCCCGCAACTGAAAGGCTCACGTCATCCCTGTATTTTACTCGTCCCGATGCATACAGCAAGTTAGTATTTCCTGTCTTATTTCCCTGCCCTTAGGGGCACTGTATCGCCCTGAATTGTCGATCCGCTGTCCCTTTGGCTTTGTTCTGAATGCACACAAATTAACGGCAAGGTGCGGCGCTAATTGTCCCTTTCTTGGCCACCTTGCCGAGGGGCTGTCATCCCTTGTGGTTAATTCCACGGCTTCCACTCTGGCGATTCAGCCGAGGGGAAGCCCTCGCTGTCTTCACTGCAGGTTCATCCAATCCCGATAGAGTTTTTGAACAGACTTGAGTAAGCTGTTTTGTTTACTCTCGGCGGGTGTTGTGCTGGGATCGAGGGATTGAATCCGAGAGAGCAGTTTCGCTTCTTCCGTGTCCACATTGCCATCACTATAAATCAGACCACTCAGGGCTTCAATGAGATCCTGACAACTTTCGGAACTGGGGTTGTCCCCCAAATATTCTTCAATCCAGCGGTAACAGATATCCCGTTGAATCTGGACGAGTTCAAATAACAGGGGACGAATTTCTGGATCATCCGCTAGACCTTGCTCATCGGCTTTGCGGCGTAAGTATTCCCGTTCTTCTGCTTGAATGGTGCCATCAATCCAAGCCGCCCCGACTAAAATCTTAAAGAGGGCCTTATTCTTTTCTGTCATAGTCTCCCGATCCTTAGCGCCGCCAGATTGCTCTTTCAGATTACTGCCTAAAGCTTTTGGATGCAATGTTTTACGGGGTATCATCCCTGTCTACTAGCGAGGTGCTAGAGCCCTTATGGGACAGGTCTTTGACCCTGGGGCAACAGCGGATCTTTCCCTTTACTCCGGTTCGTTTTGAGGGGAATAGGCGGCCGTGAGACGTTGAACCTGATTTCTGCTACTGTTAATACAGTGTTTTTTCTAGACCAGACTAGCGTCTGCGGGGATTCCTCTCCCGATTCTACCGACACGGTTTACACTCGTTTACACTATATTTCGTTCGTGACTGTCACCCAGAGGTTTGCTAATGAGTACCATCCTAGTTGTAGAAGATAGTGATGCCTACCGCACTATGATGAGTGATCTACTCAAAAGTCATGGCTTTGAGGTGGATACAGCATCCAATGGGGTAGAGGCCCTCGGTAAGGTACAAGGTGGCGGAGCCCTTCCCGATTTGATTGTGCTGGATATTGTCATGCCAGAAATGAATGGCTATGATTTTTGCCGTCGGGTGAAAAGTGACCCTAAAACGAAAGATTTGCCCGTGATTATGTGTTCCTCAAAAAGTGAAGAGTTTGATCATTACTGGGGGCTGAAGCAAGGTGCCGATGCGTATCTGAATAAACCCTTTGAACCGAGTGAGTTACTGTCTACCATTAAGCAGCTCTTGAAAGGGTAATGAACGCGGGTGGATTCTACCTCCTCACTTTCCCTAGAGACGATCGCTACGCTGCTAGAGCAGAGTACGGAGGGCTGGTTATGGGTTATGTCCGGGAAGGATCAGATTCCCACCATTACCTATGCGAATCAACGTGCCGCTGATTTATTAAATGACAACCTGCTGGGGTTAAGTTTTACGGAGTTTCTCGATCGCTATTGGGATGTTCAGGAACGATCGGTAGTGGGTACGGAGTGGCCACCTCCTGCTCAAGGGGGGACTTTACGAAACCAGGGGTTGACCTATCAGATGATCACGATCGAACAGGGCACGATCGTGGTGTTACGGGCTCTCCCCCACCTTTCTTCGCCCGTTGAACAATTGAACCTGCAGCTCGAACAAAAGGTACAGCAACATACCGAGCAGCTAGAGCAAGCGATCGCCTGGGAAGCGATGCTCAAGCGGATTACGGACAGAGTGCGAGATAGCCTCGATCAGGATCAGATTTTGCAACAGGCGGTTAAGGAACTGGCTCTGGCCCTGAAGGCCAGTAGTTGTAACGCGGCTCTCTATGACCTTGCTCAGTCTACCTCCACCATTTATTACGAGTATGCCCGTAATATTCCCGCCTCCCAGGGACGGGTCGCCCGGATGAATGATTATCCAGAACTCTATAACCAACTCTTAGAAGCGCAGTATTTTCAGTTTTGCTCTATTACCCCGAGTCCGGTGCGGGGACGGGTTGCGATGTTGGCCTGTCCCATTTTTGATAACGAAGGGGTTTTGGGGGATTTATGGCTAGTGAATCGGTGTGACTATGCCTTTAGTGAGTTTGAAATTCGCTTTGTGCAACAGGCCGCCAATCAGTGTGCCATTGCCTTACGTCAGGCCAAGCTCTATGAAGCGGCCCAAGCCCAGGTTAAAGAACTGGAAAAACTGAATCGCCTCAAAGACGAATTTTTGAGCACGGTCTCCCATGAATTGCGTACCCCCATGGCCAATATGAAAATGGCCATTCGGATGTTGGATATTGCTACTCAGAAAATTGTTGCGGCGGGACAGGAGGAGGTGCGCCAGCGCATTGAGCATTACCTGATGATCCTGGGCAAAGAATGTGAGCGGGAAATTCAACTGATCAATGATTTACTGGATTTGCAACGCTTAGAAGCCAATGCTGAATCCGTGACATGGGAATATATTACGCTCCAGGACTGGCTTCCCTCCTACTTACAATTATTCAACGATCGCATCCAGAGCCGTGACCAATCTCTCCAGTTGGACCTTCCTGAGGACTTGCCAAGCCTCCGCACCGATAGCAGCAGTCTCGAACGGGTTGTGGCGGAGTTAGTGAATAATGCCTGTAAATATACCCCCCCCGGTGGGCTGATCCGCATTGAAGCCTATCCCCAGGATGGCGACCTCTACCTGGAAGTTTGTAATTTTGGGGTGGACATTGCTCCGGAGGAACAAAGCAAAATCTTTGAAAAGTTTTATCGCATTGCCAGCAATGATCCCTGGAAACAGGGTGGAACCGGCTTAGGTCTGGCCCTCGTCAAGGGGATGATGGAGCGGCTGGGAGGGCGGATCAGCCTTAGAAGTGGTGACCAGCAGACTTGCTTCATTCTCCAATTTTTTGCCGGGGCTTAAAACTTTCCAGGGCATAGAGTTGTTCATAGAGGTTGCGTTCTGCTGCGGTCAAACTGGGGGGAATTAAAACCTCTATGACCACAATTTGATCGCCTCGCCCCCCATCGGCACAGGGATAGCCTTTCCCCGCTAGGCGAAAGGATTGGCCCGATCGCACTCCGGCGGGTAAGGACATTTCCACGAATCCGTCTAGGGTGGGCACCGCAATAGGGACACCGAGGGTGGCTTCGATCGCCGTGATCGGCAGTTTGCAATGCACATCCGCCCCCTCTAAGCGAAATAGGGGATGGGGCAAAATTTCAATGAGCAGATAGAGATCCCCTCCATGGATGCCTTGACCGCGTAAACGCACTTTTTGACCGGAGACCAAGCCCCCCGGCATTTCCACTTCCACCATGCGATCCCCTTCCATGCGTACCCGTTCTATGCCCCCTTGATAGGCCTTGTTCAAGGAGATCACTAACTTGGCTTCTACATCCCGTTGAGGGGCGCGGCTGGGAATGGTGTAGGCGGTTTTGGTCATACCGGGACGATAATCCCGGAGGGGATTCGGGCTACGGCTGTCCCGCGGATCGCTAGGAGCCGCTAGACTTTTCTGGGCTGGCGGCCGGGCGGTGACGGTTCGGGACGTTTTGACCCGATTGGTAAAGGTGCGCTCCTGAGGAGTGGAACGGGAGGCGGTTGGAGATGTAGAGCGGTTGGGATCTGTCCGCACAACGCGACGAGTGACGGTGGTCCGACTAAAGCTATTGCGGCTGCTCTTATTGGGGGCTTTACCCAAGAGTTCATCTACAAAGGTGTTGAAGTCGGGAAATTGGCCGTAGTCTAAGTCGTTGCCAATGCCATCGGCGGGACGACTACTCCAGCCTTGACTGGTGCGACGGTTGGGTGTACTTTGAAACCCTTTTTGTTTCCAATAGCGGCTAAACTGGTCGTAGCGGGCTCGACGATCGACATCGGAGAGAATCTCGTAGGCTTCCCCAATCATTTTAAATCGTTCCTCCGCGGCCTTATCTCCGGGATTTAAATCAGGGTGACATTGGCGAGCGAGCCGCCGGAACGATCGCTTAATTTCTTCATCTGTGGCGGTGGAGACAACCCCTAAAATTTCGTAATAGTTGCGAAAGTTCTGCATAAAATAATGTGCAGTTGCGTGAAGGACGAATCAGAGTTGAGATAGCATTGCCAGCCTATCCCGATGTGTGTCTATCCTACCGTAGTAATTCTGATAGCGTTGATCTCTGTAAATCCATGCCCAAAGTTCGTGCTCTTTTTCGATTGCTTCTCCCGTCCACGGTAATCCTGGGGGTCGTGATGGTATCCATTGCTTTGGGACGACGGAGTGGTTTTTTTGAACCCTTGGAATTACTTTGGTACGATCGTCTCCTTCAATGGGAATCGGTACAGTTTCCCCCTCTGGCAGAGCCGGCCGAACAGCCCGAATTCATCACGATCGTGGGCATTGATAGTGATGATCTCAAGCGCTACGGTTGGCCCCTCAGTGATCAAACCTTAGCCGATGCGATCGAAACGTTAGAGCAAGGTTCTGCACGGGTAATTGGGGTCGATCTGTACCGAGATTTAGACCAGCCCCCCGGTGGGGAAGCTCTCCAGGCGGCTTTGCAAAATCCGAAGGTGGTGGGCATTGAAGAGCAGGTTTCCGGCATTCCGCCCCATCCCGCCTTAGCGCTAGAACAGGTGGGTTTCAATGATTTGGTATTAGACAACGATGGCGTTGTTCGGCGTTCCTTACTCTTTGTGGGAACCTTGGAGGAGGCCTTTTATAGCTTTGCCCTGCGTTCTGCTTTGGTGTATTTGGCTCAGGTCAAGCCGGAGGCGGTGCCTTTGACCCTAGAACCGGAGCAATCTATTACGATCGCCGGTCATTCCTTTGATGTTTTGCACCCTCATTCGGGGGGATACGATCGCCTCGATCACTCCGGTTACCAAATTCTGCTCCATTACTCGGGCACGACCCTGCCTAGGGTGTCCCTGTCTCAACTCTTAGCGGGAGAAGTGGATCCGGCTTTAATTCGCGATCGGGTAGTGTTGATCGGCTCCGTGGATCCCAGCCTCAAAGACATGTTCCGCACTCCCTACAGCAGTGGGCTGCGGGAGGAATTTCTCTTGTCCGGGGTGGAAATTCATGGCCAGGTCCTACAGCAACTCTTGGGGGCCACTTTAGCCGGTGACCCTCCGGTACAATTTCTCTCCCCGTGGGGCGAAAATCTCTGGATTTTAGTCTGGATTGGCGGGGGGCTGGGCATTGGCTATCTTCTGCGTCGTCCCCTCTGGTCTGCCATTGGCATTGGGATCGCCACCACGGGGCTGTTGGCCACGACCTTCCTCAGTTTCAAGGTCTTGTCTGCTTGGCTGCCCCTAGCCTCCCCCGGCATTGGCTTATGGGGAACCTGGGTGTTAGTTCTAGCGTACCGAGCCTATCAGTTTCAGCAGCAGCAGCAAATCGTCATGCGCTTATTGGGGCAAAGTACATCCCCCGAGGTGGCTCAGACCCTCTGGACTAAGCGAGACACCCTCCTGAAATCGGGTAAGTTACCGGGGCAACCCCTCATTGCCACCGTACTCTTTGCCGATCTGTGTAACTTTAGTACGATCTCGGAAATGATGGATCCAGAAGTGTTGCTGGACTGGCTGAACGACTCCCTGGATCCCGTCACGAAACTGATTTGCACCCATAACGGCATTGTCAACAAATTTACGGGAGATGGCTTCATGGCGGTCTTTGGCTTACCAATGGCCCGTCGTCCTCAGGAAATAACCGCCGATGCCAAAAGTGCGGTGCGGTGCGCCATTGAAATTGTGCAATTACTGAATACCCTCAATGAGCAGTGGTTGGTGGAGGGCAAGCCCCAGGCGCGGATGCGTATTGGTATCTTTACCGGTCGGGTGATTGCCGGCAGTTTAGGGGGACGGGAGCGGATGGAGTACGGGGTCTTAGGGGATACGGTGAATACGGCCTCCCGTCTAGAAAGCTGGGACAAAGATCGTATGGATTATCCGTGCCGCATTTTAATTGGCCAAAGTACCTATGAACATCTGGTCACTGACCCGGACATTTTAGCGGAGATGTACTTGCAGTCTTGGGGCCCCCAATCCCTCAAGGGAAAGGCAAAGCTGGTGGAGGTTTATCAGGTGGTTCCCCTGGGCTGGAAACCCGTATCCCTTCCCGCGCAAGCGATCGTTCCCTAGGCTCTTCATGTCATGAGGGGAATTGATGTCAGCCAGATCTGGTTGTGTTTTTAGCCCCGAATCAAAACGATCGCTCTGCCCTGGGGACTGGTGACGATTTCACTGGAAGTCCGATCGCTGATGGGGGGTAAGTTAGAACGACGATCGAAGATGACTAACCATCCGGTTTCTAGCCCTAAGCCCGATAGGTAATAGTCTAACTGGGCTAAACCGTCCTCTAGGGGATCCTTTTTGCCATCGCGCCACACCTTTAATTCCATCGCCATTTTTACCTCCCCATACTGCACCAATAAATCCATCCGTCCTGATAAAACCGCATATTCCCGATCGATCGTTCCGTTGCCATTCACCACTCGATGGAGAAAAGCCATTAAGACTAAATGGGGGGCAATTTCATGGTAGGGCGCACTTTTGAGCAAGGGTTCGCCGTGTTGTTTCCAAAAGGCAAGAAAAGCACTGAGTAAAGCCTCGGGATCGAGTTTGCCGGATGGGGTTAACCAACTCGGGGTAATGCTCGGCAAACTATCCTTTGGCCCATTGGACAAAACCCGGGGAATAATCTCTTTATAAATGGGATTGGCCAGAATGATCCCCCCTTGGCTATCCCGTTTCACTAACCCCAAATCGACTAAAAACTGACGATCGTCTTCCGGGGTCTGATCAAAGCCATCCCCAGCTAACATCGGTTCAAAAATGGCTTGTACGCGGGGTTCTCTCAGGATACTCACCAAACTATCTAAGTGGGTTTCTTGGCGTTGAATAATTAACTCTTTGGCGTGATCCACCGCCGATCGGGTAATGGGATCCACCGGGTTGGGGACTAAAACCTGCACTAATTGCCGAGCAATGGCATTGACCAGCCAGGGTTGACCTTGGGTGAGATCAAAGACTCGATCGATCGCTTCGGGGTGAAAGCATTGCCCGGTCGCTTCTGTATGTTGGTGATATAAGGATTTGACTTCCGCCAAGCTAAAATTACCGAGGGTAAAAGACTCGACTTTAATGTTAAAAGGGCTAGCCGTTCCTAACCGATCGCTGCCCCCAGCTTTCACTTTATAATCTCGCACATCCCGTACTCCAATTAGGGCTAAGGACTGGGGAAATCCCTGGGGACGTTGAGGAAAACCGGCTCTGAATTGCCGTAAAACCGTGATTAAGGTGTCATCCCGTAAAGCATCAATTTCATCAATAAATATCACTAGTGGGCGGGGGGATTGGCCGGCCCAAAGGGCCAAAAAATTGCCCAGATGAATATCTACCCCCAGGGTTTCCCGTAAGGTCTGTAAGCTCGGCGGCCGTAATTCTGGGGGCAAAATCCCTTGCAGCATTACCCACCAATCTTGAACAATGTGACGCTGAGCGCTAATGGGATCGTGACTAAAGGCCGCCCCGGTTTCTACGGACAGGACGACCGCCGTATAATGCCCACTGGCCGTTAACTGTTTGGCTAGGGCCAGCATTGCGGTGGTTTTCCCGGTTTGGCGGGGGGCATGAATGACAAAATAGCCCTGTTCTTCAATCAGTCCCTGCAGGGCGGGGAGCCGATCGAGGGGGGAGAGCATATAGTGAAGGTCGGCTTTGCAGGGGCCGGCGGTGTTAAAGCGTTTCATGATGCAGGAATGGGAGGGGACTTACTCCAGCCCCAACTCCAACTTCAGATGCTCTAGGGAGGCTGTATTAATATAATTTTCGCAACACACCAATTGGGGCGGGCGGATAATATCTTCTTGGCAGGCTTTCACGACACTTTTGAGGGTTGGGAAGCTGGCTTGATCACTCACGATCGCAGAAGCACTGCGGGCGATCGCTTCCAGTTTATAGCGATCGGTGGGTTGAGCCGTCATCAGTAGTAACTCATCGCCCCGTAAACTATGCAAAATCATTTCTGCGGCCCGTAAAATCCCGGCGCTAATGCTGACTAAGCCCACACAACTGCCTTCTTTGAGTTGACTTAAGTACTGTAATTCCTTGCCATAATCATAAATATCAACTGGAATGACCCGCACCGAGTTGGGGGCTGCAATGGCTTCCGCCAACAAACTAAAATATCGACTCGTCACCACCGTTCCCGATCGTGTCCGGCTCAAAATTTGTTCGAGCTCTTCTAACGGAACGAGTTGTACGGGAATATCTAAGCTTTGCTCCAATTCCCGTACCATTAATTCTCCCGCGCCTAAATCTTGCTCTGGGACGGTGACTAAAACCCGCGCACTACAGCGGAGTCGCCAATCAATTTCTGCTAAAAATAATTCCCGCGCCTCATTTAACGAGCAGCCCTGTTTTAATAAATCATCCACCGTTTGCCGCACCGTTTTATAGGCTTCCGGTCGTTCTTCCACCAAGGGGGTCACCCGTTTAATCTCGTGACCCTGCCCTTGGGTGCGGACGTAGATTCCTGATCCCGCTTGAGCTTCGACAATTCCTTCTTCTTCTAACTGGCGATAAACCTTACTAATGGTGTTGCGGTGTAGCCCCGTTTGCATCGCAAGTTGGCGAGTGCTAGGTAACTTTTGTCCCGGTGGAAATTGACAGGATGCAATGGCAAATCGCATCTGGTTGTAAAGCTGATTTGAGGCAGGGATATCACTATCCGAATGTATATGGAACTTAACCATTGCACAGAATCCCCTGCGGTTGAGAATATAGCATCTTGCCCTTACGCTCAGTGTATCATTATCATCTTAAGTTTCAGCATCTTGCCCGGACTGAGACCCTTGAGCCCTGTTGGGTTGGGGTGATCCGAGTGCCGTGAAATCTAGACCGAGGAGTTATCGATTTCGTGTTCCATAGAGTCATCCTGGAAAGAAGCGCTAGGAGCAGACCGCTGAGGAAGAGATCAACCGAGTCCTGAGCCAGCTTCTTCCCCTCGGTGTAGGGACTTCGTGGGGGTTAAAAATCCTGCTAGGATACATACATCAAACCGATGGGCAGCAAACCGGTGGGCAGCAAATCGATGGGCACCTCGAAAAATCCAAAACTGGGTTCCGATCGCTACGGCGTGGTAGGGATGGGGGGGCTGTACTTCTCCTGTTGCTCACTTGCTAACGTTGTTTGCTGACGTTGAGCGCCAAAATTGCCAGAGGCACTGACTCTATTCTCCGCTTACTTTGTGTTCACCCTAAAATCTTTCCTGAATTGGCCCCAATTTCTCTTACAGAGTTGTGTGATCTGTATTTCGGTCTTTATCTGTTTTTGTCTGTCTCTGGCACGGTTACCGGGTACTGAAATTGCGGGGGTCGGGGCAAATTGGTTTTTGATTTGGGTCGTGAGTTGGAGTCTGAGGCGAACCCCCTTAGATGCAGCGATCGGGGGCGTAACGATCGGTTTAATTATGGATGGTCTGACGGGAGAGCCTGGGGTGTTTCCCACCCATATTCTCGGGTTTACGATCGTGGCGGTGCTGGCGGCCTTATTGCAGAAGGAACGCTATATCCAAGAGGATTTTGTTTCGGCGGCTTTGATTGTCTTCGGCATGGCGGTGTTATTTGAAACCATTATGGCGATTCAATTTTCCCTGCAAACCCAGACCCAAGTTTGGCTACCGTTTTTGATTAATCCTGGTCCTCCCCCCTCGAATCCCACTTCTCTGCTGGTGCTAGATCCCCTGGTGGATCCGGAAGTGGTGAATCAAGTGGGTTTTAGCTTGGGAGAAATCTGGACTTACCACCAGCGCCTAGCCCTCAGTTCAGCGATCGTCAGCAGTTTGTGGACTCCCATTGTCTACTACCCCTTAAGCCGTTTCTGGGTCTGGAATAAACAACGGAACGATCGTCCTTAGGGGGTGGGTTGGCCATCCTGGGTGTCACCAATTCCTAACTCCAGCGCAAAGCACTGTAAAATCAACGATCGTTCTTCGGTCCGTTTTTCTGCCTATGCGCTTTCGCAAAACATTCCGCCGTTCTTCCCGTCGAGTGGGGCGCTGGCTCACCCCGTGGACCCAATCCGTTAAGTGGTTGGCCCCTGGCCTATTCGTCAAACGTTGGCTGTTTCTAAGTGCCTTGGGCATGGTCATGACGATTTTAGGCCTGGCCATTTGGGCAAATTTAACGCCGGTCTATTACAGCCTGCGCATGATTCGCTTTGCGCTGTCGGTGATTGCTGAAGTGATTCCGCGCTACATCAGTGGGCCGGTGTTGCTGGGGCTGGGGGTTTTGTTTATTCTCTGGGGCCAAAGCCGCACCGTGGGAGCCATTACTGAAGTCATTGCTCCGGCGGATCCCCAGGATGGGGATTTGGTGGATGTGTTGCTCACCCATCGTCGTCTCCATCGCGGGCCCCGGATTGTTGCCGTGGGTGGGGGGACAGGGCTCTCCAATTTACTGCGGGGCTTAAAGGATTACAGTGCCAACATTACCGCGATCGTTACCGTGGCGGATGATGGTGGCTCCTCTGGTCGTTTACGGCGGGAAATGGGGGTTCAACCCCCCGGAGATATTCGCAACTGCTTAACGGCCTTAGCTCGGGAGGAAAAACTCTTAACGGAATTGTTTCGTTACCGTTTTCGGGCGGGGGAAGGCTTAACGGGGCATAACTTTGGCAATTTATTTTTAACCGCCATGACCGATATTACCCATGGCGATTTTGAAAAGGCGATTCAAGCCAGTTCTAAAGTCTTAAACGTGCAGGGACGGGTGCTGCCCGCCACCCTGAGCGATGTGCAACTCTGGGCAGAGTTTGCCGATGGACGACGAGTGGTGGGGGAATCTCAAATTCCAGCCGCTCAGGGACAGATTATCCGCATTGGTTGCACTCCCGCGAATCCCCCCGCTCTCCCCTCCGCCCTAGAAGCGATCGAGCAGGCGGATTACATTATCATTGGCCCCGGCAGCCTCTATACCAGTGTCATTCCTAACCTGTTGGTGCCTGAACTGGCGGAAGCCCTCCACAAATCCCTCGCCCCCCGTATCTATGTCTGCAATATCATGACCGAGCCTGGGGAGACGGATGGCTATACGGTGTCTGACCATTTGCGGGCCATCGATCGGGCCTGTGGCTATTGCCTCTTTAATACGGTGCTGGTTCAAAAATTTGCCCCCTCCTCCTCCGCCTGCGATCGTTATCTGCAGGAAGGATCTACCCCGGTCATTTTAGATAAACCCTCGGTGCTGGACTTGGGCCGAACCATTGTCCTGGGCTCGATTATGATGGAAGATCCGGTGACCCATATGATCCGTCACGATCCCAAACGATTGTCCCAGGTATTGATTCGCTGGTTTCAACAGGTCAATTGAGAGGTGAACAACGGGAACAACGGAGTAATCTATCCAAACCTACCTTTCAACCCCAACTCTGCTAGGCGATCGATAGCATTGATGATTACTTTGGTTCCTAAAGAATAGCCTATTAAGGAAATAGGCAAACCACCAAACTGATTTTCTGCGATGTAATCTCCCAAGAGCTTCCCAGCCTGTTCAGCACGATCTTGAGCGACCCACCAGGGATTATCAATGATCTCAAAAGCAGACAGAACTGTAGCAGGTAAAGCCATCATGCTAAATGCCTTCTTTGTAGCAGACTTTGCAGCAATTGCTGTTAGTTGGGTTGCTCCAAGTTTTCCACTTAAACCACTGAGTACATTAAGTAAATCTCTTTGCGCTTTGGACTCCCATGCAAGGGCATAGTTAGCACTACAGGGAAAACTAGACAAAAGGGGATCCCAAACATCCAACTGCTTTTGATCCTGTTGTAAAAAGCCACTAATCCCTAAGCAAATATGAAGACCTTCGCCTCCAACATGCTCAATGTCCCATTCTTTTATATCTCTAACGATCGTCCTTGCTGGGTACCTTGGCCCACCCGATTACTCTGAAGTCCGGGGCCATTGTCTTGAACAATGAGGGTATAACAACCCTCCTCATAAGAGAAATAGTTTAGGCGCTCTTGAGATAGAGTCCAAAAATGCTCCTGTAGTTTAGCGTAAAACAAAGAAATAAAAATATAGCCGATCGTGATAAAGCTATTAGAAATAAATAGATCTATTCCCCGCGCTGTATGCAATTCCTCTGGATGTAAAATGAGATAGATACTGATGAGAATAGAAAGGGGTAGGCATCCCAGGAGGATATACTGTTTGAAATGTTGTTGGGGAACAAAAATAACCACCATCGTTATCCATAAAAAGGACAAAGAAGTAAAAGGAGGATAAATATTGATCAAAATTGGTTCTGAGATAAGCTTGGCGATCAGGATCATTATAATTGTATTGAAAATCAGAAGAAATCTAATTTGAATTAAATAGCTAGACATCAGTTTTCCTAGCTGTTGAGGATGCTGATAGATCCTAAAATAATAGAGTAGGCTTAAAACGATCGTTAAGGCAGAACCAATGCGATTAATTCCAAAATAATCTACTTGATACCAATGAATAACATGACAAATAGTACTTGATAAGGCACATAGAAATAGGCTAGATAGGGCTAAGACATATTTTGAATGGTGTATGTTTTTTTGATAACTATTTGAGTCTTGTTTGGATGTAAATTGCATGTTTTTATTGGCTCTAGAAGTTGCGGTCAATCGATCATACCCATCTTTTTTGCTTCAAGATAAGTCAGAAAACGAAGGTTTTTGTTGTCTTCGGGATAGACCCCTAATACATCTCGTAATTTTGACCAATACTGGCAAACCATTCGCTCTGATTTATTCATTTTTATGGCGATCGCTTTATCCTGTAAACCCTGCTCAAAGGCAAGTTTTAATAGCTCTAACCATTCGGGTCTAATCTCCACTGTAGTTTGAATATCGTGGGTATAGTTAATGCCCTGGAGGGCCCACTCCATGCGTTGGAGGAGAGTGGGGATTGGACAGGCTTTGTCGGCAATAGTAAAGCCTCCCTGATGTACATCAATGTCATGGATGAGTCTGATCAGGGTCTGAATCATACAACTTTGAATACTTAAATTGAGATCGGGGTCATTTTCCATTAAGCATTTCAACAGGTGTAAGCCATGCTCTGGTTGAGGGGAACCCCCTGAAGTATGGGGAATGGCTAGATCCAGTAGTGTTAAATGCGGTTGTACGTCTTGGATGAGGGCAAAGCCTTCTAGGGCACAATGAGCCGTATAAAGTTTGGCCTTTTCAAAATAGGAAGTGATCGCTGCTAGGGTGCCCTTTAATACGAGGGGATGATCATCAATGACGACAATTTTAAGAAAATTCTTTCTGTGATATACCATAGTCAGCGGGTTTAATTTTGCGATTGGCTGCTGTAAACGGAAAGTCTGGATCTGAAGAGGGTTGCGGCTAAGGTTTATACCGTCAGCGCTCTGGACTTCAATGATGGCGTGCCCTCCTGTGCTTTTCCCTTTGTAGCGGATTTCTCTTGAGTTCTGCAATAGGTCTGAAGGCGATCGTTTTCAGGGTTTGATCTGGTTATGTACTGCGCGGAAAGCTGATTCGACGACTCAAAATTATGGTTTCACCTTCTCCATTGTCCCCAGTCCGATCGCTCCAGTGGGAGTGGCAGGGATTGTCCATTCGCTATCAATGTTGCGGCGATCGAGGCGTTCCGCTCTTACTGATCCATGGCTTCGGTGCGTCCAGTGATCACTGGCGTAAAAATTTGCCTTGGCTCGGTCAAACCTATCGGGTTTATGCCTTAGATTTGCTGGGGTTTGGGCAGTCTGCGAAGCCCGCTCCCGGCGAGCCCCTAGCCTATACCTTTGAAACCTGGGGACAACAGGTGCTGGACTTTTGCCAAACGGTAATTGGTGCGCCGGTCTACTGTGTGGGCAATTCCATTGGTGCTGTGGTGGCGTTACAGGCAGCGGTGATGGATCCAACCCAGATTCTTGGGGTCTGTTTAATTAACTGCTCCCTCCGTCTCCTTCACGATCGCAAACGAGCCACCCTACCGTGGTACCGTCAATGGAGCGCTCCGCTGCTCCAGCAATTGCTTGGTTTTAAGCCCTTGGGCTACTTTTTCTTTCAGCGATTGGCGAACCCTCGCACCATTCGTCAAATTTTGCAGCAAGCCTATGGCAACTCTGCTGCTGTGACGGATGAATTGGTGGAATGCATCCTGGCTCCGGCCCAAGATCCGGGGGCTGCGGATGTTTTTCTCGCCTTTATTCAATATTCCCAAGGGCCATTGCCGGAAGACCTGCTGCCCCAACTCCGCTGCCCTGCCCTGGTGCTTTGGGGGGAAGCGGATCCCTGGGAACCCATAGCCCTCGGCAAAGTTTTGGCCCAACACGGCCCCACGGTGACGGATTTTATTTGTTTGCCCGGGGTTGGCCATTGTCCTCAGGATGAAGCCCCGGAACAAGTTAATGCGGCTTTGGCAACGTGGATCCAAGACCACCGGGGCGACACGGCCAACAGTCCGCTGCGCCTTGAACGGGATTGATGCCCGCCTCCCCTGAAATTGCCCACCCGAAACCCTATGCACACCCTCGATCGCGCTGAATTAGAGGATTGGTTACAGACCTGGATTCAAGATTACCGGAACCGTCCGGCTTCGCTCCAGGCAAAGCTTCAGGATGAATTGCTGACCCTAGAGGGAATTCAGCAGCGCTTAAAATACCCGATTTTGACGGTGGCCACCTTTGGGTTGGTGAGTCGAGGCAAATCGGCGGTGTGCAATGCCCTCTTGGGGGAAAAACGGCTGGCGACGGGGGCTGCCCACGGGGTGACTCGTTGGCCCCGATCGCTGCGCTGGCTAGATGCGTCTGGCTTTGGGGTGGATTTGGTGGATACGCCGGGACTGGATGAAGTGGCGGGGCAAGACCGCCAAACCATGACCGAAGCGATCGTGGCGGAGGCGGATTTACTAATTTTTGTGGTGAATGCCACTCTGACGGAGCTGGAAGTGGCGAGTCTCCAGACCCTGATCGCTGAAAAACCCCTCCTTCTGGTTCTCAATAAAATTGATTTGTATCCAGAGGCAGAGCAAGGGGCAATTTTAGCGGCCCTCCAGCAACAACTGATGGAGATCCTGTCCAGCAAAGCGATCCTGCCCAGCAAACTCCCTCCCCTCATTGCCGTGGCCGCAGAACCCAAGCCCCAGCCGATTCAGGTGGAATGGCCCGATGGCCAGATCACGGACAGTTGGGAAACTCCTTCCCCCCTGATTGCACCCCTAGAGGAAGCCATTCGCCATCATCTCCAGAGCCAAGGCATTCCCGCCTTTTTCAAACGACAGCAGCAGCAAGCAGAGCAATCCCTGAAAACGATCGCAGCGAAAACCCTAGTCTTTTACCAAGCCGATCGCGATCGGTTGCAACGGCAATTCCTGCAGGGACGGGTGTTGTGGGTCGCCCTTTCCCCTTGGGTGCTCACGGATGTCCTGGGGGCCTTCCTGGTGGACTTACTCTTTATTCGCAATTTAAGTAAGGTCTATCACTGGCCCATCACCTCCCATGCCCTCCCCCCCTTATGGAAAACCATCCTGCAAAATCTCCTCCTCCTAGCGATCGGAGAGTGGAGCAGCCGAGTGTTTACCCCCGCAGATCTCTCCCTGTTGGGAGTTGGGGGGCCCTTCACCCTGCTGGGGGGGATCCTGTTGCAGGGGATGTGGGCGGGGTATGGCAGTAGTCGTATTGGGGATGCGGCCCAACGGTATTTAGCTTCCAGCTACGGTGCTCGATCGTCTCCGCCGCGATCGGAACTGATTCAGGAATTTCAGGATTAGGGCGCACTGAGGGGATGTGTGGGGTATTTGAGAATGCTGCCGGTTTCTCGGCAAAGCCGCAGAAGATCACCCTTAGGGAGAACTGGTGGAGGCGTAGCCCCTGACCGGCTCCTTCCTGATGTTCAGTCCTCAATACTCCCAAGACAAGATGAAACGCTTTCTATTGCTATGCTCTCGCATCCCGTTATGGTCTGGGTTGACATTCCTGTGGCGAAAACGGGCTTTGCTCATTACTTTCAGTCTGTCCCTCATCCTATTTGGAATGACTGCTTTCTCCGGTACCGTTGCCCAAGACAATTCAGGATCTGCGCCTGAGCCTACTGCTCCTCAGAATGCCTTGTCTGCGGCAGCTTGTCCCAATGTGAATTATCGGACGATCGCTGAACCCAGAACGACAGAAGGGGACGATGAAATCCTGTTTACTACCTCTCCTAACGCGGATGGTGCCACTCTAGTAGATGTGGGACTTTATGTGGTGAGTGTGACCAATATTGATGAGTTAGAAAATTCTTTTCAGGTGGAAGCCTTTAGCGACATGGTCTGGTGCGATCCGCGTTTAGCCTTTCCCCCCAGCGAAACCGGTACCCCAGAGAAATTTTTCCTCGAAGAAGATGCCGAGACGTTTTTAGAAGGGGTGTGGTGGCCTGACGTAACCTTTGTCAATGAAGCAGCCCCCGTGGAAGTAGAGAACCAGATCCTGCGAATTTTTCCGGGGGGCAGCGTGAAATATGAACGAGTTTTAGGGCTGACCCTAGAAGGTAAATTTAACTTACGGAAGTTCCCCTTTGACTCACAAACCTTACCGATTGAACAGGAATCTTTTGCCTGGGATAAAGCCATATTAGAGTTTCATGAGCAAGACGATCGTATTGGCTTTAGTGACGAATTTGAATTACCTGAATGGAGAATAAAGTCTGTTGATACGACTGTTCAAGATCGAAAAGAAGTGCGGGATCGGGCTCCTTTCTCAGAGTTCATTGTGGATATTAATGTCACTCGCCTTAGAGGTTATTATCTCTATAAAATCCTCTTTCCGCTACTGCTATTGATTATTGCCTCTTGGTCAGTTTTTTGGATGAGTCGGGATGCCCTAGCCGATCGTTTAGGGGTCTCTCTCACGGGAACGTTGTCCGTTGTGGCTTATCAGTTTTTAATTTCTGAAAGCTTACCTCGGATTTCTATCATTACCTTCATGGATAGTTTAATTCTGGTTTCCTTTACCTTCATGATTTTGACGGTGTTTGAAAATGTTGCCGTCAGCGCCATCATTGCGCAGGATGAGCACCGAGCCGAACAGATTGATTTAGCCTGTCGCTGGATCTTTCCCGTTAGCTATTGCCTCTGTTTGGCCCTCGCTTCTCTGCTCTACCTCGTGATCCTCTAGGGCACGTCATGAATTAAGTCCACTGAAATCTGGGGTTGATTGTGGTTTGGGGTGGGTGGCGCAGTTGTTCACCACAATCCCTAGTTCGCCTGAAGGACATCCATTAAGTGTTTGAAGTTTATTAGGTTTCCCTCGCGTAAAAACGATCATTTCAATTCGGTTTAATTCTGTTGGCAAAGAGTCATAAGATACTACTTGATTTCGTCCTTTACACTGGATTCACAGATACCACAAGAGTGCAGTAGAGCGTTTTATCCGTCTATCGAAGTAGAAACTTCACTTATATCTTGCAATAGCGATCGTTCTTCTTGATTGGAGGCGATCGTTTTTTTGTTGAGTGAAATGAGCGATCGGCCTGGGGAGATAAGAAGAAGTGCGAGGAGCGATCGTTCTTCTCAAAAAAAGCTATAATTTTGGAAGCGATCGTTTGTTAGCTGACCACTACTTATTTAATACCGATGGAAATTCAAGCACAACTCACTGAGATTGAAGCTGAGAAGCTCTCGTTTATCCAGAAAAAGACTCAGCAAGATTTGATTCAAATTTTAAAAAAGGCCATTGATCTTTACTATAAAACCTTACAGATTCCCGAAAAAACACCTTTGGAAATTCTCGAAGAATCTGGCTTCATTGGCTGTTGTTCTATAGAAAGTGATTTATCTACAACTTACAAATCTGTCTTAACAGAGAAACTCAACGCAAAATATGATTATTGTTGATACAGGATTCTGGCTTTCTTTAGTCGATAAAAACGATCGCTTTCATACAGCATCTAATATGATCGTCTCATTCAAGTGTAAGGAAACTGAGAAAATATTTTGTGGTAAATTCTCACGCAAGTTACCACAAAATATTCAGCGACTAGCTGCACGCAAGTTAGAACAACTGAATGCTGCCACTATCCTCGAAACTTTGCGAATTCCACCAGGGAATAAACTAGAAGTACTAAGCTTCGATCGGCAAGGTCAGCATAGTATACGAATTAACGATCAGTGGAGGTTGTGTTTTACTTGGGATGATGGCAATGCCTTTAATGTAGAAATCGTTGATTATCATTGAGTAAACTTATGTCTAATCGAGACTTCCCTCCAATACATCCTGGTGAAATTCTTTTAGAAGATTTTTTAACACCAATGAATTTAAGCAAAAATGAGCTTGCTGATTATATTCATGTCCATCTTGATCATATTACTGATATTATACAAGGTACCTGTGGAATAACAGCAGATATTGCCATACGTCTTGGAAAATTTTTTGAGATGGAAGAACAATTTTGGATGAATCTTCAATCTAGATATGATCTTGAAATGGCTAGAGAACAGTTATCGGAACAGTTAAATGTGGAAATTAAAAGTTATTATTCATTAAATCGTTCCTTTTGATGGGAAAGCGATGTTTCGTCCTCATGGGAAGAGGTGCGGGAAGCGATCGTTCTTCCTTATAAATACTCAAGGTGATTCATCATTTCATGCACTTCAAGCACCTGCCAAATTAAAACTAAACTCTGCACAATTTCTCCAATAGACTTACTCCTTTGTTGACAGTAAGCAATACCATAATGAGAAACACCTTGCTGATGAAGCCTCAAAAAATCAGTGTCTTGAGTAAAAATGACTCGTTTTTGGGATACAGCAAAAGCTAACTGTTCCTCATCTAATTTACCAATTAGACTCTTCTCTGGAGTCGTTGTTACATTAATTCCTCTTCTTCTCAAACCATTAGCGATCGCCTGACTAATATTTTCATCCAAATGAAACCTAATTCTATCTTTCACGCTGATTTCTCAACTTTTGTTCTACAAGAGAAACAGTTGTTTTCTTCATTTCTAGAGCAAAAGATTCATCATCTTCAATTTGCTTTATAATTTCCTCTCTATGGTCATAGTAGTATGCCAAAGCTGCGTAAATATCTGACAAATTGATACTAGGATAATGCAGCAAAATTTCATCGGGAGACATTCCCATTTTTTCATGCCATACCGCTATATTTTGTACAGTAATTCTATGTCCAGCAATACGAGGTTTCCCACCACATACTCCCAGCGTTATCTCAATATGTTCCTTAATCACAGCAATGGTTGACATTGTAATCTCTCTTAAACAATTTAATCCGTCAATTATAATCGTTTTCTCTGAAAGGCGATCGTTCTTCTTAATGGGGAGCGATGCTTCGCCCTCAACCGTTTTTTTGTTGAGTGGCATTCATTTCGATCGCCACAATTTGACCACTACTTTTTCCATCTCAATCCAGATAAACATGAGGGCGCTAAACCCAAAGCAAATTAACAACTCTGTGCCACTGAGGGGATAAACCCCAAAGAAGGTTTGTAAGGGGGGAATATAGAGCAAGCCTACTTGCAGCAGGGTGGTGACGACCACGGCACAGAGTAAGTAAGGATTCGAGAAGGGGTTGAGTTGCACCGTCAGCTTTTTATCCGATCGCACCGCTAGAGCATGGCCCATCTGTGCGATGCAGAGGGTGGTAAAGACCATGGATTTCCAGCGTTCGGGATGTCCTGTTTCCAGCGAATGGTGATAGGCCCAGTTCATCAGTACGATCGTCAAAATGGCGAAAATCAAACCGATGCGCAGCATATACCACCCTAATCCCTGGGCAAAAATACTGTCCTTGGGGTCATAGGGCGATCGTTTCATCACTTCGGGTTGGGGGGGCTCCATGGCGAGGGCAAGGGCGGGTAAGCCATCGGTCACCAGGTTCATCCAGAGAATTTGCAGGGGCGTGAGGGGCACATCCCCTAGCCCAATAATAGGAGCAGCAGCGATCGTCAGGACTTCGCCGATATTGCTGCCGAGAATATATTTAATGAACCGACGAATGTTGTCATAGACCACCCGGCCTTCTTCCACCGCCGCAACGATCGTGGCAAAGTTATCGTCCAGCAGCACCATGTCACTCGCTTCTTTACTCACATCGGTGCCGGTAATGCCCATGGCCACCCCAATATCGGCTTGCTTGAGGGCCGGAGCGTCGTTTACGCCATCCCCGGTCATGGCCACGACATGGTGACGGCGTTGTAAGGATTGGACAATGCGGAGTTTATGTTCTGGACTGACCCGGGCATAGACGGAGATCCGCTCCACCTGTTCATCGAGATCGAGACTGCTCATTTTTTCGAGATCAACCCCCTGCAGCACGGGGGTACCGGGTTGGCTAATGCCCAGGCTTTCAGCGATCGCTTCGGCGGTGAGGGGATGATCCCCCGTAATCATGACGGGACGGATTCCTGCTTTTTGGCAGCGTTGCACCGCTTCCCGCACCTCGGGCCGGGGAGCGTCTTGAATGCCCACTAAGCCCAGCCAAGTTAAATTGTTTTCATCGGAGATTTGTAGCGATTGGGGTAAAGTCTCGAGGGCACGATAGGCCAGCCCAAGCACCCGTAAACCCTGTTGGGCCAGGCGATCGTTTGTCGCCGCTATTTGTTGACGTTGGTCTTCCGTTAGCTCAAGGCACCCCTCCTGAGTATGTACCGCAATACACCGATCTCTGACCAGTTCTGGGGAGCCTTTGGTGAACAAAAGATAGGGGGCTTGGGTGGCAAAGGTGGCGGACTGGGGAGGACGTTCCACTAAGACGCTCATCCGTTTGCGTTCAGCGGAAAAGGGCAGTTCACCACAGCGGGGCCATTCTTTTTGGAGGGTCGATCGCTGTAAGCTGAGCTTAGCGGCCAACACCACTAAGGCTCCTTCCGTGGGATCCCCTAAAATGGACCACTCCCCTTCCTCTTCAATCAAGCTCGAATCGTTACAGAGGGTTCCCACCAGCAGCAGATTTTTGAGACTGGGATCCTGGAACGCCAGATCCGTTTCACGGGGATGGGCATCGGCGGTGAGGAACTGCCCCTGGGGAGAATACCCTTCACCGCTCACCTGATAGGTACGATCGAGGGTGCAAACGTGTTGGGCCACCATTTTATTTTGGGTGAGGGTGCCGGTTTTGTCGGAGCAAATGGTGGTGACCGATCCGAGGGTTTCCACTGCGGGTAATTTCCGAATCAGGGCCCGTCGCCGCACCATTCGCTGGGTGCCCAGGGCCAACGTCACGGTGATCACAGCGGGAAGTCCTTCGGGAACCACCGCCACCGCCATACTCAGGGAAACCTCCAGGAGTTTTTCAAAGAGGGAAAAATCCCCCGTGCGGAGAATCCCCCCCACCACAACGATCGCTACCAGAATTAAAGACCCGGAGACTAAAACGTTGCCCAGATTAGCCATGCGGTTTTGCAGCGGTGTAGGCTCATTTTCCACCCCTTGAATGAGGCTCGCAATGCGCCCCAGTTCTGTCTGCATCCCCGTTTGGGTAATGACCACTACGCCTCGACCTTGGACAATTTCCGTGCCGCGAAAGACCATATTGGCCCGATCCCCTAAGGAAGCCTTCGCCTCTAGGAGTGCTGTCGCATCCTTAATCACGGCTTCCGCTTCCCCCGTCAGCGCCGCTTCCCGGACTTGCAGGTTCACCGCCTCAATTAAGCGTCCATCCGCCGCCAGTTGGGTGCCCGCCTCCACCAACATGATGTCTCCGGGCACTAATTCCGGGGCTTCGATCTCTTCTTCTTCCCCATTCCGCAGTACCCGAATTCGCAGGGGGGTCATGCGTTTCAGGGCCGCTAAAGCTTGCTCTGCCCGGCTTTCTTGCAGGTAGCCCAAGACCCCGTTGAGAATGACAATGGCAAAAATAGCGATCGCATCTTTAGGAAAGCGACCTTTTGTGAGATCTAGCCATCCCGACACCAGAGCCACACCGATCAACATCAACAACATGATGTTGGTAAACTGATCGAGCAAAATCTGCCAGCGGGCCCGGAGGTTCGACTCCTGTAACTCATTTGCTCCGTAAGTTTGTAACCGTCCTTTAACCTGTTCTGTACTTAACCCCGCAAAACGATCGCTATAAAGCTGCTGAAGACAATCTTCGGCGCTGAGGCTATGCCAGTCTGTGTTAGGCAAAGGATGAAAGGCAGTCATAAGACAAGAGCAGAGTATAAAGGGGACCAACTTAAGGCGGAAGAGTGCGACGCAAAGCGCCGCACTCTTCCATTAAATTTTTTCGCTTTCAGTGGAAAGCCGTATAAAGCTATGAGAGGATCTTAGCCTGTTTACTCCTGATTACCGCACTTTAAGATCACATTGACAGGGTTGTGGCTCCTGTTTTGAA
>JBMTZC010000016.1:0-24035 GCA_049455215.1 Prochlorotrichaceae cyanobacterium
CGCAATGGAATTACGCCGCTAAGCCAGAATTACAGGTTATTTAATCCATGATTCTAAATATCGTAATCCCCAACACCAACCCCAGGATGCCACCGAAGCACAAGCCCTAGAGGAATTTATGGCCCACCCGGAGGTGCAAGCCTTCTGGCAGGAGGATGATCACGGTGTTCGGTATTTTCGCCGGATTGCGGTGGAAGCCAGTTGTCTCGCCTGTCATGGGGCGCAAGGAGAACGGCCTAGCTTTGTGAAAACAAAGTATCCTGAGGATCTCGCCTTCGACTTTCAGCCCGGTGATTTGCGTGGTTTGTACGAGGTGATTATTCCCAATCTAGAAACCCCTTGACCGATTTAGGCTGAAGGGATTTAATCAGCAAACTTCCATGAAGGCACTGAATCTTCTTGCAGATCATGGGTTACTGACGTTACTGACTGCGATGCCAGCGGGTTCCCCCCGCTTGGTCAATTAAGGTAATGCCGTGGTTTTGCAATTCATCCCGCAAGCGATCGGCCTCGGCCCAATTTTTACTGGCTCGGGCAGCTTGGCGCTGGGCGATTAAGTCTTCCACGGCGGCATCACTGAGTTCATCCCCCTCGGCACTGGGGGCTGCGGGTTCTTCGTCTGCAGCGGCTTCTAAGCCCAAAACCTGTGCCAATTCTTTGAGGGTAAAGCAGGTCTGGGCTAAGACCTGGGGAGAACGATCGCTTTGACCGGAGTGGGTGATGAGGTTCCCGGCACGGCGGAGATCCTTGGCAAGGTCAAAGAGGATGGCCAGGGCCACGGGGGTGTTTAGGTCATCATCCATGGCCCGCTGAAAGGCAGCTTTGGGCTCGGCTAAGAGGGTGGTTTGGGGTTCCACGCCCCCGATCGTGTCCCCATAGCGATCGGCAAAGGTCAAGCCTTCCCGCAGGGTGTGCCACCCACTGGTCGCGGCAGCGATCGACTCTTCGGTGAAGTCTAGGGGTTTGCGGTAGTGGGCTTGCAAGACAAACAGGCGCAGGGCCATGGGGTTCACTCCCCCTTGATCCAACAGTTGACGAATGGTGGTGAAGTTCCCCAAGGACTTGGACATTTTTTCGCCCCCCACATTGACCATGCCGTTGTGGAGCCAAAATTGAGCTAAAGATTGCCCTGTTGCTGCTTCACTTTGGGCAATTTCATTTTCATGGTGCGGAAAAATTAAGTCTGCTCCCCCCAGGTGAATGTCGATCGCTTCCCCTAACTCCTGCCGCACCATAGCGGAGCATTCAATGTGCCAACCGGGGCGGCCCGGGCCCCAGGGAGAGTCCCAAGCGGGTTCATCGGGCTTGGCTCCTTTCCAGAGGGCAAAGTCAAAGGGATTACGCTTTTTGGGGGCATCGGCATCGGTGTCGGTGCGACCACTGGCTCCCGCCTGCAGGTCTTCTAACCGTCGCCCGGAGAGCTTGCCGTAGCTGGGAAAGGACTCCACCGCATAGTACACATCGCCCCCCGCCGGATAGGCCGTGCCCCGTTGCTCTAGCTCGTGAATGAGGCGTTGAATACCATCCAGGGTATGGGTGGCCCGGGGGTAACTGTCTGCGGCCAAAATGTTTAAGCGGGCCATATCTTCAAAATAGGCAGCGGTGAAGCGATCGGCCACCGCCTCCATGGTGGAGCCTTCCGTCCGCGCCCGATTGAGAATCTTGTCGTCAATGTCGGTAAAATTCTGCACATAGCGCACCCCATAGCCAGACCATTGCAAGTACCGTCGCAGGGTATCCCAAACAATGTAGGAACGGGCATGGCCCAGATGGCAATAATCGTAAACCGTAACCCCACAACAGTAGACCTTTACCTGGGATGCTTCTAAGGGCTGAAATGCTTGCTTTTGGCGGGTCAGGGTGTTGTACAGATACAGAGTCATGAACGGGCGGAGAATAGGGAAACGCCTACTAGCTTAAGCCACGCAGGGCACTATTTGGCTAGGCGGGTTACGTTTCCTTACACTCTCGATAGAGCAAACCGATCGCTTCGGCATCGTGGCGAAACTTGGCCACCCATGGGGCCGGGCTCACCACCCGCACCTGTTCCTTAAACCCCCACACCCAACGTTGCAAATCTACTCCGTCTAAGGCCCAGTAGGGCAGTTGCACCTGAAAGCGATGGGGATGGAGAGCATCCCCCGTGGCCTTGAGGCAGAAAATTTTGGGATCACTGGAGCGCTGGGACTCCGGTAAGCGGGGGGAAAGTTGAATTTGGGCCAGGGGAAACCGTTGATCCCCTTCACTAATGAATCGGAAGGAGCGATCGTCACACCACAGTTCTAACAAAACCGTGAGGGCTTGGCGTTGCTCCGGATCTCCCTGTAACCACTGGCGTTGATGGCGGGGATCTTGTCCTAGAAATAACCCTCCTGAGGCTTGAAATAAGTCCTGTAACTGCTGACAAGCCCGCTCCTGGGCGGTACGAGTGCGGTGTTGATCCACGAAGCGGCCCCGGAAGAGCCGATCGAGGCGTTCAAAGGCCAGTAACCCTTTGCTAGAACCGCCAGAACCACTGGCCACTTCATAGCCTAAGTACCAGCCAATGTTATGAAAGACAATTTGGACAGGCCACGCTTGGAAAAAGGTGTCCGGTTCCGTACCATGTCGCCCCACCCCCGCAAAACGTTGCAACTCCAAACACTGCCCCGCTTCAATCTCTTCCTCCAGGCGATCGATCGTCTTGGCAAGGGCTTCACTGGGGAGATAGGTCTGATTCGTAATGGTGAAGTTGTAGAGGGCTCGCACGGGATAGGAGTTCAGATTACTCAGTTTACTAGCCTGGAGGCGATCGTTCAGGGTTTGGAACAACGTCAACACCGTGGGATCCGCCAAGCTTTTCGCCTGTCCCGCCAGGAGGTGATGAAGTTGCAGCAGTTGAGCAGGGGAAAAGATGCCCGTCCCCAGGAAATAGCCCTGTTTGTAGCGATAGGGTTGGAGTAAACCGTAGGGTTTGAGAATCAATTGAATGTCTTTGCGCAGGGTATCCCGACAACTGCTAAAGGAGCCCCGGAGGATATTGTGGTGACGTAGACCATAGGTGAGGGCTTCTAGGGCACTTCCCTCCGCTTGGTAAAAGGGATGGTGGAGGATGAACCGCAACGTTCCCATCAGGCGCAGAAAGCGATCCCGTTCGGAGTAGCCATGGGTGGGGGTGGCGGGCGGGGGTTTTTCCGCTAAAGTCCAGGAGTTGGGAGCGGAAGCCGGACTGAGGAACCCATTACTGTAGAGCCAGTCCAGGTTTTGCACTAAGGCCGCAGGATCGCTATAGATAGGATCCCATTGACTGAGCAGTAAACTCAGTTCATCTAAATCACTACTCAGACTACTGCAATCGATCGTTTCCCCTGCAATTTCTGCCAGACGATCGGGCTGAGAGTGCCGCAGTTGTCCCGCACCAGGATAGGCGATCAGGAGTTTAATTAAGTAGAGTAACTGCTCAAAATGGAGAAAATCACTGTAGGGATGAAAGCTACATTTACTGTTCTTCGTGGCGTTGTGGTGGTTAATGATTTTGCGGGGACTTTTCAGTAGTAACTGCTGGAGGTTAAAAGCCTTGCGAGGGTTTATTTTCTGCACGATCGTCATTCCCTCCGCTGGCTCGGGGGGAAAGTCCTCTAGGGCTTGGTACAAATGTTCAATCACCGTTGTCGGCACTTGACGATCGCGTTTGCGATTCCAAGTGAGACAACTGGAGAGGGGAGTCTTGAGGTGCCAGCCCATCCAAGTCTGCTGGGGATACGTCGCCAGGAAAGTCCGCAGGACACTAAAACGCCAGGGTCGTTTCGCATTAGTCGCATCGTAAACGATCGTTTTACCCGCCGCGATCGCCCCGTGGCAGCGGTGTTCGACCTGGGCAAAAATATCTGGCCAGTGCCCCTGAATCGTGGGGTTACCGTAGAGTTGAGTCCGAATGTCGTCGGTACTGACAATTTCACAGTTGCCTAAGTGCTGCGCTAAGGTCAGGGCAAAGGTACTTTTGCCACTAGCGGGGGGGCCTATCAAAATATGATGTTGCATCATGGCGAAAATCGCGGCTATCGGAGCTAGCCGCTATCCTAGAGGATCACAGACCATTGTGGGGGCTTTGTAATGCGAACAGCCATTGGAGGCCATTGCAATCTTCCCGATCTCACCCTCTTCACCAGACCTCCGAGCCGATCGCTTCAGAGATATGTTTAAAGCCCCGATCCTCTAACTTTTTTCCTAAGCCTTGCAAAATGGCTTTGATCATCCAGGGCCCTTCATAAATCCAACCGGTGTAGACCTGCACCAAACAGGCTCCCGCTGCGATTTTTTCCCAGGCATCTTCTGCACTAAAGATCCCCCCCACCCCAATAATGGGGATCTGTCCCCGGCTTTGCTGCGCGATAAAGCGGATCACTGCGGTGGATCGCTGGCGCAGGGGACTGCCACTGATGCCACCGGCCTCCTCCGTGATCGATCGTCCTGTTGCTTTTAGGACTTGAGTCTTTAATCCTAAGCGACTGCGCTCTAAGGTTGTATTGGTCGCAATAATGCCCGACAGATGATACTCCTGCACTAGGGTCATCACATCTTCGATCGCAGCCCAGTCTAAGTCCGGTGCAATTTTGACGAAGAGTGGTCGTTGCTGCTGGTTCTCTGCTTGTAAGGCGGCACAGAGGGGTTCTAGTTGTTCGCGGGCTTGCAGGTTCCGCAACCCTGGGGTGTTGGGAGAGGAGACATTAATGACAAAATAATCTCCCCAGTCCCCTAAGGTCTGAAAACTCAACCGATAATCTTCGATCGCCTCCTCTAGGGGGGTAACCTTGGATTTTCCCAGATTAATCCCTAGGGGGATTGGCCAACGCTGCGGCGTGGTTTTTCTGTACAGGGCAGCCCAGTGTTGCAGCCGTTCCCGAAAGACCTGGGCTCCGTCATTATTAAAACCCATGCGGTTCAAGACGGCTTCGTCTGCCAGGAGGCGAAAGAGACGGGGTTGGGGGTTACCGGGTTGGGCGTGGGCTGTAATCGTTCCAGCTTCGATAAACCCAAAGCCAAAATCTGACCAGAGGGGAATGGCTTCCCCATCTTTATCAAATCCCGCCGCTAAGCCGATGGGATTGGGAAAGGTCACGTTCCAGAGGGTCTGGCTGAAGCGATCGTCCTGGGTCGCAAAATTGGCCTGAAGCAGCGATCGAACCAGTTTGCCCCAGGGCTGAGTTCCCGCTTCTGAGAGTGACTCCAGTTGCTCCATCACCAAACGATGAGTGGCTTCCGGATCAACTTGCAAAATTGAAAATAACAGGGGGCGAAGGAGGAGATGGTAAGGACTGGTAACCACAGTGATAACGTTAGGTAAGCGTGCAGGAGGTTTTCAGATGAGGTTTGCACATGGCTAAGGGCGATCATCTTTATGTCGATCGGGGATTGGGTAGTTTCACACACCACGGCATCGATTGTGGTGATGGTACCGTGATTCACTATAAAGATGGGCAGTCTATTTTACGATCGACCCGTGCATTTTTTTCCGGCGGCTGCCCCATTCAGGTGCGCTATTATGCCCAAGCGGATCCAGCGGATGTGGTGCTCAAACGAGCCATGAGCCGCCTGGGAGAAAGAGATTATCATCTCATTTTTAATAACTGCGAACATTTTGCCACCTGGTGTAAGACGGGACAGCATCAAAGCCAGCAGGTCAATCAAGCCATGGCCGCTTCGGTGGTGGGTGGGGTCATTGGGGGCATGGCCATTAATCCCCTGCTGGCCGCCCCCGCGTTAGCGGCGGCGGGACTCTATGGCTTTAGCCAATTCCAACACCAGATCCTCCAGGCAGAACGTACCGGGGATCCACAAGTGGCCAAAGATTGCCTGCGCCAAGCCTTTGCAGAACTAGAGCAGGTGAAACGATCGCTAGAGCCCCAACTCGATCGGGTACTGCGGGAAGCCTATAAATGGCACTGTACAGCCCAGTTAGCCATTAAACGCCAGCAAGAAGATTTAGCAAAAGCGGCACTTCTGAAAAAATATCCCTTAAAACAGGAAGCCCTGAAGCTACAAGCCCAATTAGACGAAGTGAGGGCATTGGAGGCGCAATTACAGCAATTATTGCAGCGGCTTTGAGAATACCGATCCCCAGAGGGGGAATGCTAGAGTAACCTTACTCTACAGAGGAGATCGGGATCCATGAGGCAGATGAAACAGTGGTTCAAAGTCAGCTTGATTTTAGGCATTTTAGTGATGAGCCTGTGGGCCATAGGGATTGTGCCCAGGGCTTGGGCCGCCCCCTCTCCAGCGGCACCCGAAAGCCTGCAGCAACTCTATCGCGCCCTCGATGAAATTTTCAACGCCGCGTTTAGTGCCACTCAATCCGGAGACTTCGCAGCAGCAGAAGCCCAATGGAGCAAAGCGATCGAATTAGCACCCCAAAATCCTGCAGCCTGGAGTAATCGGGGTAATGCCCATTTAAGCCAATTTCAGCTTGAGGAGGCCCTCGCGGATTTTAACCAAGCGGTGACCTTAGCTCCCGATCTGCCGGACCCCTACATTAACCGGGGCATTGTCTGGGAAGCATTGGGGGACTGGAACAAAGCGATCGTCGATTACGATCGGGCCATTGACCTGAATCCAAAGGATGCCGTGGCCTATAACAATCGTGGCAATGCCAAAGGGGGAGCCGGAGACTGGCAAGGGGCTGCAGCCGATTTCAAGACTGCGACGGAACTGGCTCCCGGTTTAGCGGCGGCGGGGGTGAACTATGCGTTGGCCCTGTACCAAGTGGGAGAGGAGAAAGAAGCCACCCGCCTGTTGAAAAATATGGTACGCAAGTATTCACAATTTGCCGACCCCCGTGCTGCCCTCTCCGCCGTACTCTGGGATCAAGGCTTTAAGGGCGAAGCGGAAAGTAACTGGTACCCCGTCATGGGCTTAGATCCCCGTTATAAAGACCTAGATTGGCTCCGCACCATTCGCCGCTGGCCCCCCAAGGCCGTAGAGGCGATCGATCGCTTCCTCAAGCTATAGGGTTGGTCATCTCATCGCCAAAATCATGACCGGATCAAGCGATCACGAGAATCCATACGGAACCATATCCTGGGAGAATTAAACCCACGATTTCCTTAGGAATTCTGTTTGATACGGACAGCCAAAAATGCCCTAGAGTTACAATAGGGCACCTCGATTTCCTGTGGTGGACAGCCGCCACAACCTCTATTTTGATTTTTCGAGAGTCCCCATCCAGTTTGGTGAATTTTGAAGCTGAGGTAACTGTGCAAACGCTGGTGGTAGCAACGGGAAATCCCGGTAAGTTAGAAGAATTACAAGCCTATCTGAAAGACCTCCCTTGGCATCTTGCCCTGAAGCCCGATGAATTAGACATTGAAGAAACGGGAGAAACCTTCTTGGCCAATGCTCGTCTCAAAGCAACCGGCGTTGCCTTAGCCACAGGGCAGTGGTCGATCGCGGATGATTCCGGCTTAGCGATCGATGCATTGGGGGGCGCACCGGGCATTTACTCCGCCCGCTATGGCAATACCGATGAAGATCGAATTAACCGAGTCCTCCGGGAATTAGACGGCAAGACCGATCGTCACGCTCAGTTTGTCTGCGCGATCGTTTTAGCCCGACCGGATGGCAGCGTAGCCCTAGAAGCCGAGGGGATTTGTCCGGGGGAAATTCTCCATGCCCCCCAGGGCAGCAGCGGCTTTGGCTATGACCCCATTTTCTACGTCCCCGAAGTGGATAAAACCTTTGCGGAAATGTCGCCGGAACAAAAGCATCATCTCAGCCACCGGGGCCGAGCCTTTGCCACCTTAATGCCTCAGTTAAAACGGCTTTCCACTGAAAGCGAAAAAATTTAATGAAAGAGCGCGGTGCGGAGTGCGGCGCTCTTCCGTCTTAAGTTGATCAGCGTTAAAACAATTATGACTTTTGTATGATGGGAGATGATCTGGTTCATCCCTCATTCCCCGTCCCCTACTCCTTTGTCCTATGTCTCCTCAAGGCATTTTTATTCTCATCTTTTTCACCGTAGTGGTGCTCTCCGTGATGTGGGCTCGGAAAAGTAGCCCGCGTCAGCAGAATCCATTCCGGGGGGGGATAAGCCGTGAGTTATTACAAGCCACCAAAGGCGATCGGGAACTGGCGGAGCGCCTCATGAATTATGCGCGGAACAAATATCCCGGTAAGTCAGAACGCTGGTATCTGGAAAAAGTACTTTACGACTTAGAACGAGATGGGGCAGGAGGTGCGTCTTCAGCACGGGAATTTCGCCGTAACCGTCAAGGCCCCCGAAAATCGTCTCCGTTTAGCCAGTGGTGGCAGCGCTTATTTCGGCGCTAAGGAAAGTCTGCCACTGCGGTTCAATGTTATTAGGGGATCGACTGAGATTGAGGCACTTAATTTTTTACTGACACAACGGACTGGACACTCCCTTCAATGGGGTGGCGATGGGGCTGTACCGTTCCCACTTTCACCACAGAACGGTATTCTAATCCTTGAGTTTATTTGATAGAGAAGTCCCGCATCATGGCATCCATCCGCACCCTGCACGAACAATTGGTTTCCAAAACGCGATCGGCAACGGAGTTGATTCAGGAAACCCTGGATCGCATTGCCGCTTTAGAACCTCAGTTGCATAGCTTCCTGGCGGTGACCGCCGATCGCGCTTTGGCCCAGGCGGCGAAGGTGGATGCCCAAATTGCAGCGGGAGAAGCCATTGGCCCGCTGGCGGGAATTCCCGTGGGGATTAAGGACAATATTTGCACCCAGGGCATTGCGACAACCTGTGGGTCGCGGATTTTAGAGGGTTTTATCCCCCCCTACGATGCCACGATCGTTTCTCGGCTAGCGGCAGCCGGTTCCATCCTGGTGGGTAAAACGAACCTGGATGAATTTGGCATGGGCAGTTCCACGGAAAACTCTGGCTTTTATCCCACGGCGAACCCCTGGAAGTTGGACTATGTGCCGGGGGGCTCCTCTGGGGGCTCGGCGGCGGCGGTGGCAGCGGGGGAATGTACCTTTGCCATTGGTTCCGATACGGGGGGATCGATTCGCCAGCCCGCTTCCTTCTGCGGTGTGGTGGGCATTAAACCCACCTATGGTCTGGTGTCTCGCTATGGTTTAGTGGCCTATGCTTCCTCTTTGGATCAAATTGGGACGATCGCTCCCACGGTAGAAGATGCCGCGATCGTTTTGCAGGCCTTAGCGGGTCACGATCCCAAGGATTCCACCAGCCTTTCTGTTCCCATTCCCGACTATACCCAGTCCCTAAAGCTAGACCTGAAGGGGGTGAAAATTGGCTTAATTCAAGAAACCCTCGGGGAAGGCTTAGCCCCTGCGGTTGCGGCGGCCCTGGAAGCGGCGGCGGCCCAGCTTGAATCCCTAGGAGCGATCGTTCAGTCGGTCTCCTGTCCACGTTTCCCCTACGCCCTGCCGGCCTACTACATCATTGCACCGTCGGAAGCCTCCGCAAACTTAGCCCGGTACGATGGGGTGAAATATGGCTTCCGGGAACCCGATGCAGACAATATTCTTTCGATGTATACCGGCACTCGGGCCAAAGGATTTGGGGATGAAGTGAAACGCCGGATTATGATTGGCACCTATACCCTCTCCGCCGGTTACTATGATGCCTATTACCTCAAGGCCCAGAAGGTGAGAACTCTGATTAAGCAAGACTTTGAAGCGGCGCTGCAGCAGGTGGATGTGTTGATGTGTCCGACCGTACCCACCACCGCCTTCAAAGCGGGGGATAAGCTGGATGATCCCCTCAGTATGTACCTGGGAGATTTGATGACGGTGCCCCTCAATTTGGCTGGACTGCCTGGTATTAGCGTGCCCTGTGGTTTTTCTGAGGAAGGGTTACCGGTGGGGATGCAGCTAATTGGTCAACCTCTCCGGGAAGATCAGATTCTTCAGGTGGCCTATGCCTACGAGCAGAGTACAAATTGGCATCAGCAAACCCCTCCCCTGCAGGCTTAAAAATCAATAAATAGCAAAAATAGCCAAAAGAGAGCGATCGAGACGATCGCTCTCTTTTTTGTAGTGGGATCCTGTGGGGGTCGGTGAACGGGATCTGGTCATTCTAGCTCCGGTAGCTTTTCCTTCGGAAGCAGCACTTCAATGGATCGGGGCACACCGGGCTCCTTTTTGATGAATCCAAGCTGATGAAGCCTTGTAATCATACTGTGAACACTGGGAGGAGACGTTCCAAAGAAGAGTTGAATGTCTCGTTCAGCCGGTGGACGCTTATTCACTTTCGTATAGTGATAAATGAATGCTAAATATTGTCCTTGCTGATGTGTGGGTTCAGGCTGGTTACTCATAAGTCAGGCAGGAAAAAATTGAAGGCTTGTGCAATTTCAGAGAAGTTCCGCTTAAAGTGGAACAAGATCACGGGCAATGGGTACCCACGCCGCCCGTCAATGGATACCTATTCAGGATAAGTCTTATGTTTTCTCTGGCGCGAACCAGCGGTCGGCAACGGGAGATTTTAGAGGTTGTATTTCGCAACGGTTGGGATTATATGCGCCGTTTGCTGAGTGGTAGCCGAGCCGGTACGCCAGAGCTACCGCCACCTCAGGTTTTGCGCAATATTTTAGTGGAGTTGGGGCCGGTTTTTGTCAAACTGGGACAGTTGCTCAGTACCCGTCCAGATTTGCTACAGGCTAGCTATATTCAAACCCTCACGGATTTGCAAGCCAATGTGCCACCGGTCGATTGGTCGGAGGTGGAGGGAATTCTGAAGGCGGAACTTGAGCAGCCCCTGGAGGATATTTTTCAGGAGATTAACCACGAACCGATCGCTGCGGGATCGATCGCCCAGACTCACTACGGGGTGTTGTTGGATGGTACACCGGTTGCCCTGAAGGTGCAGCGTCCTGGCTTGAGGACGATCGTAGAGCAGGATATGGATCTGATTCAGGGGGTGGCGGAGTTAGTGGCCCTCACGGATTGGGGGCAGGACTACGATATTCAAGGGCTGGTGCGGGAATTTGCTCAGGCGTTGGAAGCGGAGTTGGACTTTACGGAGGAAGCCCACTTTACGGATACTCTGCGCCAAAACCTTGCCCAAAGCCGCTGGTTCAATGCGGAGAAGCTGACGGTACCCCAAATTAACTGGGAGTTAACCCGATCGAAGGTCTTGGTGATGGAGTGGATGAAGGGTTCTCCTCTGCTCCGGGCACGGGAGTGGGAGGCCGATCGGGCTGAGGCGAGGGTGGTGGCAACGTTGTTGGTGCGATCGTTTTTCCAACAGGTGTGTTTAGATGGCTTTTTTCATGCCGATCCCCATCCGGGAAACTGGTTTTACTTAGAAGATGGTCGAGTGGCCTTGCTGGACTGTGGCATGGTGGGACGCTTAGATCCCCGCACCCAGGAAATTTTGCTGGAACTGATTTTAGCGATCGTTAGTTTGGATGCTCAACGCTGCGCCCAATTAACCCTCAAATTATCCCCCTCCGATCGTCCGGTGAATTTAATTCGTCTGGAAAGTGATTACGAACTCCTACTGCGACAGTACTACGCCTTAAGTTTGGATGAGTTGAACTTTAGTCAACTGTTTTATGAAGTTTTACAAATTGCCCGCCAAAGCCGGATTCGGGTTCCCGGCAACTTGGGACTCTGTGCCAAATGTATTGCCAATTTAGAAGGGGTGGCCCGCTCCCTCGATCCGGAGTTTAATTTTCCCGAGCGTCTGCGTCCCCTCATGGCGGATTTATTTCAGGAGCAATTAGTGGGGGATGCCCCCCTGCCGGCCCTACTGCGGACTTTACTGGATATTAAAAGTTTGGGACTGCGATCGCCTCGGCAAGTGGAACTGCTCCTCGATCGTCTCAGTTCAGAAACCCTGCGCTGGAACCTCAAAGTGCAGGACTTCGATCGCTTTCGTCAAACGATCGAAGCCAGTGGCAATCGCCTCGCCTTCAGCATCATTACGGGATCATTAATTCTCGGAGCCTCCTTACTCTACTCCCCCACTCAGGGCAGTCAACTGGGATGGTTCAGTATTGGTTTATTTCTCATCGCCAGTCTCCTCAGCTTCTGGCTCATCGGCAGTATGCTGCTGTCCGGCTGGCTCAAGTAGGCTAGTCTCATTGCTTTGGTCAACCTTGCCGTGGAAACGATCGGCCCAGATACTGCGATCTTCAATTAATCGGGAGGGGTGGGGAGCATCATAGACCACGAGGAGGTCTACGGTATCTTCGGCAGCCGTTTCTGCGGTGCTGTGGGGCCAAAGGGTAATCCCTTCCGCCCGATCGCTACCGGGTTGGTGGGGAATGTCCCCGAGGCAGGAGGGCACTGTCGTTAAGCAGGTATCCTGCTCCCTTGAGAACTGGGTTAGGGGACACTGAAACAGGCGAATACTTCCATCCAGGGCTAGAGTTGGCCCCGCCAAAATCAAGAGTTGATCCTGCCAGACCTGTAAGTCTCGAATGCCCAGCCCCTCTAAGTTCAAAAAATGTTTGCGATAGGTTCCCTTCAGTTTGAGTTCATTCCCCTTACTCTTTTTCGGCTCAACCGCAATTTCTAAAATGGCGGCATAACCCCGCAACACCGGCCCCCGTAACCCTAAAAAAATCCGATCGTCTACGATCGCTAGCCCTTCTAAATCCAACCCATTCTCTTTACTAGGAATATTAGCTGCAATAAAAGCACCAAAATGCTCATCGCCCTCCAACGCCTTCAGCAACACACTCCCCTTCTTTTTCGGACTTAACCAAGCTGCTGTGAGGGTTTCACTGGGATTCTGAGGATCTTCAATGCAGGTGTGCAAAGTGCCATTTTGCCAGGGAATCCGGGCTAAAAAATAACGATTCGGCTCCACCACGATCGTTTTTAAGCGCTTCAGATCTGCTTTGGGATCCTCTCCCCGGGGCTGCTTCCGTTTAGTACTATGGGAACCCATGAGCCAGAGATAGGGCTCGGCATAGCAAATACCCTCTAAGTCAATTTCATGATCCGTTCCTAAGCTGGGGAAGTAAGTGCCGAGATCAACCGTTTCCACCGGCGCGTATTGATAGGGTTGACGGGGCCGCAACGCCTTCGATCGACTCTTAGGCGGCGGGACTTGGATACACTCTAGGCAGCCCACACTCCGGGTTTCATCCGAAATTAACCAGAGGCGACCATCCGGCGTAAAGGCCAGCCCCGATAAGTCTAGCCGCCCGGTTAAAACCTGGCTAGACGAGTCACAATCAAGTCTTACGCTCGGCAGTGGATGCAGCACCATGGTCGTTGTCCCCAAACCCGTTAAATCTTCATCCTGAACTATAGCCTGTTTCCTTGATCCATCAGAGTCCCGCTGGTCGGCTGACCTTGGGGAAACCACCGTTCAAGGGAGAAGTCTCGTTGCAATCGCAAAACTTGAGTGGATCCCCCCTAGCCCCCTTGAAAAAGGCTACCGTGTACACAGAAGTCATTAGCAAGAGTCTGACACTTCTAGAACCCCCTCTAACTCCCCCTTAGCAAGGGGGAGGATCGGATTGGCTCTGAGTTTCCACCCTTTCCAAGGGGGGATTAAGGGGGGTAAATCAGCTTTTGGGTTCTCATCCAAGATGTGTGTACACGGTAGCTTGAAAAAGGGGGGAACCGGATCAAAAGGCTTGGAAGTCCCCCTTACGAAAGGAGATTTAGGGGGATCGAGCTAAATCGATCGGTTTGATCAAGATGTGTGTACACGGTAGCCGCAAGGATAGTCCCCAAGACTACTGCAGTACAAACCCTTTAGCCGCCAATTGCTGGCGAAGGGCTTGAATCATGACATAATCCAAGGTGTCTTGCGGATCGGAGTGTCGCCGTAAATCCTCCAGATAGGCTTGGCGCTGGGCCGTCAGATCGCGAATTTGAGCTTGAATGGCTTCCCGCTCCACCTTCCGATCGTCAATAAAGGTTTCCTTTTCTTCTAAACTCATTCCTCTTAAAGTCTCGGGAAGTTGTTCATCCTCAACCTCAGCTAAATCAACGGATTCTGCGGCCAAGGCATCAATCAAATCCCAGGAAGCATTGTTGTAGTAACTCGAACTTTTTGAAGCACCACGGGTCACAATTTGTCGTCCCGCATTTGCATCCTGAACCAGTTGACGCTCTAGCCCCAGAGTCCCGTCTGTGCCAAAAGGAATATAGGTGTCGTTTAAAGCCTCATTAAGTCTGGTAATTTCATCATCAAAAGGAGAAGGCACAAAAGCGATCGCTCGGTCTTGATTAATATTAAAGGTGGCACTGTCCGCTAGCTCTGCCCCTTGGGCCCAGAGATCCCGCTCTTGGCTTTCCGACTGACCGCAATAAATTGTATTGACTAGCACATCGGAACGTTTCGCCAGGGAAATGGAATCTTGCCAAGCCACTTTTCCTTGGTCAAAAGGCTCATTGCCTGCAATAAAAATAGCTCTAAAATCTTGCGAATCTGGACTCCACTGCAACTGATCGATCGCAGATTGAATAACCCAACCGGCATACTCTTGACCCCCATTGGTACGGATTTCAAATAATCGCTCCGAGACCGCATCCAACTCTGGGGTAAAATCCGTCAGTTGGCGATTAAATCCTTCACTTTGAGGGAGGGCATCATTGCCATAATGATAAAGGGCAATTTCTAACTCTGGTACTTGTCCTGCCTTTCGCACAGCCGTTAAGGCATTAACCACATTCCAGATCTGTTGGCGGGTCTGATCAATTAGACCATCCATACTATTACTAGAATCCAGCAGGATCGCAATTTGGATTTTTGGCTTCTCCTCAGCGATCGCAGCAATAGGGATCAGACCAATTGCCATGACCGAGAGCAAAGCGTGGACAATGACAGTGGAAAATTTCAGCTTGCGAAGCGGTGGAATGAAAAACATATCAACCCGATGTATTTAAGTCTGTGTTTTTGGGTCTCAATCCCAGCAGGGAGGTGGCGTAGCCCCCATACTAGACCATTGAGATTATTTTGACTGACGGATAAGGGTGATGCGAACCCAAGGCGAACTACAAATTTTGTAATTTTTCTTAACCTTTCAGGGAAAGGATCTAGCTGATTAGCCAGGCTAACGCAATAGCCCCTGAACCAGCAAGTTTGTAAAGTTCTCTTAAGTAAAAGTAACGAAAAGCCTATTATACTTTGAAGCCATGACCGTATACTCTCGGAATCTGGATCGACTTTTTGTGACAAGTTTAGAACATTTCCTAAGTACAGACTAGAAAAAATAGATTTGATTTGAAATCTACCGCCGTATAAACCCGGTTGTCTACTCAGTTCTTGTAACAAAGATAAAGCATCCTCTCAGTGAAAACAATGAAAGGTCTATTTAATTTGAAATCTACAACGGTATAAACCCTGTTCTTCATCAATTCTTTACAAGGATTGCGGGACATTATGAAGGATTTATAACGATCGTCAATGATAGATAGCGATCGTTCTCTATTGAAGAGAATTGCGGTAATTGGCCGATGGTTTTTGGGAGCCTTCTAGTAGTAAGGTGGGATCCCAGAAAAGTAACGAATTTGTTATTGGAGTGATCACCGAACATCCTAGATCAGGGGAACCTGAATCACAGGGATCGCTAGATACGGGATGCATATACCCCTCGCGAGAAGAGCCCTTATCGCTTTACTTCTAAATGAGCTTGTCCATTTTTTTACTTATGAGGGAATCACCTTGACTACGACATCTCAACGATCGAGATTGATCAGAAAGCTTCTCCGTCCCCTAATCTCCACGGGATTAATCGCAGGCGGTCTCTTCCAAATGGTGTCCCCGGTTTTGGCGGCAGGTACTACGGCGGGAACCCCAATTCGGAACACGGCAACCGCAACTTACGAAGACCCTGCGGGTAATCCCTTTTCTACAGAATCCAATGAAGTACTCGTAACAGTTGCTCCAATTGCAGGTATCACTGTCGAGCCAACAACCTTCAATAACTTGGGTGATCTGGATGATGGCGGTGCTGGTGCTGGTGGTCTTCTCTTGACTGGTCAGACCGTAGAGTTTATTTTCACCGTTACCAACACTGGTAACCGTCAGTCTAATATTTCTCTTCCAGGTTTAACTGACCTGACTCTCCAAGGTCTGACTTTTACAGGGTTGAATGCAAGTGTCCAGGACTACGAATTTTCCACTAATGGTGGGGCAAACTACAACGACGCAGATGGAGCAACGGCTGAAAATATTCCTGCTGATGGTAGTATCCTGGTTCGAGTTAGAGGTGTGATAACGGCGACTGCTGCAGGTGCGCCCATTTCTGTTCGGTTGGGTGACACGGGATCCAACAATAATCTACCAGATACCCAAAACCAACCTGACTCTCCTGATGGAAGTAACAACGTCGAAGTACGGACAGAAAACCCAACCAGTGATACAGGTACTAACCCTGCCAATGGTCAGCGCGAAGCCAGTGCCCTCTATGCACAAAGCTTAGGATCGAATCCTCTAGCTTTTGCTCTCCTTCAAAAGACTAACGGAGGAGTTGTTACTGTCGGTCCTGAAGTTCCTAATTCGTTGGCTAATGATACGATCACTTACAATCTGACGTTGGATGTATTAGAGATAGCCCCAGATACAACCTTTATCCCTGCAGACTTAGAAGGTCGTGATTATACTGCTGGACCAGCAACATTTACAGGCATCACCGATATCACTAATCTGATTTTGGTCTCCGATGCGATCCCCGCAAATACAGATCTGGCTGCAGTTCCTGCTAGTCAGCCTGCTAACTGGACGGTTGTTTACACGACTGATGATCCCGCCACTGTTGATGCAAACGATGCGATATGGACGACTACCCCACCTGCAGATCTTACTACCGTAACCCGCATTGGTTGGGTTTACGATGCAAGACCTGCGGCAAGTGGAGCAATCCCCAGGACAAATGCAGCTATTACAGGCTTTACCTTTACTGTAACTGGCTTCCCTGTGGCTGGGGCTGATATTGCTAACATTGCTCAGGTCTACGGTAGTACGGATGATGGTGATCCTGGCGTATCTGGTACTCCAGTCTTTGACGAATCTGGTGACCAAGATCCATCCAACTTTGATGGCGACACACCAGGTCCCAACGAAGACGATCCTGAATCTGATGGTGTAGGCGATCCAGCAAATCATGGAGTTGATGATAATACCAACACAGGTGATGGCAGCCGTGGGGGTGAAGACAACGTTATTTCAGTTGTGCCTCCAGGTACCATTCTCAATGGTCCTGATGGTCAACCGGCTGCAAGCGGTAATATCTTTGGCATTGGTCCAGATAATAACCATGATTTCCAAAACCTAGCAATCCTGGAAGACTCGGCTGGAAACCCCCCTGCTTCAGTCGCGCCCGATGGGAATAACACCTTTGATCCTGCTCCAGTGACCTTTACGAATACCCTAAGCAATCCAGGAACAGGTCCTCTACTTGGCGTACTATTGCAACCAATTGATCCTGACTTTGCAGGAGGTGATAATGCTGACTTGCCTACCGGTACACAGGCCACAATTGTGATTAATTATGGTACTGGCAATATTACTGCTGTGTATACCTTTGATGGTACTAGTTTTAACATCAATGCTGGTTCATCCCCAATCGAGATTCCGACTATCAATCCTGGAGTAACCCTGGACTACACCGTTACAGTTGATTTACCGGCAGATACTCCACTATCAACCGATCAGGACACGGTTGCTGCCGATGGTAGCTTAGTGGGCGGTTTCCCGGTACCCATCATTGCCTTCGTGGACGATGATAATAATGGTGCTCCTGATGGTGATGCTAACGAGAATGTTGTAGTGAATCAAGTCTATACCGGCTTCCTTCGCTTAGTGAAGCAATCTCGAATCCTCGTGGGTGATGGGCCGCCTGTTGTTGGTACTGATGGAACCTTCAGCACTGATGGTAAAACTCCTGCTCCAGGTAATATTATTGAGTATCGCGTTGTTTACCGCAATATCTCCGATCCACAGGCTGGGAGCGGTACTAATGTTATCCTCCGTGCTCAAAATGTAGTTATCACTGAAGATGGTACTGAAGATGTTGCTAATCTAGGTGTAGGAAACAACTGGGCATTAGACCTATCTCCTGCTGATGGGGTCTTAGATACTCTCCATGTGATCAACACGGCATCAGATACCGGTGGTGGCACCATCAACTACACTCAGCAAGCATCCATTACCTTTGATGCTAATGGGTTGTTTACCTCCAGTGGCACGATCGATCCAGGTAACACGGTTACGGGTTATCAGGTCACCGGTCTCACCGTTGCGCCAACGGGTACCGCATTGTTTAGTGACTTCAACGTTACTGATGATCCCGTTCTGCCTGGTTTCTTTGAATTCAGATTCCAACGTCAGGTTAGCTTCGACACAAGCTTCCCGCCTGCTCCGTAATAGAGCAATTGACCTTACTTCAACCTCCCCTTCCCTGGAGGGGGCTGGGGGGTGGGTCAAACCTCCTGGTGAACAGCCAACCCACCCCTAGCCCCTCCCAAGAGGGGAACCGGAATCCTCTTACTCCCCCTCCCAGGAGAGAGATTAGAATTAGCAAATCATGGCAAAACTAGCTTATGAAATTATCTTTATCTGCGCTCAGTTTAGGTATTGCTGCCACACTCGTCGCCTTTCCGATCGATCCCCTGATCTCTCAGTACATGACCCACACCGATGGGGCGGATGGGACGATCGCTCTGGCGCAGGAACAGCAATCTCTTGACTTAACTTTAACCGGGCACAAACGGGAAGTCCGCACCAACCGCCAAGGGTTGCCGGAAGTGGTGTGGCTCTCCCTGGAAGGGGGATTGCTCAAGCCACCTCCTCGCCTTCAGCCTGGGGATGTGGTGCGTTACACCATCAGTGGCAACAACCGTACAGAGCAGCCCATTAGAGGTCTAGTTCTGAACGATGATATTCCGGAAAACATGGTAATCGTGTTGGGAACGGCCCGGGTGGAAAATGGTACCGCTAGTATTACCTATAGTGCCGATGGTGGACAAAGCTATTCCCCTAGTCCCATGATTCGGGAAAGGCGATCCGATGGAACCCTAGTTTCGCGCCCAGCTAAACCGGAGGAATATACCCATGTCCGCTGGACGTTTACAGAACCTATTCCTGCTAAATCTAGTGTGGGGGGGAGTTACCAGGTTCGGCTCCAATAGAGTAGTTTTGATTTGAGTTTTGAAGTATCATCGACTACAAACCTCAAATCAAAACTCATCATTCATAATTCATCAGGTGGGTCAATGTTGTGAATCGTTCCTTTCCCAAAGCAAAATATCTGAAACGCCGATCGCAAGGTTGGCGACTCACTGCTGTAGTCGGTGCTTTGGGCTACAGCTTAGGAATGGTTTTACCTGCATTGGCTCAGGTGGATGTAAGGTTATTTAATACAGGGGAAGCAACTTACGAAGCACCTAGTGGCAATAGAATTGAAACAACTACAAATACCGTTGAAACTAACTCTCGTCTTGAAGCGATCGCGGGAATTACGGTTAACTTTGAGCGCGTGCAAAGTGCCCGAACTGGACTCACGTTGGGACCAATCGCAACCTCGAACGAGAGTCCTTTAAGTTTCTACTTTACAGTGGTTAATACCAGTAATACCACCAATGTTATTCGGATGCCAGCGGGAGTCTCCTTATTTAATTTAGAGGAGCCTGGAGTCAGCACTTACACAGTAACCGATGGTGGTAATGAAATTGTTCTTCTCTACGATGCGAATGGCAATGGCCAAATTGACTTAGATACGGATCAAGATGGGGATGGGATTTGGGATCCCCTCGCTCCTGATGGTTCCGCCAACCCCGATCGGGGACCCGAGGTCTGGATTTATGATCAGGCAGTCGAGGATTATGTCAATACGGCAGGGGTGAAATGGAGTAAGGGGACGGTTTTTCTGCCGGTGAATGGAGCTTTTCAAGTTGTAGTCACAGCAGATATTGCACCTAATCTCCCCAGTAACTCTATTTTGCAGGTTATTCTCGGTAATTCGGACAATGCTGTAGATTCGGATGGGGATGGGGCACCGGATACGGATTCAGCAGATTTGCAAGATCTACCCTATGAGGATGACGGTCTACCCGTTGCTAGCGATCGGGATGTGTTTACGGTCAACCGACGGCAAGAAGGCGATCCGGAGGATAGCCCAGTCTTCAGCAATGGTCAGCGGGAAGCCGTTGACTATCAGAGTCCACCGATTCGGTTTAGTGGTGTACTCATTGACGTAGGCATTGATCTCAGTCGTACCGGAGATCTCATTCCAGGGAATACCGGAACCTATCAGGCAGTGATTACCAGTGCCCCCGCTTCCGCGACAATTAACGAGTTTTTAGTGGTACTCGGCGGGTTTGAAAATGTCTTAGGAGATAACCCCCAGGTGAGCCTAGTGGGGGCAGTAGATGCGGCGGGTACTGCCATTGATGTGAGCAATGCGATCGTAACGCAACAACCGGATGGAAGTTGGTTAATTCAGGGTATTACGATCGCTGCGGGTACTCAAGTGACCCTAGATATTACGGGGCCAGTTCAGCCCCTCATTGCAGATGTGGATTTTCAAGTAGATGTGGAAGTTCGATCGCCCTTCGCCATTGACGGGATTACGCCCGTTTTTCTAGATAGCAACCCGGACAATAACTTTGATCTGCAGCCTGAACAATTAACCGTTGATCTTGGCATTGACATTGAGCCGGTGGGCGCGATCGTACCGGGAACAACGGGCAGTTTTACCGTAGAAATTGATCACAATGGTCGGGGTGCAGTGAATGAATTTATCATTCGCCCCAGTGGTTTTGACGATATTTTTGTGGATGGGAACTACACCGTGACCGTCACTGGAGCGGGGGGGACGATCGTTGATTTGACCCCCGATCAGGTGGTGATTACCCGGCGGGAGGATGGAACCTGGTACATTCAGATTGTGGGAGAGGACTTCTTCCTGACGGGACAAACGATCGAACTGACGATCACGGGTCAGGTCACCGATCAAGTTGCGAGTGGTGAATTTAGTGCAACGGTGAGCATCGAAGCTCCGCTCCAAGCCAGTGGGCTACCGTTGTTTGTGGATACGAATCCAGACAATGATGTGGACTCTACCCTAGAAGTACTGCAAACGGATTTAGCGATCGATATCCTGCCACCGGGAGATTTTAGCATCGGTACCGCTGGCAGTTACACCCTCAATATTGCTAATAACGGTCCCGGCAGCGTAGGGCGCTTCTTGGTGGATCTGACCGGCTTTGACAATGTCCTGGGGGATAATCTCCAACTCACCCTCACCGGATTAGTCGATAGTGCGGGTACAGCCTTAAGCATTGCGGGAACCAGCGTAACGCAACAAGCTGATGGAACCTGGTTGATTGCTGGCATTAACCTGCGTCCTACCTATACGGCCCAACTGCAGGTCACCGGTATCGTTGAAGCCTTAGTCGCGGATGTAGACTTCCAGGTGCAAGCGGAAGTCAGGTCGCCGGGCCAAGCCAGTGGCACCCTAGACTTTATCGATACTGTTCCCACGAATAACGTGGACTTAGAACCGGAACAGTTAACGGTAGACCTAGCGATCGACCTCACCCCCCTGGGAGACTTAAACCCTGGAGAATTGGGGCAATATAGTATCGAACTTACCAATAATGGGCCGGGGGCTGTGAATGAGTTCATTCTCTTACTGACAAGTTTTGAAAAACTGTTTACAAACTTTGTTCTCAGTCCCGGTGTCTACACCGTCTCTCCGGAAGGTCAACTCTTGGCACCGGATGGCACTGCGGTGAATCTCCCCATTCGTTTAGTGGGGCTGACGGAACGGGATGGTCAGACTCCTGCAGATTTAACCCAAGTGGTCATTACCATCACCGGGACGGGGGTGACTCCAGAGGGCAATATTGCTGTGAGTGGCTTTACCTTCCTACCGGGTCAACAGCTAACCTTCATCGTGGAAGGCATTGTCAATAACCTGGAAGCCGCCGGTCAGGATGTCAAAGTAGAAGTGGACTCTCCGCTGAGTATTACTGGACAACCGGTCTTTGTCGATACGGATGATACAAACGATCGTGACCAGGATCAATTGGTGGATCCCCTAGGGCGCTTAGTGGATTGCGATGGCTCTCCCTTCGATGCCACGGGCTTTACCGCAGCGTTATTCGATACTTTTGATAATGGCACTTCGATCACAGGGATCACGGTTTTACCGAGTGTCAGCTCAGAGGAGCTTGCACAACTGAACTTAGTGATTAACGCCAACCCGGATAATAGTAATCCGTTTGCCATCGGCTCTGATGGGCAATATAACTTTCTCTTCAGTCAGGAACAGGCCAGGGTAGGACGACAGTATGTATTAGTGATTACGCCCTCCGCAGCCCTCTCCAGCACCTACAGTCAGCGTCGCATCCTGTTGACCGTCACCAATAGCATCGAGGGCCCCAACGGTGTTATTTCCAACTTTTCCTATACCGTCACGCCCCTCGACACCCTGCCCGTCAACCTAGATGCAGACAGTTCATCCGCTTCTATCCTTGGGGTTGGTACGAACACCTCCGTGAAAATTGGAAATGCCGCCCAAGACTTTTTGAGCATTCTCAGCGTGGATACTGATGACGAAAGTACTCTAGTGTGCCAGGCGGCCAGTCTTGAAATGACTAAAGTGGCGGATCGGGCTACGGCGACACCGGGGGACTTTGTGATTTACCGCATTAGCGTCAAAAACCTCAGTACAAGTAGTATTGAAGATCTGGTCATTAGCGATCGTCTTCCCCTCGGGTTCATTCTCGAAGAGGACTCCGTTCAAGCCCAAATTGGGAGCGATCGGGTGCCCATAACCACCAGTGTTTCCAGTGGACTGGTTCAGTTTCAAGTGAAGGGTACCCTCACCAGTGAAGGAACGACAACGGCACAGTTAGACTTGATCTACGCCACAGAGGTCACGCCCGATGCGTTGCGGGGGCGGGGCCGAAATTTTGCCCTCGTCAATGGCGATCGGAATGATAATGACCTGAATGTGAGTGCTGGCCCTGCGATCGCTACGGTGCAACTCAGGAATGGTTTAGTGTCCGACTATGCCACCCTGATTGGTCGGGTCTTTGTGGATAAAAACTTTGATGGTGAACAACAGGAAGGAGAGCCTGGGGTTCCCAATGCGGTGATCTTCCTGCAAAACGGAAACCGTATTGAAACCGATAAAGATGGTCTCTTTTCCGTGGCGAATATTCTCCCCGGTTGGTACGTGGGCACCCTCGATCTCAGTAGTGTACCTGGCTATACGATCGCGCCCAATGCCTTTGTGCTGGAGCGGGAAAGTCAATCTCGCATGGTTCGGGTGGAACCGGGAGGAATGGCCCGCATGAACTTTGCCATCACTCCGGCCCAAGAAGGTTCGGTGCCAGAAGACTCGGTGCCGGAAAACTTACGGCAAGAAGAGGTGCAGCCATGAAGTGTACTCCCTTCGCTTTTTTATCCCATCCTTGTTACTGGCGGAGTAGTGTAGGACTGTTGCCCCTCCTGATCCTGGCTAGTCATCCCCTCTTGGCTCAGGAAGCCCTGCCTGAATCTGTTCCCGAGGAGGCTCAAAACAGTCCTGCGGCAGAGATTACCCCAGATCTCACCACCCCGATTCCCACAGAGTCTGGATCCGAAACAGAGGACACCGACTCACCCCTTTTAGCAGAAGTGGGTACGGAAGCGATCGTTGCCCCTGCAGTAGCGGAAAATACGAACGTAGAAGATCCAGGGGAAGAGGCTCAAGGCGCGACGGAGGAACAATCCACCCCCAATTTTCCAGAGTCCGCCGGAGAAGGGTCTACAGACGTTGAGGCGACGGATCTTAATCTCGACTCCAGCCCTAGTGAAACCGAGTCTACCGCCCCCCAATCTATCCTCAAAATCCTCTCCCCCACCCTAGAGGAACCCTTGGCCCGTCCAGCCGCTACGGTCGTGATCCAAGCGCCCCTAGACAGTATTGTCACCCTGCAGTCCAATGGCGTACCCGTAGATCCCAACCAAATTGGTCAGGTGACCACCGACGGCGCTACGGGAGTCATTCGTCAAATCTGGTATGGGGTTGTACTCCAGGAAGGTGAAAACCTCCTCACCGTCACCGCCACACTCCCCGATGGTACGGTGCAAACCACCCAGCAAA
>JBMTZC010000017.1:0-23739 GCA_049455215.1 Prochlorotrichaceae cyanobacterium
GTAGAGTGGGGAGTGTCAAGTTAACTGTAGTGAGTTCAAAGCATTCAGATAGGACACTAAAGCGGCAAAAGCAGCTTTATAATCACCGGACAGTGTTTTAGTTTCAACTGTACCGTTAGTGGCGGTAATGGCAGTGATGTTATCACGGGAAACATCTGAAGGCGTAACACTGACCGCACTCTGCTCTACTAACGTGACGGTGTTGTTCTCGATACTCTCCAGCTCTGCCTTGGCGTTTTGTACACTAGCGTTACAGGGAACGGGATCCACGAGAATTTTCGTTAAGATCAAACCCGCACCTAAGCTGTCATTAAATTCGCCCGATTCCAGTGTAATTTTTTGCTTGAGTTGAGTAATAGTGGAGGCTGAATGGGGCGTATGTTCCTCTCCCAGCAGGGTAGGGAAGGTGAAGGCGTAGCCTGTGGGTGCAGTGAATTGGAGATGATAGTGTCCGGGCTCTACATCTCTAAAGGAGTAGGAACCATCCAAGGCCGTTGTAGTTGTAGCAACAAGGGTACCCGTGGAGTCCTTGAGTTGCACTTCCACCCCCGCAATGCTGTCTTTGGTGGTGTCTTTACTGGGAACTTGAAGATGGTATTGCTGTCTGAGGGGGTCAGTCGCGCAAGCTTGCTCCTCAAACATTACTATGGATTGATGCGGTTCAACGTGGTGAAGCTTAACCTCTGACTCCCTTTGTGTAACGCTCTTATCTCCAGTCCAGACTTGATCCTCCACATGGACAATACTACCTTGATAGTCTGTACTGCTAGATGTATTTATGGTCATCTTGGTCACTCACTCGTTAGAAGTTGAATTAAGTTTCCCGCCTTCTCAGCAAGTGTGGCAGCATTGTTTCTGAAAGGCTAGGCTTCGGGTACGACTTCATCAAGTCTTTAAATAGGGGGCAATATTTTTCGATGCTCCTGCCTCTTTCTTTACAAAATCTTTAAAAAACTTTAATTTCGCCTTTTCCTGACAAGGAAAGAGTCACGATCCAAGATCCCGGACGGCTCAACCGGGGATGAGAGCAGGGGAGCAGGGGTTTTCCTTTAAGCAGAAGCCTAAGTCCGGTACAATTAATGGGCATTTTTCAGGAGGGGTTCATGCGGCTGTCTCAAATGCTTCTGGTTACATTGCGGGAAGATCCAGCGGAAGCGGAAATTCCTAGCCACAAGTTATTGCTTCGGGCAGGGTATATTCGGCGCATTGCCAGCGGGATTTATGCCTATTTGCCTTTGATGTGGCGGGTTCTGCGGAAAGTTTCCCAGATTGTACGGGAAGAAATGGATGCCACCGGAGCCCAGGAGTGTTTATTGCCGCAGTTGCAACCGTCGGAACTTTGGCAGGAATCGGGACGGTGGGACACCTACACGAAGGCGGAGGGGATTATGTTTACCCTGACGGATCGCCAGCAGCGCAATCTGGGTCTGGGCCCCACCCATGAGGAGGTTATTACTGCGGTGGCCCGGGATATGATTCGCTCCTATCGCCAGTTGCCCGTGAATTTGTACCAAATTCAAACGAAGTTTCGGGATGAAATTCGGCCCCGTTTTGGGTTGATGCGGGGGCGGGAGTTCATTATGAAGGATGCCTACTCGTTTCATAGCAGTGAGGAGAGTTTGCGAGAAACTTATGGAGCGATGGATCAGGCCTATCGCAATATGTTCCGTCGCTGTGGGCTCAAGTTTCAAGCGGTGCAAGCAGATTCTGGAGCGATCGGGGGGTCAGCGTCTCAGGAGTTTATGATCTTGGCGGATGCGGGGGAAGATGAGATTTTATATACCGAAGACGATCGCTATGCGGCGAATGTCGAAAAGGCTGTTTCCTTACCTGCAGAGGCTCTTCCTTCTCCCTTTGAGAACTTTGAAAAACGGGAAACTCCAGGCACTGCAACGATCGCTACTCTCTGTGACTTCCTCCAGTGTTCCCCAACGCAGATCGTTAAAAATGTGCTGTATCAAGCCGTATACGATACGGGGATGACGGTATTGGTCTTGGTGAACATCCGGGGCGATCAGGATGTGAATGAGGTGAAGCTGACCAATGAACTGACCCGTCAAGCCCATCGCTATGGTGCTAAAACCCTGCTGGCTTTGACGGTGCCAGATGCCGAGGCCCAGGCAAAGTGGGCGGCAAACCCCCTCCCCTTGGGGTATATTGCCCCGGATTTAGGAGATGACTATATTGCGGCTTCCAGCCAGATTGCACCCAAGTTTTTACGCTTAGTGGATCCGACTGCGGCAGAACTGGTTAATTTTGTGACCGGTGCTAACGAGTCGGGGTATCACGTTGTGGGCGCGAATTGGAGATCTCAATTTACCCTGCCCAGTGATGCCGTAGATCTCCGCACTGCCCAGGCGGGCGATCGTTCCCTCCATGATCCGAGCCAGTTACTGAAGAGTACCCGAGGCATTGAGGCAGGGCATATTTTCCAGTTGGGGCTGAAATATTCCCAGGCGATGGGAGCAACCTACACCAGTGAAGACGGGGAAGATTTACCCTGTTGGATGGGGTGTTATGGCGTGGGGGTGTCCCGTGTCGCTCAGGCTGCGGTGGAGCAATCCTACGACAAGGATGGCATTATCTGGCCCGTGGCGATCGCTCCCTACCATGCGATCGTGGTAATTCCCAATATCACGGATGAAAACCAAGTCAAAGCAGCGGAACAACTGTATCGAGACTTAAATGCAGCCGGTATTGAAACCCTCTTAGACGATCGGGATGAACGGGCGGGAGTTAAGTTCAAAGATGCGGATCTACTGGGCATTCCCTACCGGATTGTCACGGGACGATCGCTGAAGGAAGGCAAAGTGGAAGTGGTGCAGCGGGCTACAAAACACTCGGAGGATCTTGCTATAAATGCAGTAGTCGAAACCCTGAAAAACTGGATTGCAACCCAAAGTTAGGGTCAGAACCTGCAATTTGTGGTGCAGGAGTTAGTGAGTGTAAGTTTGGTGGTCGCAAAGCCATTGAAACGATCGCTTATCAACTCCTAGCAACCACGATCACCAATCCCACCCTGATTAAAATGGCAGAAGGAAGCCAGCCGATTATGCAACGCTTAGAAACCGCCCGCTTTCAACTACAGCGATCGGTCAACCCCCGTTTAGTGTGGGAAGTGCTACTGCTGGAACTTTGCTAGGGACAGATCGCACTGTTATCTGTTATCCATACCCAAACATACGATCGCTCTTAAACCATAATGAGCCGTAGCTTGGATTTCGTACCTCAACCCAAGCTACGGCGAGACGATCGCACTCACTCCTAAGGAGAAAATTGCACTATCTAATTCCTTTATGATTGGGAGGGGCAAACCGATCGCTTATCTTTTCTCATCATGGCAAACTCATTCCTTCCATACAAGCCAGAGCTAACTGACAGAGCCCGGTTACTGCGTCGCAATATGACAGCGGGGGAAGCAAAGTTATGGCAGTATTTACGCCGTAAACAAATGTGCGGTTACTTCTTCTACCGTCAGCGTCCCATCGATCGCTTCATTGTAGATTTTTACTGCAAAGAACTGAACTTAGCAATCGAGATTGATGGGAGTTCCCACGATGGAGAAGAAGCCCAACAACGCGATCGAGAGCGTCAAAGCCGTTTGGAAGATTTGGGTGTCCGCTTTTTGCGCTTTACTGAAGCTGAGGCTATTCATCAAACAGAGGCAGTACTGCAAGCCATTTCTGCCTGGATCAGTGAACAGCCGACCCTCCCCTAACCCCTCCCAAGAGGGGAACCGACATCACCCCAACTGCTGCAAAATCGCCATCGCTATCATCGCTTCACCACCACCCAACCGCTCGCAGACCGTCTCCTCATCCCGATCGCCGTTCCAGATCATCCGAATAGCATCTGGGAGGTTGGGAGCATTCATCTGAACTAACTGCGGGAATACTGCTTCGATCTGCTGTCGGACTTCTGCATTCTGGGTAGCGGCTACAACACCCTCAATCAACGGCTGAAGCTGCTGCAACTCGTACTGGGTACCGGCATAGGCCGCCTTGGCCTGGCGGGCCTGCCGCCGATAGACCTGAGCCTGGGTGGGATCGTTCTGCTGATCAGCAACGTCTGCCAAAATATCGTAGGTTTTCCAGATCTGTGCTGCTGCGGGATCCAGGGTTTTGTCAATAGCGAGGGCTTCTTCTGCCAACTGCCGGGCTTCCTGGAGCCGGTCACTCCCTTGCTGCTGGAGGAGATTGGCCAGGTTACTGAGATGACGAGCTAAGTACAAGCCACCACCAGTTACTCTATCCGCAGCGATCACTTTGCGGTACCAGGCTTCCGCTGCCTCTGGCTTCCCGGCATATTCATTCACCATTGCCAACTGATTCCAGGTTTGTGCGGCTTCCGCTAAATTTCCCTGGGCTTCATCAATCTTTGCGGCTTCCCGGTAGGCGGTTTCCGCTGCGTCCCACTGCTTTGCTTCCTGGTAAACGCAGCCCAGTTGATGCCAGACGTTTGCTTCAGTGGCGGGTTCTTGCAGGTACTGGAAGGTCTGTAAGGCTTGTTTGTAGCGCCGCTCCGCTTCCGCCAGGTTCCCTTGCTTCAGTTCCAGGGTTCCCAGTTGAAATTCAACAGTTGCTTCCCCGCGATCGTCCCCTCCTAATTCTCGTTTTATTGCCAACGAAGCTTCGTAGGCCGTTCGGGCTTCCTCAAACTGTCCCATGTCTGTCAGGACAGACCCTAAATCGGTCTGTAGTAAACCCGTTTGCTTCTTCACTCCCTCGGTCTGCTCGAGCTGACTGGCCACTGCCAAGGCCTGCCGGTAGCCGGCCGCAGCCTGGGCCGCCTGTCCCAAAGTCCGCAAGCAGCGCCCAATTCGGTTTAAGGTTGTGCAGTGCTCATAGGTTGGTCCGTCTCCCAGGTTCTTCTGCACCTCCTGAAACACCTGCAAGGCTTCCCCTGCGCGACCGGCTGCTTCCAACTGCTCCCCCAGAGTGCTGCGAGCCAGATACCACTGCCGCGATCCCACGTCCCCCGCTGCGGTCTGGGTACGGGCGGTGAGGGCTGCTCGCTCTTTACCCAGGCCAAAGATGTCCAGGAATCGGTTAACCCTGTTGGCAAAGTCCACAGCAAAGGCTTCCCCTGCAGCCAGGGCGCTGTAGGCAGCTTTGAGGAGGTTGGGCAGTTCCCGCCGAGCAATTTGTCGGGTCTGGATGGGGGTTTGGCTATCAGCCTGGTACAAATAGTCTGCAAGCTGGTAGTAGGCCTGGCGGTGGCGTTGGTGCAGGGATTCCCGTTCCGTTTCCGGGGCTTCCTGCCAGAGGACGGGGCCCAGGGTGGGGTGAAAGCGCCAGAAGCTTTCTTCTACTCCTGGCATTACTTCGGCTTGCACCAGACCGACGCTTTGCAGGGCCAGTTTCACTCGTTGCCACTGGTCAGTTTCCAGGTTGGTCACCATTGTCACCATCGGTTCCCCACAGCCCCCTTCAAACACCCCCAACTGGCACACCCATTGCCGCAGTTCCGGTTCCAGTCGCTCCAGGGAGAAGCGCAGGGAGGCGATGAGGCTGCGGTTTTTGTCGGTTTCCTGGGTTTCTTGCAGTAACCGGGCCAGGGCGATGCCCACATCGGCGATGCGGTGGTGTTTCAATTCCTGGGCTAATAACCGGATGGAGAGGGGGTGATAGTCCACCATCCCAAACACGCGCTGTAGGGCTTTGGGGGCGGGGGGCGGCACCTCCACGCTGCCGGGTAGGGCTAAGACCCGCTCAAAGAGGGCGATGGCATCGGGGGGCTGTAGTCCTTTCAGGGGAATCTGCTGGTGCTTAAAGGTGCCGCTGGGTTCGTATCCCGGTACGCCCAGGGCATCCTGCCGGGTGGTGAGCAATAGCCGCGAGGGTCCGGCTTCTGACCAGTCCTTTGCTGCGGTTAACAATTCTCGCAGGGGTTCCGCCGCCACGTCTTCCAGGTTATCCAGCACCAGCACCACCGCCCGCTGGGTCAGGGCTTGCCGGGCCGCCGCTGCATCCACGAAACTTTGATTCAGCACGGTGCCCAGGGTACTCAGGGTCAGCCCCAGGGCATCCACCCCCTGAAAACTGGCAAAATCCACAAAACAGGCGGTTTCAAAGCAGCCGGTGCGACAGAGCCAGGTGGCGGCTTCCGTGGCCAGGAGGGTTTTGCCCTGTCCCCCAAACCCGGAGAGGGTGAGCCGTTGGGTCTGCTCTACGGTAAAGGCCCGCTCGATGCGCCACAACTCCCACGCCCGCCCAAAAAAGCCCACTTCCGGCAGTTCTGGCAAGTTCCCGATGGGCTGAGGTTGGGTTTGCGCTTGGGTCTGGGTTTGGAAGGGGGGCTGGGGTTCCTCCCGCAGTAGGGGGATGTCGTCGCTGGTCTGGTAAAGCGCCGGTAAAAACCAATCCTCTAGTTTGAGGGTAATGCTGCCTTCGCTCCGTTGCCGCTGACCCCGACCTTTTTCGGCGTAGAGCTTGCGTCGGGCATTGTCCAGGGCTTCCCCAATGCCTTCCCCGTAGGCCAGCCGCTCGTAAAATTCGGCAAACAACTTCAGGGTGGTGGCCACCAGTACGGAATGGGTCATGGCCACCACCGCCGGAATCCCCGCTGCCAGTAGGCGCACCGCTACGCTGCCCGTGGCTTTTTGCTCCTGGGGGGTGGAGTTTTGATCCTCGCCCTCCGAGGTGGATTTCTGGGACTCCTCAATACCGATCGCTGCGGACTGACAGGCGGAGAGCACCACCAGCCCCACCCGTTGCTGGTTCAGCATTCCCCCCAGGGTTTCCGCCGTAATCAGGGCTTGCTGTCCCCGTTCATCTTCAAACAGCAGATAGCCGGTGTTGGGGTTGGTGGCTTTAGTGGCATCCTTGGTCTGGGCCACGGGATCCGTCAGCTTGGCCCGTTCGTGGAGGGTTCCCGCCTCATCAAACACGCCATGACCATCAAAATGCACAATATCCACCGGGGGCAGCCGCCGATACCGCTTGGTACATTCCAGCCGATCCGCCAAATTCTGCAACGTCGCCGGTCGCAAAAACTCCACCTCCACCGGGGCACCCACCTTAGCAATCGCATCCATCACCGCCTGGGGTTCCGCCCGTGGATCCAGAAACCCCGCCCCCTCGGGCCGACTGACCACAAACAGCAACCGTAGTTTTTCCTTCGTTTCCAGCCGGAGCGGTGGCCGTCCCCCCCCCGCGATGCCCGCATTCACCTGTCGCCGCACCGTCACACGGGGATTTTCCAGAAACAGGTAGTCTCGCCCCGGCGATCGCAACAGTTCCCAGGGCAGCATCAACACTTCCGGCTCGTTGGTTTCAATGGTCAGGGAGCGCCCCGGTTGGGTATCCGCCAGAAAACGGGTGAAAAATTGCTGCGCCGTAAAATCCTGAAACACCGCTTCAAATAAGGCCAGGCCAATCCGGGGCAACTTCTCGGCAATGCGGGCCGCCTGCTGGTCATCCGCTTCGCTGGTGTAGGAGGCGGCGTAGGTTTCCAGGTACCAGCGGATCTCTTTACGATCGCTCTCCGTCACGGGAGAGGTAAAGGGCATACCCTGGGAGGTTTCCGGTCGTCTCGCCCCCGGTGTAATTAAGGAAACCTCAGCGATCGGGCCGGGTGCTGTAAAGGTCAGGATTAATTCTGCCATTGCCTTGCCTCTGTGGATGACCTAGTGTAGTGATTTCTAGCTCCCCTTTCTTTGGAGAGGGTCTGGGGGAAAGGGTTCAAACGCTGCTCAACAGCCGACCCTCCCCTAACCCCTCCGAGGAGGGGAACCGGAATTGTAGAGTTTTGCCGATATATTGATTTTTAGAAAGCACCTTATAAGCTTAAGGTATGAAGGTCTGGGATGGAATTAAACTCATTGAACAAGCGAGTTGTACCTGGTCTGAAATGATGCACTATCTTATCGTTATCGAAAAAACAGAAACAGAGTATTCCGCCTATTCCCCTGATTTACCGGGCTGTGTTTCCACTGGGGAAATCCGTAAAGCGGTTGAACAGAATATGGGGGAAGCGATCGTGTTTCATCTGGATGGCTTGAAAATGGAAGGTCTGGAAATTCCACCGCCTACCGCTCTATACGCCTATGTTGACATCTAGCGATCGCTGGCATGAAGAACCGTTAACCCCACCACTTCATCCCCCTCTCCGTACCGGATGACAATATCCTCCTCAGTTAGCTCCGTTTCGTCAGAAGACTGAGGGGGATTATAAAAGTCAATGTAAAGAACATCTGCTTCAGCATCGTAGAGCAACAAAAAAGCTCGTTTGGGTAAGTTTTTGACGATCGGTACGAACTTGAGATAGTCCAGCGTTTCTTGAGTTAGGGCCATTCTTGCTGCCTCCGATTAAGAGAACTGAGTCGTCGGGTTGGAAATGCGGTAATGACAAACCCATCGTCTTCTGTTGTTTCTTTATAAACCACCACCAGCATACGCCCTGGTTCCATTTCTCGCACAGCCATCAATGCGTTATCATTCCCGCGCAAAATTTTGAGGGGATTGCGAATAGTGTCGAGTACCAAAGCTTGAACACTCGCCAGAACCTGATGGCGCTCGATAATGTGTTCCCAGCGTTCCTCAGGTAGACGAATCAAAACACCGTTTAAGGACGTGACTGTTTGATCCATTGGGTTGATCAAGTTTCCTCTGACTGCCCGTACTCTTCACAAATGGTTTTCGCGCCCAGGTGCAGGGTAATCACTGCCAGTGCCACCACCAGCATCGGTATAAACTCCCCGGTGAAGCCCATCGAAACCAGGACGGCCTTGTAGGTATTCAACGTATCTTTATTGGTCAGGTCTGCCCAGGTTTGCCACTGTTCGTAAAGCATCCCACCTTCTTCACACAGGTCTCGTCGGGCCGATCGGGCAAATTTGCACAAAAAGCTGTCTGGAGGCTCCCCAGTGGCGGTAGCGATCGCAGCGAACTGTTTGTCTAGAGCTTGTTGACGATCACTCTTAGTGATCGCCTTTTGCAAATCCGTTGGGACTTGCGTTCGGATCTCGCGTAACTGGGTATCAACTTCATCGGATAGTCGCTGTAACTCTTTCTCAGAAAAGCTTTCCATATTTTCAATCTCTCCGTAGTCAATATGTCTATCTTAGCTTCAAGTTGCCTCAGCGATCGGGCCGGGTACTGAGGGCAAGGAACTCCGCTTCCGAAAGGCGCGAAATCCCTAAGGTTTCTGCTTTCGCCAGTTTAGAACCCGCGTCAGATCCCACCAGTACATAGTCTGTTTTTTTACTGACACTATTCGTCACTTTTCCCCCAGCCTGTTCGACGATCGCTTTGGCTTCTTCTCGGGTGAGGGTGGGCAAGGTGCCGGTAATGACGATCGTTTTGCCTTGGAGGGGTTGCGGTGTGGTGTCTGGACGGGGGGTTTGGGGCTCTGACCCGGCGAGCTGTAGGCCGATCGCTTGCAACTGTTGGATCAGGGCTTGATTGTGGGGCACTTGGAACCAGTCTGCAACGGATTGGGCAATTTCGGGGCCGATGCCATAGACTGCGGCGATCGTCTCTGGGCTGGCTTGGGCCAGGTCTTCCACCCGCCAGAACGCTTGGCTCAGGGTTTTGGCGTTGACTACCCCCACATGGCGGATGCCTAAGCCGTAGAGGACGCGAGGCCAGGGTTGGGTTTTGGAGCGATCGATGGCGGCGAGTAATTTTTCAGCGGATTTTTGACCGAGGCGATCGAGTTCAATGAGTTGCTCTAGGGTCAACTGATAGAGGTCGGCGATGGAGGTGACGACCTGACGATCGACGAGTTGATCAATGACTTTGGGCCCCATGCCGTCGATGTCGAGGGCGGCCCGGCTCACCCAGTGAATCAGCGATCCTTTGAAAATGGCGGGGCAGGAGGTGTTAATGCAGCGGGTTACGGCTTCTTCCAGACTTTGGAATAGGGGCTCGGCGCAGACGGGGCAGCGATCGGGAAAGGTGACGGCGACGGCGGCCGGGGGGCGTAGTTCCGGTAGCACCCGCACCACTTCGGGAATAATTTCCCCGGCTTTGCGGACAATGACGGTATCGCCTTCGTGGAGGTCGAGGTCTTTTAAGCGATCGCGGTTGTGAAGGGTTGCCCGGGCCACGGTGGTGCCCGCCAGTTGTACCGGTTCAAACTCCGCTACGGGGGTCACGGCTCCGGTGCGTCCCACTTGAAAGACGAGGCGATTCATGCGGGCGGGCACTTCTTCGGCGGGATATTTGAGGGCAATGGCCCAGCGGGGAAATTTTTGGGTAAAGCCTAAGGCCTGCTGCTGGGCAAAGTCATTTAACTTCACCACTACCCCATCGGTGAGATAGGGCAAGTCATGGCGTTGGTCATCCCAGGCGGTAAAAAACTCCTGGACGGCGGCCAGGTCTGGGCAGCGCTGACGGTTGGGATTGACCCGAAAGCCCAGGTTTTTCAGGTACTCCAGAGCTTCCCACTGGGTTGGGGGGGGAGCGGCAAAGTCCTCCGGCAGATGGAGGGTATAGGCAAAAAAGTCGAGGCGACGCTGGGCGACAATACGGGAGTCTAACTGCCGCAGGGTGCCCGCTGCTGCATTGCGGGGATTGGCAAAGCGGGGTTCCTCCTGCTGCTCCCGTTCCTGGTTAATGTGCTCAAAGGTTGAGAGAGGCAAAAAGGCTTCTCCCCGCACTTCTAACCAGGGGGGCGGGTTCTCCGTTAAAAGCTTTAAGGGAATCGATCGAATCGTCTTAACGTTGGGGGTGATGTCTTCCCCCTGGGTGCCATCCCCACGGGTTGCCCCCCGCACCAGCACTCCCTCTACGTAACTGAGGGCGAGGGCAGAACCATCAATTTTCAGTTCACACACGTACTCGGTGGGGCTTTCAGGGGTTTCTGCCGCCCGCTGCCAGCGCTGTTCCCAGGCTTGCAGTTCCTCCCAGTTAAAGGCGTTTTCTAGGCTATAGAGGGGGATGCGATGGGTAACGGAATTAAAGCGATCGGCGGGAGTTCCCCCCACGCGCTGGGTAGGACTATCGGCGGTGATGTAGTCTGGGTAACGGGCTTCGAGATCCTCCAGTTCTCGGTAGAGGCGATCGTAAACCGCATCTTCCATAATCGGAGCATCCAGACCATAGTAGGCGTGGGCCGCCTGCTGGAGGAGGTTCCGCAGTTCGGCAATGCGCTGAGGATCAGAGGGGGCAGACATAGGCTAGTCCATTACTAATCCATTTCGGTCTGGAGCACCTGGGCGATCGCGACGCTGGTGCGATCCTGAAACTCCCGCACATTGACCCGCCCCAACAACCCGATCGCCGCAATCATGGCGACAATTTCTAAGCCAAAAACCAGGGCATAGGGGGCTAAAGCATTGCTAAAGAGCACATCCCCCAAGCTTTTGATCAGACCCCCCAGCCAGGTGGCGGAAGCGCGGGCTAGGGCTTGGGCCAGCCCCCAAGCACCAATAAAGGTACCGGCGGTTTCGGCGGCGGTGAGGTCTAGCATCAGGCTAATGGCTCCCGTGGTGGTGACCCCAGAGGCTAAACCAAACAGCCCCACCATGACTTTTAAGAGTTGGGGCGTTTGATTGAACCCGGCCAAAATCATCAAGACAAAGGCGATCGCCACTAGGGTACAGCCCAAACGAGTGGTATTGATTTTGCCAATGCGAGGCACAATGAAAAACCCCGTCAACCCCAGCCCTAATAAGGTGCCCATGCCAAAAAAGGCATTCAGGCTTGTGGTTTCCGCCATGGGCATCTGGAAAATCTCCGCGCCATAGTTTTCTAAAACCGCTTCTTGGATGAACAGGCCCAGACTCATTACCAGCAGAAAGGAGAAGAATAAGCCGGTTTGACGACTGGCGGTTAAGACCCGCAGGGCCCGGCCCAAACTAATTTGATCTTCCCGATCCGCCGCCAGGTGCGATCGTTCCCGATAGTGAGAGTAGCGCTGCTCTACCCCCCAGGTGGACAACAGGGTAAGGACAATAATGATGGCGGGAACCATTAAAAACAGTCGATTCAGACTCGCTTTAATCACCGCAATTTCCGCATCAATGCCCACTTTTTTGAGCATGATGCCCGTGAGAATCGCCCCAATGACAATGCCCACCATCAGCATAGACCAGACGATCGAGACCAACTTCGATCGTTCATGCTCCTCAGACACATCCACCAAGAGCGCCGCAAAGGGAGTAGAACTACAACTGAGGGAAAACCCATAGCCCACAAAAATGGCTCCCAGAATGAAGACCCAGAGTTGAATGCTGGGATCGCTAAATTGCCAGGAACCCAGTGCCGCCACCCGATCCCCCAGTTGCCACATGGCTTGTACCGCCAGAAAAGCGATCGTTGTGAAGAGCAGGGAGCCGATCCAGACATACCCCGTCCGGTGCAGCCCCTGAATGGGCTTCGCATCGGAAAGCTGACCAAACCAGACCCGCGCCGGAGCAACAAACTGGTGCATGGCAATAATGCCCGCCGTCACCCCTAAGGGAATCTCTAACTCACTGACCATCACCCGGTTCAGTAGTCCCAACGTCAAGACCGACATAATCCCCAACCCCATCTGGAAAATACCGAGGCGGAACATTAAGAACAGGGGTAAAGGGGGGGGCAGGTCTTGGGGACGATCGCTTGGGGGCGTTGCCGAATCGAAATGGGTCATGGTGTACAAGGCGCAACATCAAATGCAAGGTCAGTCTAGCAACGCCATAGGTCTAGGGCAAGCCATGCCGATTGAGTCTTGAAGTCAAGCATCCCTCAACGGAGCAAGCCCGCTGGTCTGAGCAGCGAAGCCGGAGCGGATCCGCAGGCCAGAAAAAAGGACCCTATTCTTCAAGAATTTGGATCCCTTTCACCCTGAAACGATCGCCCTCACTGTGGAGCAAGTCGATCGCCTTCAGGGGTTAATGTTTAGGCCAGTGTAGAGTCATCCCGAATGGGGTTCTCTACGGAAAAATGGTCGAGCAAGGTTGTGAAACGGTGCGAAACCTAAACGGCAACGGCAGACTTACCGGTTTTAGCGGCTAGTTCACCCTTGGCATACTTCACGGCAAACACATCACAGCTTTCTTGCTTGATTTTGCTTGCATTGCCTGCAGTCCAGAACTGAGCATAGCGATCGGCACACACTTTCTGCATGTACTTGATGGAGGGCTTGAGGAAGTGACGGGGGTCAAATTCCTTGGGCACAGCACTGAGGGCTTCCCGTACAGCAGCGGTGATGGCTAAGCGGTTGTCCGTGTCAATATTGACTTTACGCACACCACTCTGAATGCCTTTTTGAATTTCTTCTACCGGTACGCCATAGGTTTCAGGAATGGAGCCACCATACTGGTTAATGATGGCAATGAGATCTTCAGGAACGGAAGAAGAACCATGCATCACTAAGTGAGTGTTGGGGAGGCGCTTGTGAATTTCAGCAATCCGGCTGATGGCGAGAATTTCGCCGGTCGGCTTGCGGGTGAACTTGTAAGCACCGTGGCTGGTTCCAATGGCAACGGCGAGGGCATCCACTTGAGTGGCTTCCACAAAGTTCACCGCTTCATCGGGATCGGTCAACAGTTGATCGTGGGAGAGAGCCCCTTCAAAACCGTGACCATCTTCGGCTTCACCCATACCGGTTTCTAAGGAACCCAGGCAACCCAGTTCACCTTCCACACTCACGCCGAGGGCGTGGGCAGCTTCTACAACCTTGGCGGTTACGGCAACGTTGTATTCGTAGCTAGCGGGGGTTTTAGCATCCGCTTCCAGGGAGCCATCCATCATTACGCTGGTAAAGCCATTACGGATTGCGGAAAGACAAGTAGAAAATTCATTCCCATGATCCTGGTGCATGGAGATGGGGATATGGGGATAGGTTTCAACTGCGGCCAGAATCAGGTGACGTAAAAAATTCTCTCCAGCATACTTCCGAGCACCACGGGAAGCTTGTAAAATCACAGGACTGTCAGTTTCATGAGCAGCCTGCATAATAGCCTGGATCTGCTCCATATTATTTACGTTAAATGCAGGGATACCGTAGCCGTTCTCTGCGGCATGATCCAACAATAAACGCATAGGGACGAGCGCCATAGAAAATCCTCCTAATGGGTGGTTATGTAGCGCACTAAAAGTTTTAAGCGCTTTTTATAATTCTTAAATAATATTAAAGGAAGAGAGGACAAGCGTAAATTATCTGATTGGAATTCCGTCAGCGATCGTTGAGATTTAGACTTGTAATCTCAGCCCATTGCCCCTAGGAATGGGGGCGACGTTTCCGAATATCCATTAAATCTACGAGGTTAATAGGCTCCCCGGTTGCGGTTTCGATCACTGAACGGGGTGGGGGCGTTACTGGGGTGTCGTTTTCGCTAGGGTAGTGGATGGTGAGGGGGGGAGTGGGCAGGACGGGATGAACCGGGAGTTCCTCCGCCGGGAGAGCAGAAACCGTGGGTTTGGCCTGGGGCAGGGCCATCGGGGGAGAACTTGAGCCCACGATCGCGGGAGTGACTGGAGGGGGCGGAGTTGTAGCGATCCGAGAGGGGGGCGCTAAGTCCCGAGGCTGATGCTGCAAAACGATCGCATTGGAGGATGGTGCGGAGGAGCGAGCAGCCACTTGCCGTCGAATCGATCGCCAAAAGAGGAAGCCGACGATCGTCAACCCGAAGCCCCCCAGACCCAAAAGCAGAGCGATCGTTCTGCTGCGGGAAGAGGAGGTTTCAGTGGAATCAGCCTCCGCGAGAAAAGATTTAGTGGCGGGAAAAACAATCCTGACCCCGGCTTCATCGGTTTCCTGAATGGTTGGGTTGGAAGTATCTTCCCCCCTGGGAGAAACCGCCGCAGGCTCAGGAACGGTCACGGCATGAATATTGGGGTTGAGCAGAATGCGCAAGGAAATTCCCATGAGCAAACACAACCCCGTCGCAATGGCCAAGCCCAAACCAATAGTGGGCGCATGCAGTATTAAACTTTGCAGCCACAGGTTAGACTCGCCCCCGGTGACCGGGGACAATTGTTCCTGGGTTCTGTCCTGTGGTAACGTTGTCCTTACAGAAGCGTTGGGTTGTGTGCTCATTGCTTTCACACTAACTCGTTCATCATATTTTAAGCATTTAAAATGCTTACACCTTAGCAGTTGTAGGCTTGGATGCAAAGTACTAGGACATTTTAACGAGAATCTGTCTTCATGGTCGTCAGTTCCCTGAGCAGAGCCTTAACCTTCTGTCCTTTGAATTTACAGAAACGTGGACGAGCAGATTAGCAACTGAACGGGGAAACATCATGAAGAAGCATCATGAATATGGTGCCCCCCGATCAATCCCGTTTCTGACCCGAGAAGGGCAGGTGGATTGCATTGGGCTCAATTTGGTTGTCTCAGGCTTCGTGACTCATGTTTAAGATGGCATTTTCTCTCCGGCAATGGACTGTCCCCGAACTCCTCGATCGCTACCGTGGCTATTTGATCCTGGGCTTCATGTGTGGAGTGGTAGGCTTGAGCAGTCCTGTCCAGAGTCAGGAAAATTTACCCCTTGAGACCCCAGAGCCCAGAGGCGACTCCACCGAAACGCCACTGCCCAAGCAACGGAAGCAGTGGGAGGATATTTTAGCGCCGGTTCATGCCCGCAGCGTTACGATCGTGGTGGGAACCTATGAACAGCGCCCCTTTGTGTTTTGGGACGACGATCAGACCTATGGCTATGGTGTGGAAGTCTGGGATACGATCGCCACGGCTCTGGATGTGAGAACTGAACTGGTGCGCTACAAAAGTGTGGCGGCCTTGTTAGAAGCGGTGAAACAGGGAGACGTGGATGTCGGGGTATCGGGAATTTCCATTACCGCCGCCCGGGAAGGAGGAGGGTTTGATTTCTCCTATCCGATCTATCACGGCGGGCTGCAACTAGTGGTGAAACAGCAGGATCTCTCGCCGGTCGTTGTGTTGGTGCAGCAATTGGGGGGGAGACAAACCCTCGTGGCCATTGTGCGTCTCATTTGCTTGAGTTTGATGGCGGGCACCTTAATTTGGTTAACGGAGCGGGGGCGCAATCCGGACTTTCCCGACAACATTCTTTCGGGCATTGGCCAGGGCATTTGGTTTGCCGTTGTGACCCTGGGGACCTTTGGCTATGGAGATGTGACCCCCCGTAGTGTCACCGGTCGGTTTTTAGCTTCCATTTGGATGGCCTTTAGCTTCTTTGTTTTGGGGGACTTTATCTCTAGCTTGACCGCTGCTCGGCAGGCCCATGTTGAAGGCGCTACCCTCGCCACCTTAACGGGAAAAACCCTCGGTGCCACTGCCAACACCAGTGCCTATTATTTTCTCTTGCATAAACCGATCCGCCTGGAAAGTTTTAATACCTTTGCCGACGCTGTTCATGCCCTACGCAATGATCAGGTTGTGGGAATTGTCGGGGATTATCCTACGGCGCGGTATTTAGTGTCTCAGCAGCCAGACTTTGTCCTTGGGGGCAGTCTACTGGATCACGAAAGTTATGGTCTGGTTACGGCGGATGGCAATGAGCTACTCCTGGAAGCGATCAATCGAGAACTGTTGAAGTTAGAGCGATCGGGACAGTTGCAATCCATTAAAGAAGAATGGTTTGGGGGCAGTCCCGATCTGTAGCTCTGGGGCATAAAGCCCCGCACTCTAACCCAGTGCCGGTAGGCAGAGAACAGCCTCTAGAGAACAGCAGAGACCGCCGCGACGGGAGAGGGTTTTTGCTGCAACTGTTTCCGCTTACTCACGATCGCTTGTTGATAGAGATCCACATAGGCTTCGGCGGAGCGATCCCAGCTAAAGTCGATCCCCATGCCCCGCTGTTGCAAGGCTTGCCACGGTTGGGAATATTGGAACCCTTCCCGGGCCCGCATCAGACAGCCTAGACAGGCATAGGGATCATAACTTTCAAAGGCATAGCCATTGCCGGTGCCTGCTTGCGGTTCATGATCGGACACAGTATCCACTAATCCTCCGGTGTGGCGAACCACGGGAACGGATCCGTATCGCAGGGCCAGCATTTGGCTGATGCCACAGGGTTCAAAGCGAGAGGGCATCAAGAAGGCATCAGTCCCGGCATAAATCCGACGGGAGAGGGCATCGCTATAGAGCAACTGAGCAGACAACTGTTCCGGAAAACGATCGGCCAGGGCTTGGATCTCCGCTTCATAGGGCTTTTCCCCTGTACCTAAGATCACCAGTTGGGTATGGGGCACCTCCAGGAAGCGATCGACAATGGGAATAAGCAAATCGATGCCTTTTTGTTCAACCAACCGGGACACCATCCCCACCATAAAGGACTTGGGTTCCAGTTCTAAACCTACTTGTTTTTGCAGTTCTGCTTTATTCCTCTCCCGTTGGGGCAGGGTCTGGAGCGTGTAGTTTTGGGGCAGGGTGGAATCTACGCCGGGATTGTATTGATCCATGTCAATCCCATTGAGAATGCCGTGCAGCTTGTGGTTAATGCTAATTAAAATATCTTCCACCTGCTCCCCATACTCAGAGGTTTGAATTTGCTGGGCATAGGTGGGGGAAACGGCATTGACCTGATCCGCATAGAGCAAGGCCGCCGCTAAGGTGTTATGACCGCGCATATCGGGGGGAACGGTGGTAATTTCTTCTAAACGATCGCGCCAGGGCCCTTGGTAGGCCAAGTTATGAATAGTAAACACCGTGGCCACCCCCGGTTCATCCTTTAACCAGACCGGAATCATACCGGTATGCCAATCATGGCAATGCACCACATCCGGTTTCCAGTAGTTTTGAATGAACTTTGTCGCACCGTTGGCAAAGAGGGTAAAGCGCCAGTCATCCCCTTCTGCATAAACATCCGCAACCTTCGGACTAGAAAAAGACCAGTTTCCCAGTAGGTATAGAGGAATTTCCGTTTGAGGAAAACTGCACTGGTGAACGGTAACGGTTTGGAACATTACGCTGGCGGACCAAATGGGAGCTTTAGGAACCTCTACTTTGTCCGAGAGAAAGCCATAGTAGGGCATCATGATCCGTACATCGTGGCCCATCTTTTTGAGAATGCGCGGCAGGGTTCCCACCACATCCCCCATGCCCCCAATTTTAGCCAGGGGAGCAGCTTCAGCAGCAATAAATAAAATCTTCATAGGTCGATCCCTCTTTCCGTGTCCAGCGGTCTGCGTCATGGCTAGATTGTAAGGTGCTTTCGAGCCATCTTTTGAGAAAATCTTGAGGGATTTAGGGCACGTCATCACTAACGAATGACAGCCCCTAGGGAGAGCGGGGAGTGTCATTCCCAGTCATCCCACACTTCTGGCGGGGATCCTTGCGGTGGCTTGCTCCCCGTCGTAGTTTCGCCCTGCTGTAAGTGGTCAAGTTCTTCTTCGTCGAGTTCGTCGTCAAAATCATCATCAGTAAATGCTTCATCCGCAAACTCGTCATCGCTAAACTCATCCGTCAATACTTCCGAGCTAGGGGCTGGAGCAACATCTGGAACTGCATCGGGAACCGAGGTGGGATCTGCAAAGCCCTGGGATTCGACTAGATTTTCATCCCCTGCAAACTCCTCATCTCCAAAGGTTTCATCTCCAAAAGTCTCATCGGCAAATGCTTCATCCTCAAACTCCTCATCGAGCAACTGATCATCAGCAAACTCATCATCAGGAAATTCTTCATCCTCAAACTCATCAGTCCATTGCTCACTCTCTACCTTCACCTGCTCGACCCAGGCGGCGGTGGCGGCAGCCGTGGCACTATTGTCCGGTTTGGGAGGCGATACTCCTGGCTGAGGGCGGGGCGGTTCGGGAAAATCGAAGGCATCTTCGGGATCTCGCAAATCCTCCCGAAACTCGGCAACGTTTTCACCCAACTCACTCAGTTGTGTGCCCAAGTCCTTGACGGTTTTGACGGTTTTTTGCACCGTTTCCTGGGTGAGGTTTTGGGCCCGTTGCGAAAATTGCAGGACTTCTTGCTTCAGGGTTTGATAGTCCTGGCGTAAGCCCACTAAGGTTTGCTGGATGCGATCCTGTTGCTTTTGGATCTCTTCCCCAGCCCGATCGCTTACGAGTAGGCGTTTTTTGCCAAAGCTGAGGACTTCGGCGGGGGGGAGGGGATACAGTTCACTGACCACACTGCGCCAGCCCCGCAGAGCTACTAAATATTGGGTGATTTTGCCGGTTTTTAATTCAAATAAGCAGTCTTTGATTTTGCCTAACGGTGCCCCAGACTCGCTCCAAACTTCGTGGTACAGCAGGGTTTCCAGTTGATTGAGTTGGGCGGGGTCGGCTTCGGTGGGTTCTCCGGTTACCCAGACGTTTTTTTCGCTAATGGCTTGGATTTGGGGCAGGGTAAAGGCGAAGTGCTGTTGATTCATTAAGCCGATCTTGCAGATAAACCCCAAAACCCGATGAACTTGGGGGTACATCCACAACAATTCAACCCGGCCCCGATCGTCTGTGGTGGAGCGATCGAGAACGAGACAGTGGAGTAATTCACTATGACGAATGACACTGGGCTTACGAGCCATTAGACCTCCTCCGAGGCAGACATCTTCGTTTTTCCTTTGACTTTGACCTGAGGTTCCCGGTAGCTGGCCACCCGGAGGATCAGATCACCCTGGCTAGGATCGTGGCTAAAAACAAAGCTGCCCTGCACCGTTTCACCCCCGGACAAGGAGGCAATTTGCTGCTCTCCCGTTTCATCCGTTTCTCCATTGAGGCGCAGTTCCGCCACAATTTGGATAGCTTCGGCGCTTTCCCCCCCTTCGTTAGCTACGGTAAAAGGCACGTAAAACTGTTCCTCCACTGCTCGAAACGGTTCAACAATTTCCACCGTAAGAATGGGAGGACGGTCTTGATTTAAGAAATCGGCATAGATGACCAACCCGATCAAGATGGCCAGAAATAAACTCGCAACGCCAAAGGTGAGCCATTTTAAGGACGATCGGGTCTGGGGAGAAGAAGGATCCAGCATTCAAAGCACTGCGGTAAAGGGTAAGCGTCACGCTTTAAGCAGACCTGCTCTTCAGCAAGGCATTTAAAGCACGACCGCTACTTCTATAAAATAATACGTCCAGCGGCTCCCCCAATGGATGCGGGTAACCCTAAAACGATCGTGCTACTGAGCCATTTTTGCCAAGGATCCCCTGGGCTTAATTGATGAAAGAACCAGAGCATGAAGGCGGAGGCGATTAAGGAAATTAAATACGCCAGGATGGTTTCACTGAAGGGGCGTTGCAACCAGCCCGGTTGATGTTGCCGTTCTTCCTGATTGGTAAAGCCTGCCACAAAGACGATCAGGTAGGAAATCATTAAGGAGGCCACAATCAAAACTAAAAGCCAGAGGGTAGGGGTAGCGGTGGCTAAAATGCTGACCTCATCGGTGGGGGCAATGTTAAAGGCAATGATAAAAGCCCCCAACAGGGTCGCATCCACGTCGGCCCAGGTTTCTCGAAAATCCGCTTTTTCCGATGGATCTGAGGAGTCTAAGGGGGGGGACGATCGTTCTCCGCTCCGTCCACCACTTTTATCCAACAGGGACGCAGCTAAGGCTGCCCCAAAGGCAAAGGAAATTCCCTCAAAGACCACCTTGCCCAACGTTTCCGAGAGGGGAGTGTCCCCCGTAATCCGCCGGATCAGAATCAGGGAAATTAAGGCGCAGAGCAGGCCGATCGCTACCCCTTCTACCGTCTCCATAAAATTCTCTCGCCAGTCTAGTCGTCCATGACGGCGCAGGGTTTCTGCTTGAATAATCAGAAATACCCCAACAAAGCCAATGGTCAAAGCACTAAGCAACCAGATGGGTTCCGTTTCCGACCCAATTGACCACAATTCCACCGTGTAGAGAAGCGGAATGCCAAATAAAAATCCCCCAGCCGATCGCTGCAAAATATACTGCACTTCGGATTGGAGAGCAGCGTTCAAAGCGATCGATCGAGTCCATTTCAGGTTCATAGGTCAACGGTTCATCGTTCAACGTAGGTCTACAGCAATCCTAAAGGGTTTATATGGTTTATGACTTTCGGGCGCAGATCACACAACGGTGTCAGCAGTCTAGTCCTGACCACTGAGTGAGGACTGCTATCTCTCCTGCATTAACTTCAGGCTTCAAGTAGCCAGGGATCCCCGAAAAAGATGGGGTTTTGCCCAAACTAAGCAAACGGTAACACTAGAAGCTGTGTATGATCTATAAAACAAATAAACTTACCAGACTCACCCCCATGTCATTTCCTGCCATCCAGGATTTTCACCAGAAGTTTGCTCATTCTGCTGATCTGAGACGCCAGATCAAAGCTGTGAAGTCCTTGCCAGAAATGATGGCATTATTGCAGTCCTGGGATATTCATTTAACTCGGGATGAGCTACAAACGTTGGCACAAAACTCTTTTGAAACCTGGTTAGCGTCACTGAATCCCCTCACTCAGGCATTCTTTCTTCAAGCCCGTCAAGACAAAGCCTTAAATATCGCCGTGGAAAGCTGCAAAGCCGCCAATGACGTGGTGAGGCTAGCCCGAAGTTATGGGTATCACCTCACGGAAACGGATCTGGCAGAAGCGGCTCAAGCTGCGAATCAGATCCAAGGTTTCAGCTTTGAAAAAATCTGGTTCAAGCATTTAGGACTGTTGCCCTCCTGAAGAGCATCCGCTAAGCCCTACCAGTGCCTAACAGTTCAGGATGCTTCCCTGAGGTGCCGGAGTGGTGTCGGAGTGGTCTGCACTGCCCTGAACCCAGTTTTAATTCTGCTCGTTTTGGTGCTGCACCTGATCAAGCCCGGCCTGACTCAGGGGAACGAATTCATTCGTGGTAGTCACCCCGAACCACATGGCTTCCTGGGGGTTAATTTGTTGTCCCGTGAGGGCACAGTATTCGGTGCGTTGGGCTTGGGCGGCGAGGGTTGCGCGAATTTGTTGAGGTTGGACTTGCTGAGGCTGGAGGTGAGGGGCATGGCCGTTGCTGGGTTGTGGCGTGTGCTGGTGAACGTAGTCCCAGAGAATATCCCGCACTAAAGCCTGGTACCCCTGCCCTGCGGAGAGTGTTTTCAACTGCTCAATGAGTTCGCGCTCAAAGCGGATGCTGGTAACTTGCATTTCAGTGGTGGGCAGTGACGTTTTAACCATCATGAACTTTTTTGGGAAATGGACTGGACAGATCCATACTACAACTGTAGTATGATTATTGTTAACCTCTAAATTGGTGACTTGGTTCACCTCACGATCATGAAACGGCTTCAGACCATACCTTGTCCCTTAACCCATCCGGCAGTTGCCATCCCCGGCGTACTGGCGTACTGGCTATGGTCTTTGGCTACCGGCACACGGGCTATGGCCGATCGGGATTGTGGTGGAGTTGCACCTCAGGTTAAGCGGGGCTCGAATGAGTTCCTAGGTACTGAATTCCTAGGTAATGAATATTTGGGCAACGAATACCCGAGTGATAAGTACTTTAGTATTAAAACGATCGTCTCGAGATTCAGTGAATTAAGAAGCGGCTGGCGTAATCACTACGCGCCAACCTAGCGCAGAAAATTCTTTATTTTTTGCCCCCGCTTCTATCCCCGAGAAGCGGGGGTATTTTTTTGAGAGGAAACCAGTCATGACCTTGGCCTTAGAACCCGATCAGTTATCCAGGCAGTGGATGGGTGCCCCCAGTCGGCTGCAACACCGTCAATCGGTGGTCTTGTTTTCCCAAAACTACTTGCCCATGACTCGCATTGGTCTGAAGCGGGCTGCTATTTTACTGCTCTCGGGGCGGGCGGAACCCGTGGATATGGGGGGACAAACCTGGCAAATGCGATCGCCCAGTGTGGTGGTAACGATTCCAGAACATCTGCGCCTCACCATTGGTAGCCCCGATCGGGTGTGGAAACTTCCCCCGGTCAATCGGCGGGAGGTCTTTCGGCGAGATGGTCAGCGTTGCCAGTACTGCGGTAGCCGCACCGATCTCACCCTGGATCATGTCATTCCCCGCGCTCTAGGGGGCCCTCACACCTGGGAAAACGTGGTGACGGCCTGTGCCCCCTGTAATGGCCGCAAAGGGGCACGAACGCCGGAAATGGCAAAGATGCCCCTGAAACGCCAGCCCAAAGCCCCTCTCCACCCGGTTATTGCCTTTGCTGAACAGTTCTGGAAAGCAGGGCAGTCGGACTTTTAGCTTTCCACTGAAAGCGAGAAAATTGCATGGAAGAGTATGGTTCTGCGCCCCACTCTTCCAGCTTCAGGGGTTAGGATCGTGAGTTAAATAAACCGGAAAGTTCAGGATTAAACCACAAAGGCACAAAGAACACAAAGGTATTCCTTCGGGGCTTCGGTGTCTTGGTAGTGAAATTCCAGGTTATAAAGTCCGCATTCCTTAGCCGAGCTTTGAGTTTGAGGGGGATCTAGTTAAGTTTTACTGTTCAAGTTTTGTAATGCAGTTCCCTGTCCACGATCGAGGGGAGGAGTGGAGAGACCATCATGTTGAAGTTAAACTACACCGATTCTGGACTTTTTCTGGAGTTCATCAATGCCTCCTTAGAAACCATTGCCACTCAGCGAGTGATGCTGGCGGTCTATGCCGGTGAGCCGCTGTACGTGGAACCTGGACGGGCAAGCTTTTTACTCTTAGCAACCCTCCCAGGTTTAGGCACACTCCAGTCCCTAAGCTCTTCAGATTCCACACCCTCAGACCTAACCAACTCAGGTCTAACTAACTCAGACCCAGGTGTAACGATCGCCCCTGTGGATCAGGAGTTTGTGGAAGTGAGCTTAAAGGGCACTTGGATTGCCCAGAGTGCGGCGGCGGAGGATGGTACCTTTATCGCTATCCTCAGTCCTGAGCAGGAGGCTTTGATCTATGAGTTGTGGCAAACCACCCAACCTCCGATCGCGAGTCTCTGCAGTGT
>JBMTZC010000018.1:0-23401 GCA_049455215.1 Prochlorotrichaceae cyanobacterium
GATCGTTTTTGTTAGGTGCGTTGTCCACAGGAACCGTTATCCTAACCCACCGTAGCAGCCATGCTGCCGGCCTAGAAACCTGGCGCTCCTATAATACAGGGCGTTTTGAACAGGTTCGAGATTCTTTATCTAGCAGTAACCAACGCTGGATCGATGTAGATTTACGGCGAATGAAAGTAACCGCATTACTTGGCAGTCAGATCCTGATCCATCAAAATCAACAACTTTCATTCCAGTGTGATGATGGGGATGTATATAATCCTACTATTACGGGGCATTTCTCCCCGGATAGTAGCGCTGAAAGTGTTTCTATGTCGGGTAGAAAGCAACTTTCTACAGGGTACAAAGAATACAAGGACATCGTAACACACTATGTGATTTTTTTTGCAGAAGGATACGCACTGCACGGATTAGATGCCAGCTATCAAACCAGTGGTTCCCATGTTTCTGCGGGGTGTATTCGCCTCAATTACCCGAATGCTCAAGCCCTCTATAGGATTCATCAAGCAAACCCCTTTACCTCGATCGTCGTGGGGTTCAGCGATCCGAATCGCTCTTGGTCTTGGTATGCCATGGGGTAACCTGAGGAACTTTTGGATGGCTCCTGCTTCTTGGGGAACAGACTTGAGACGCGATTCCGCCTCCGACTAGGGTAAGATAGGGTGAGGAGAACGGCTTATCGGCCATTCCTATTCGGCTAGTTCGGTTAGCATTTGAGGCGGGACAGGGGGACTGTGACCCTACTGTCCCGTTGGTCTTGTGCTGCTCGAGGCGGGTCGCCCTGTTTATACTTGATCTTTTTCATTTTTCTTTCGGATATTTCTATGGCTTCTGCTGATACCTTTCGGGGAAAACAGTTTCCCTTAATGCCTAAGTTTTCTGGATTTTTGTTATTCAGTGCCATTGTCCTGGGTGGATGGTCTTCCGTTCAAGCCCAAACCTCCCCCGCAGAGCCAACGGATTACCGTCCCTTAGCCCAAGAAAGCAGCATCTTGAGTATTCAAGGGGGCAATCGCCTGATTCAGGAGGCGGGGGCCGCTATTTCCAACCAAAATTACCTGCTTGCTCAACAGAAGTTACAGGATGCCCGGCAAGTTTTTAATCAGTTGTCCAATTTTTACCAAGATCTAGCCGCGACCTTTGTGGGCATTAATAGCCAAGTTTCTGAAAACCAGCGCCAACGGGCGATCGATACTGCGCAACGGCGAGATGAAGCCACGTTCCAATTGGCCCTTGTCCATCGTGCCCAGAATCAGCCAGAATTATCCGTCCCGCTGCTGATTCAAGTTATTCGTAGCCAGAGTCCCACGAGTCCTTTAGGACAACAGGCTTATCAAGAGCTTTTTGAACTCGGCTTTGTCGAAGTTCCCTTTGCACCCTAGGGGCTGTCATCATTTAGCGCTGGAGTGTTTATACAGCAGTCGTTTCAGCCCCTAGTTATATTTGCTGGAGCGGGCGCGGTAATCTTGGTGTCGCAAGGCTTCTAGACTTAATTGATGACACGCCCTAGCGGCTTAGGGCTCAAACTCACAGCAGACTCTCAATTTGCAGATGCACCATCATCGCTCTAGGCTCCTAATCCGTTCTCTGGTCATTTACAGTTTCCTAACGATCGTAGCGATCGTTATGTTGCTGCCCCTGTTATGGCTCACAACCACCGCCTTCAAGTCTGCTAGTGAAAATGTATTTGCCTTCCCCCCTCAATTTCTGCCCCAACATCCAACCCTAGCAAACTTTGTTACGGTGTGGCAGGAGCATCCCTTTGGCCGCTATTTCTGGAACAGTATCTTAGTGGCCACTTTGGCCGTTAGCTGTAATTTTCTCTTTTGTGCGCTAGCGGCTTACCCTTTGGCCCGTGCCCATTTTCCCGGTAAAGATCTCCTCTTCTCCTTGATCATTGCCACCATCATGATCCCCTTTCAGATCGTGATGATTCCCCTCTATATTCTGACCGTGCAATTGGGGCTACGGAATACCTACTTGGGTATTATTTTGCCGAGTTTAACCTCTGCTTTTGGCATTTTCTTGCTGCGCCAAGCCTTTCAGGGCGTTCCCCAAGAACTCGAAGATGCGGCCCGCTTGGATGGGTGTTCAGAACTGGGAATCTGGTGGAATGTGATGTTGCCTGCGATTCGACCCGCCAGCATTACCTTAGCTATTTTTGTCTTTATTGGAACGTGGGGAGATTTTCTCTGGCCGCTGATTATTCTCGATCGTCCTGAGCGCTATACCCTGCCCTTAGGGGTGGCCGGTCTAGCCAATAGTTTTTCCTTTGATTGGCGGTTGATTGCAGCGGGTTCCGTGTTGTCGATCCTTCCGGTCTTGGTATTCTTTTTATTTCTTCAGCGCTATATTATTCCCACCGATAGCAGCAGTGGCTTAAAAGGGTAAGGGTATGGCCAAGGTTTCCCACTCTCCCCTTCAGGTCTGGACACCCCTCTTAATTCAACTCCGACACCAAGGGGCTCAAGCTGGAGTGGATCTCAAAGTGCGCCATAGCGATCGAACCCTCCATTTACTGTTAGAGGGAGCTTCTTTTTCATCCCGCAAAGAATGGGTCAGCCAGATCCACCGCCTGCTAGAAACCTGTCCGGTTCAATCAACGGTGACGGATCAGATTTTAATTTATGGTCGGATTAAGGGAAAACGATATCCTGCTTGGAAAGCCGCCATTGCCCTAGAGAAAATTAGCACTTCCGCAGTAGCGGAAACCTCACCCCCCCTTCGGAAGTTCGGGGTATCTTTACCCGCTTCGCGTCCTCTGCAGCCCGCCATCAGTGGTCTTAAGGATGTCTTATCCCCACCGGAGCAGTCTTTATCTCAGAGATCCGCCTTACCTCGGATTCATCCTGACATTGCTGCACAACTCGTTCCTCTGGGAAGTCAGCAACGGCTAGCCTGTTTGATCTTAGGACTGTTTCTCTTCGGACTTATACTCTATCTCTATATTGGAACCTGGTTCATTCCCCGACAGGTGCAGAAATGGGGCAAATTGCAATTAGATATTGAGCGTATAACCAAGGTACAGCCTCGCAACTTAGGAGAAATGGCAACCTTAAGCCAAGACCTAGAGGAAACGATCGCGCAACTGAAAACCTTTTCCCCCTTATCCGGTACCCTCTACCAACGCGCCCGGACGAGACTGAAGTCCCTGCAAGATCGCCAGGATCAACTTCAATACCGACAGCAGATTGAGCAGGAGGGCCAGGTCTATCTGGGAGAAGCCAAGCGCCTAGCGGCGGAAGCTACTCTGATGTTAGAAGCCGATGGGGAAAAGTTCCCGTTGACTGACAAGTCTACGGCAAGGGAAACAGAAGCCGTGGAATATTGGCGATCGGTGCAGCACCATTGGCTAGTGGCGTTGTATTGGCTCAATCAAGTCCCTGGACAGACCTTTGCTGCCCAGGAAAGGTATAGCTTACTGAGCCAGTATCAGCGCACCTATTGGCAAATCTACCAAAACGCTGAAATCATTCCCGTCCAGTTCAGTGGTACCCTAGAGGTTAAATAGGGATCCAGTAATGAGGACTGAGACCTAGGGGCTGTCATTCGTTAGTGATGAAATGCCTATACTGTGTTGGTTTCAGCCCCTAGCCGTAAACTGGGACAGGCTAGGCTAATGTCGATACCAGTGAGGGACTGGACTTCATGGATGACGTGCCCTAGATTATTGGGCGTTGCCGCTTTAATCTGATAACCGCCTACGCTTATGAGAAGAGAACCAGAGTAGTTTTATGGCTAAGATTCTAATTGTGGAAGATGATCCCGCTAATATATTGGTTTTTACCAAAATTTTAGTGAAACGCGGGAAATGGGAAGTAAAGCATACCGAAGATGCTGAAGAAGTGATGAATTTAGCGGAACAACAGGCAATTGATCTCATCCTTATGGATGTGTCGCTGACCCATAGTAATTACCAGGGACAGCCTGTGGACGGCATTCAAATTACACGCCTACTAAAATCTAATCCCGACACAGCGAATTTACCCATCATTTTAGTCACAGCCCATGCCATGCAAGGCGATCGGGAAAACTTCTTATCTCAAAGTGGTGCAGACGGTTACATTTCTAAGCCCGTTGTGGATCAAGGTGCATTTGTAGAGAAAATTAGAGCTCTGCTCAAGCCATAACCTGATCCTAGCCGCTGTCATCCGTTAGCACTTAAATGCCTATACCATACTGGTTTCAGCCCCTAGGGGTAAAACCGAGACGGGTGCGGCTAATGTGTATTCTTTACGGCATTTGGACTTCAGGAATGATGCGCCCTAGATCGAGATTCTTCCGGCATCCTGACTGCGTTGATCCGCACAACGGGGTGTTGTTGGTTACAATCAAACCTACTGTTGCTCCTTTTCTATCCTCATGGTTGCAGAACTCACTCGCCTGCCAGCGCTAGTTCCCCTCCGCGTAACCTGGGAAGTCTTGCCTGATGATTACCCCATTCCTGATGATCCTGTGGATAACCGCACTCAACCCATGCTAGCGGCGGCTCTCACCAATAGCCTTAGCCAAGCGGAGCGCCTGCCTGATCAGAGCATCACGATTACTAACTACCCCGTTTGCGCCACCGTTAATGACCAAATCGTTCTTAAGGCACCGGATTGGGCTTATATCCCCAACATCACAGTGCCAAAAGCAGTGGTGAATCGGAGTTATACGCCTCAACTTCAAGGAGAGGGGCCAACGATCGTCATGGAGTTTCTGTCCCACAAAGATGGCGGAGAGTATTCCATGAAGCCCACCTATCCGCCAGGTAAATGGTTTTTCTATGAGCAGATTCTTAAGGTTCCTTACTATGCCATTTTTGAACCGGATTCGGGGGATTTAGAAGTCTATCGCCTCAATGAAGAGGGGCGGTATAAGGTGCAAATTATGGAGAACAACGGTCGCTACTGGGTAGAACCCATGGGCTTGTTCTTAGGGGTGTGGCAAGGGACGTGGGAAGATCGCGAGGGCTATTGGCTCCGCTGGTGGGATGAGAACGATCGTTTATTGCTCTGGAGTTCCGAGCGGGTGGAAGAGGAATACCAACGGGCAGAGCAGGAACGTCAACGGGCAGAGCAGGAACGCCAGCGGGCAGAGCAGGAACGCCAGCGGGCCGATCGCCTTTTAGCCCAATTGAGGGCTGCTGGTCTGCAGCCAGACATCTGAACCATTTAAACCGGTTTAACTATTGCAACGGGCTCAGATTGCGATAGTCTTGGAATGGCCTTGAAAACTGCAAGTACGTGGATTTACTCAACCAGCTTTTTCAAACTCATCATCCCGTCATTGGGGTGATCCACTTGCTGCCCCTTCCCAGTTCACCGCGTTGGGGAGGGGATTTACGATCGCTTATGGAGCGGGCTGAGCAAGAAGCCACCGCTTTAGCAGCCGGTGGGGTACATGGCATCCTTGTGGAAAATTTTTTTGATGCCCCCTTCTGCAAAGATCGGGTTGATCCGGCAGTGGTGAGTGCCATGAGCCTTGTTGTCCAGCGTGTGCAGTCCTTGGTCACTTTGCCGGTGGGGGTTAACGTACTCCGTAACGATGCCCATAGTGGTTTAGCGATCGCCAGTTGCACAGGGGCCCAATTTATTCGGGTCAATGTCTTAACCGGGGTGATGGCAACGGATCAAGGGATAATTGAAGGACAAGCCCATCATTTGTTGCGCTATCGGCGGGAATTGGGCTGTGATGTGAAAATTTTTGCGGATGTTTTAGTTAAACATGCCCATCCCCTCTCCACACCTAATTTAACGGTTGCGGTGCAAGACACCATCCAACGGGGGCTAGCGGATGCGGTCATTATTTCGGGGTGGGCCACGGGTGCCCCCCCTAGTCCAGAGGACTTAGCCCAAGCGAAAGCGGCCGCCTTTGAGACTCCGGTTTTGCTCGGTAGCGGAGCAAATTTAGAGAACATTGCAACCCTCGTTCCCCCAGCGGATGGAGTGATTGTCTCCTCTGCCCTGAAGCGTCAAGGTAATATTCAAGATCGGATTGATCCGGTAAGAGTGGGGCAATTTATGGAAGTATTGCAACGATCGTTAGGGGAGGCTTAACTTCGTAATTTGCAACAAAAATTCACAAAAAGACGCGATTTACCCTTTTTAATGAAGTTTCTTAAAGGAGCTTGAAAGTTGTAGAGCGGTGTTGGCCTCACTCCCCTAGAATGATTGCATCCGTCTAGCCTTTCGATTGTCACCTCCTTGGGGGTGGCTGCGCCAGGCTAGGAACATCACTCTTTATAAGGAGAATTTAAGATGACAGGGGATTTTGCAGCCTCTTTCCTCCCGTTCGCTATGGTACCGCTCATGGGATTGGTAGTTCCTGCCATTGCAATGGGTCTTTTCTTCCTCTATATCGAACAAGATGCCTAGGAATCTGATCCATTCAGGTTCATCCATTGCATTCATAATCTTGAATCTTTCCTCTTTTTAGCGTTTTACTGTTTGCCGCAAGAGTTCTGCGTGAATTTTTTGCGGAGATCATGCCTTCAAAACTGAGTTCGATCGTTTTTTTTCTGCGTTTTCTGGATTTGGAGAAAGTACTTCATGGACATGATTACTTCTGGTGGAGATCCCCAGGTAGGGAATCTAGCCACTCCGCTAAACTCTTCTGGTTTTTCGGTAGCCTTCCTCAATAACCTGCCCGCCTATCGTGCAGGATTGTCTCCAAACCGTCGGGGTTTGGAAATTGGTATGGCTCATGGCTATTTCATCTATGGGCCCTTTGCCCTCTTAGGTCCCCTGCGGGATAGCGACTTGGGGAGCACGGCTGGTTTATTAGCTGCGATCGGTTTAGTCGCTATTCTCACTGTTGCACTCTCAATGTACGGCAGTGTAGCGGCTAAACCAGCGGAACCCACCCTCACTAATCCCACTCCCCCTGCGGATCTGGGCACGGCTGAAGGTTGGAGCGAATTTGCCAGCGGCTTCCTCCTGGGGGGCTGTGGTGGTGCCTTCTTTGCTTATTTCCTCTGTACTACCCCTCAACTGGGTAATTTCGTCCTTTCGTTCACTTAGTCCCTGGCGTTTAGCCTGCGTAGGCTAGCGGCAGAGCACGAACTAGTTGAACTTCTATTTCAAGATCCCATAAGATCACAGAAAAGGCAGACCCTCTCGGTTTGCCTTTTCTATTTGGGCTTTTGCTTCACGAAGGGCGTGGATCTAAGGTCGATATGGTAAGGGGCTGGACTTAATAGATGATGCGCTTTAGATGTAAGGATTGTTAAGAATCGATCGTTTCTTCAGAAGAATTTCTTAAAACCACCTATGTTCTGCCTGATTCGTCTCTATGCTAGGTCAACTGGCTGATTTGCAGGAGAACTACAATGGGAAAAGCAACGGGATTTATCGAATTTTTGCGAGAGGTGGCGGAAGAAGTCTCTCCCCTCGATCGCATTCGCAATTGGGATGAATTCCACCTCCCCATGGACGAAGAGCGTTTGCGTAATCAGGGGGCCCGTTGCATGGATTGTGGCACTCCTTTTTGTCACACGGGTCTGGAAATTAGCCGCATGGCCAGCGGTTGTCCCATTAATAACCTGATTCCAGAATGGAATGATTTAGTGTATCGGGGGCGTTGGCGAGAAGCGCTGCAACGTTTACACAAAACGAATAATTTCCCTGAGTTCACCGGACGGGTTTGTCCCGCGCCCTGCGAAGGTGCTTGTGTTTTGGGGATTATTAACCCTGCGGTGACCATTAAAAATATTGAATACTCCATAGCCGAAAAAGGCTGGGAATCGGGCTGGATTACTCCTACTCCGCCTGCGAAGCGGACAGATAAAAAAGTTGCTGTCATTGGTTCGGGCCCCGCTGGGTTAGCTGCTGCCGATCAGTTAAACCACGCAGGGCATTGGGTTACCGTCTATGAGCGGGCCGATCGTCCCGGCGGGTTGCTGATGTATGGCATTCCCAATATGAAACTGGATAAAAAGGCTGTGGTCATGCGCCGCCTAGAGGTGTTGGAAGCAGAAGGCATTACCTTTGTTTGCAATACGGAAGTGGGCAAGGATATTACCTTGGCCCAATTGCAGGCAGACTATGATGCGGTGATTCTTTGCATTGGTTCGACCCGTCCCCGCGACTTAGACATTGAGGGACGATCGCTGGAAGGCATTCACTTTGCCATGGAGTTTTTAACCGCCAATACCCAAACCGTACTGCAAGGTTCCCCTACGGTAGACTATATTTCCGCAGCCAGTAAAGATGTCGTCATTATTGGAGGGGGGGACACGGGAACGGATTGTGTGGGCACTTCCCTGCGTCACGGTTGTCGCAGCGTGACCCAACTGGAAATTATGCCGAAGCCCGCCGAAAACCGGAGTAGCAGCAACCCCTGGCCCGAATGGCCGAAAATTCATCGCACAGACTACGGTCAAGAAGAAGCGATCGCTCAGTTTGGCCAAGATCCCCGCACCTACCTCACAACCGCTACTCGGTTTGAAGGGGATGAGCAAGGACACGTTAAAGCGGTGCATACTGTCCAGGTTGAGTGGATTCGAGATGATCAGGGCCGTTTTAGCCCCCAACCCATTGAGGGAACGGAACAAGTCCTGCCGGCCCAACTCGTCTTATTAGCCATGGGGTTCCTGGGCCCGGAAACCACAGCATTCTCTCCCCAAGGGCTGACCACGGATCCCCGGAGTAATATTCAAGCCAGCTACGGTGAATTTTCCACCAACTTGCCCGGTGTCTTTGCTGCCGGGGATTGTCGGCGGGGGCAAAGCCTGGTGGTGTGGGCTATTAATGAAGGCCGAGGCGCTGCCCGCGCTTGCGATCGTTATTTAATGGGAACTAGCGATTTGCCTTAGTTTGAATCTCATGGGTTCATGGTAACGGCCTGCGTCGCGGCCCGTTACCATTCCTATCCTCGTGGGGGTATTCGAGGAATTTTGCGAAGTGCCCAATTGGAGAAAATAGAGGGAAGTTAGATCTCCGTAAAATTTCTGACCCGATGAGTGGTTCATGCCTTCAATCTCACGGGACTACAGGTAAAATTACTTATTTGATGCACGATAAAAGTGCATATTGAAAACTCAAAACTTGATCCTTATTTATACGCAATACTCAATACCTAAGGGTAGCTAGGCGTAGGTTTTATGGCGAGTAATGAAGCGGCCACAACCAATCGGAGTGTTTTCAGATTACTTAAGTAATGTAACAGTTTCAAGTGAAGGTTGACTCTGTTTCTAAATATTGATTACAAACCCTCTAGAGCCTAAAACCTTGTGATAGGCTTACGGTGTCAAGAGTTACCCTGACCATACATTTCGGAGGCGAGGTTTAATCATGATCCCAACTTACATTTTAGCTCTTTTGTTGGTGCTCGCTGCAGTTTGGGTATTTCGTCAAACCTCCGAAGATGTTTATATGGTTTTGGCTGCAGGCATCACGATCGTTTGTTTTGTGATTGGTTATGCCCATGCTCATTGGGTTGCTCAGGTTTCTATTGCCCTTAGTTTATTCGTCCTCGATCGTTTTCTTCGCTTAAGAGCTACCTCTTAGATCGTCATTGGGGGCAAACCTGAGAGCGATCGTTTTACTTCTAGGCAGACCTACAGCCTTAAGACGATCGCGGGATGAAAATTGCGAGTGACGATAAAGGTAACGACAAGTTTAACGACCGATATTAAAGAGGGATGGAAACGCAGCTTTTCATCCCTCTTGGCTTTTCTACCGTCTTCAGCCAAGATACGATCCTCCGGTGAAGTTTTATAAAAGAATTCCTGCTCAGGCAAGAACACGAGCGATCGAGATAAGTATCACACCGTCATCTATCATCAGTACCTTAAGATCTAGAACAGAGGTGTTGTCTTCAACTGCCCCCTTACAGGAGCTTTCTCCGTAATCCTATGTCTTCCGAGCCGATCTTTTCCTCTAGTTACACCATTCAGTACCACGTCACCCAGCAGCCTGTTGCCGCCAAGATTAAACACGTTTTGCACATTTGGGAATTGGTACCCACTTCCCGTGGTCAAGATAACTTGCTCTACCAAATTAACTATGAAGTTCAGGAAGAGTCGAGTGTGCATCGTATTATTAACCAACTGCTTGGGGCAGCCGGTGCGCAACAACTTTCTCCCTATCAATTTGAAAAACTGCAGGGCAAACTAAAGGTTAATCCTAATCCGACTCTGCGGTTACCTCAGACCCAGCAATCCCGAAAGCTTTCTGCTGAAGGCGAGCAACTTTAACGAAACAGTGCTGAATGGTGTGCGGCATGCTTCCTGTGGGACTGATTTCCAGGGTTCCTGCAGAGTTTACTGCGCCTCCAACCCTCCTGAATCCCTGCGAGGAGAGAGACAGGGTAGAGAGCAACGTGGGCGAGGGTATATAAGCTCTAATACGGGCATGGCGGGCCGAACAGTGGGAGTTAAAACCACGGGAAGATGTATCGCTGTCCTTAAATATGCTAAGTTTTATAAAGTTTTGTTAGAAAATATTTAGATTTATCCTGGAGTTCTCTCATGAATCTCTCCCCAGAACTGAAATACTATCTCAACTTTGGTCACCCTTTTTTCATGTGGGTCCTCTTTGCCTTTACCCTGTATGTCCTTTACCTCGGAGTGCAGGTGCGCCGCACTCGTTCTGCTGAAGGGGAAGCGAAAAAAGCCTTAATTCAAGGCAAATTTAATGATAAGCATTACCAGATGGGTTCGATTCTTCTGGCGATGATTGTGCTCGGTAACATGGGGGGCATGGCCATTACCTACCTCAATAATGGCAAGCTCTTTTTTGGGGCACACCTTTTGGCTGGGCTGGCTATGACGGCTCTCTTTGTGGTATCTGCGGCCTTTGCCCCCTTTATGAAAAAGGGACAAGATTGGGCCCGCAATGCCCATATTCTCCTGAACTTAGCGATCGTTGGCATTTTTGGTTGGCAGGCGTTAACTGGCGTGGAAATTGTCATCAAAATTCTCGGAGATGCTCCTAGCGCCTAGTGGTGAAGTCTCGGGTCAGAACCTTACGGGGTTGGCTTCTGGCCTGCCCCTGTTCTGCCTGAGAAGTTGTTGAGAAAGCTTATGAAGAGTTGATTTCCTCGAGCCCCTGAACCGTTTCACCCGAGAAGGGGGGAAATCTTAAGGTAAAATTAAAACGCACAAATTACGGCATAAGTGATGGAAGTGGTGGTGGCTAGCTCCCCCGATATGCAAACTTATCAACAGCAATTCATTTCCGGTAGTGAAAAAAAACGCCGTGAAGCCCTTGAAGCCCTGCTTAAGGAAGGTGCTGAAGGGGTTGCATTTTTAGAAGAATTTTTAGTTGCCGTCCGGGAGGGGAAACATCCCCTGGATAGTGTTGCGGGACGAGTTTACGCGAAATTACTGCAGTGCTCTGAAGTTGAAGTGCAGACTTTTTTGCAAACTAAATTTCCACAAGGTCTGGTAGAAAGTCCCTCCGACTCTGGTCTGGAGTATCAAGACCTAGAGATTTTGCTGGCCACAGAACAATTTGAAGCCGCCGATCGCTTAACCATTCAAAAAATGTGTGAGTTAGCGGGTACCGCAGCCCAACAACGTAAATGGCTGTACTTTTCTGAGGTAGATTTGGTTACCCAGAAGGACTTGCAAAGCCTCGATCGCCTCTGGCGCATTTATTCCGATGACAAATTTGGCTTTTCGGTACAGCGGGAAATCTGGCTGGGGGTTGGACAAAACTGGGATAAGCTGTGGCCGAAAATCGGCTGGAAAACTGGCAATATTTGGACTCGTTACCCCCAAGGATTTACCTGGAATTTGAGTGCTCCCAAAGGGCATCTGCCCCTAACCAATCAGCTCCGGGGGGTGCGGGTTATGGCCGCGTTAATGGCCCATTCTGCTTTTCAAAAAGATTAAGTTTACGCGCTGTGCAACTATTCTCAGATCTTGGCACTTAAGTTGCACACGCCGCTAAGTTTGCCCGTGATTCAGCTTGAGCAATCTAGGGCGATCATCAGTTAGCCATGAAGTGGCTATGCTGGGCTTGTCAGCCCCTCGCTGCTAAACTGGGGCGGGTGCGGCTTCTGTCTATAGCGGTGCTGGACTGGATGGATGACGCGCCCTAACAAAAACAAAACGATCGGGTGCGGGCTACCCCTAAGCTGAGTTAAGTGTAACGAGCATGGCAGGAATCGAACCTGCGACACCCAGAACCGGAATCTGGTGCTCTATCCCCTGAGCTACATGCCCTTTCAGGTATTGTTATTTTAACGATAACAACAGAGATGCATTCTAGCACCCTTTCTTCCATATTGCTCATGCCTCACCTCAATTTTGCTCAATCTTTTCTGCGGCAATGCAATCAACGATCGCTTCAGGACTCTTGGTTTGCCTATGCGGATGAACAAGCCACAGATCCGCTGTCCGATCGCCCCCTAGCCCTCAACGATCGGGGCCACATTGCTTGGCAGAAGGGACGATCGCTGTTGTGCTTGGGGCAGGATCTGGTGCTACCGGAGACCTGGACAGGCTATCCCCTCCAGGGACTCACGGCTAAGCTGGCTTTAACCTGGTGGGCGGAGTCTGCGATCGTTTTTGTTAATGGTCAGCCCGTTCAGGAAGGGGATTTGTTTGACTGTAGTGCTCGCATTATCCTGACGGATCGGGTACAGGGGGGGGAGTGTTTTCGGATACGGGTGCGGTTGGTGAGCCCCGGGCATGATCCAGGGGCATTGGTCAAAAGTCAATGGGAATTAGAGGACTTACGGAACCGCTCTTTACCCGAACCGAGTTGGCTGGCGGATGAACTGGCGATCGTTGCCACCTATCTCCAGACCCATAGCCCCCACGAACTGGAGAGATTAGATCAGTACTGTGCCCCTGTGTCGGAGCAGGGGAATGCGCCTTGGGATCAGCTTGAGTTGACCCTAGCAACCTTGCGGGAACGCTTGGATCAGCAGTGGGGAACCCAAATCCGCCAACGCCACATTCATTTGCTGGGCCATGCCCATTTAGATTTAGCGTGGCTCTGGCCCGTAGCCGAAACCTGGGCTGCCGCAGAGCGTACCTTTCGATCGGTTTTGACCCTGCAGCAGGAGTTTCCCGAATTAATTTTTGCCCACTCCTCCCCAGTGTTGTACCACTGGCTGGAGCAGCACCGTCCCGACTTATTTGAGGACATTTGCCAAGCTCTGCAGCGGGGACAATGGGAAGCGATCGCCGGATTGTGGGTGGAGCCAGATACCATTCTGCCCAGCGGAGAATCCTTAGTTCGGCAGGTACTCTATGGGCAACGCTATATTCAGGAACATCTAGGGCAACGAAATCGAGTGGCGTGGTTGCCTGATAGTTTTGGCTTTAGTGCCCAATTACCCCAACTGTTGAAACGGGGGGGCATTGATTGGTTCATCACGCAAAAATTAACCTGGAATGATACGACAACCTTTCCGCACTCACTCTTTCAGTGGCAGAGTACGGATGGGACGATCGCTTTGGCTCTGATGTCTGCGCCTATTGGTAAAGGGATTGAACCCCTCGCCATGATGCAGGGGGCGATGGACTGGGAAGCGGCTACGGGTTCTCAGGATTACCTCTGGCTACCGGGAGTGGGGGATCACGGAGGGGGACCCAGTCGGGATATGTTGGAAACCGCCCGCCGCTGGCAAACTTCGCCCTGCTTTCCACAGCTAGGCTTTAGTCGCTTAGAGGATTACTTAAACCGCTTGGAACAAACGATCGATCGGTCTGCTCTACCGGTTTGGGATCAGGATTTATACCTGGAACTGCATCGGGGATGTTACACCAGCCATGGCGATCAAAAACAATGGAACCGGCAGCTAGAAGATTTATTGTACCGTGCCGAGTTATGGGCAACCTGGGCGGAAATCCTGGCAGGGCAACCCTTTCCCCATCAGACCTTGGAGCAGGCTTGGAAGTTAGTTCTGTTTAATCAATTCCATGATATTTTGCCCGGTTCCGCCATCCCCGAAGTTTTTGAGCAAGCCAATCGCGAGTGGCAAGAGGCTCAAGATCTTGCTGCAGGAATTCTCCAACGATCGCTGCAAACCCTGGGGAGTCGCATGATGCTTACCAATCCTCTCGCCTCCGATGCCATTGACCCAGACCTTACGATCGTCGTGTTTAATAGCACTCCCCACAGTTTAAGGAACCCATCCCCCACAGAGCCCTCTGAAGTTCCGTTCTGCCCTCAACTCGTCTCTATTCCCACCGATTGGCTTCCCGCTAGTCTGCCCCCGAATGGTTTGAGTTGGCAAGCTTGGGATTGTGAGGGCAAGCCTCTGCCCACTCAGCCCGGGACTCCCCTTATCGATAAGTCCCCAGATACCTCTCCAAATACGGCCCGAGTAGAGAATAAGGATAGTGTAGAGCGATCGTCAGCACTCCTCGTGTCTTTACCTGCCTTACCAGGAGTGGGCTATACCCAGATTCACCTTCGCCCCACCACGGAGGCAACGCAGCAGCCTGATTGCCCGGTGGTACTTCAGACCACTGAAACCCATTACAGCTTGGACAACGGGATCCTCCGGGTCTCGATCGATCGGAGGACTGGACAAATCCAGCAACTCTACAGTTACGTTCTAGAGCGCAACCTCTGTAAAGACCCTGTTAATCAATTACAGTGTTTTCAAGATCAGGGACAGTACTGGGATGCCTGGAACATTGATCCAGAGTATGAAAAACACCGCCTTACTTCCCCGCAGTTAGAGGGGTGTGAAGTAGTGGAGCAGGGACCATTGCGGGCTAGCATACGGGTTTGCTATCAGTTTCAACAGTCGAGAATTGAGCAGATCTATGGTTTAGACTGGCAGAGTCCCTTGCTAAGGGTTGACTCTTACCTCGACTGGCACACGGATCAGGTTTTGCTGAAGGTTGCTTTCCCCTGGGACTTTGGCACCGCAACGCCACAATGTATGACCGAAAGTGCTTGCGGGGCGTTGGAGCGATCGACTCAGCCCACCAATCCCAGAGAAGCGGCTCAGTGGGAAATTCCTCTGCATCGTTGGATTGATCTCAGTACCACCGGAGAATCCCCTTGGGGTATCAGTGTGCTCAATACCGGTAAATATGGTGCTGATGTGCAGGGAACTCAACTACGCCTCAGCTTATTGCGGAGTCCTTGCTGGCCAGATCCCCAGAGCGATCGAGGGGAACATCGGTTTACCTATGGGATCTATCCCCATGCCGGGAGTTGGCAAACGGCCCAAACCGTAACGGCGGCCCAGATTCTCAATTCTTCCTTAGATCTCATGCCGTTAGAGCAAAGACCGATCGTTTCCCAACCAGGGGCATCTCTACCTGCCAGGGCGACCCTACTCAGCTTGGGTTCCTCGACCTTGCAATTGATGAGTTTCCATCCCCATGGGTCCCAACCGGGCTATGTGTTGCGCTGTTATGAAAGTGCGGGGCAAGCCACAACGCTACAGATCCATTTATCCCCTCAGACGGAATTAGACTCAGCCCAGATCTACCCCCTCAATGGTTTAGAAGAACTGGAGGATGAAGCTAGTGAAAGCGATCGTTCTGCGGATTCTCTGTTAACGGTTAACCCCTGGCAAATTCGATCGGTTTTGCTCAAGGCATGACCATTTCTGGCTTCTTTCGATACCGAGTCGATCGCCCATGCCTCGAATGCGTAACTCATTCAAGCCTTTGAAAAAGGCACCTGGAAAACAAGCACGGCATCGGCTCATTACCAAGGTGTGACAGTGATGACCGATCCTAATAAGCTCCTTTGCCCAGTAGGACAATTTTGATGGTTTCCATCAAGATCTCTAAGTCTAGATTTAACGACCAATTATCGATGTAGTACAGGTCTAGGCGAGCCGCATCATCAAAACTATCCAAATCCGATCGTCCGGAAACTTGCCATAGTCCCGTAATCCCTGGCAGGGCTTTATGACGGATATGATGCCATTGTTCAAACTGGGCCACATCCCTGAGGGGGAGAGGGCGGGGCCCCACTAAACTCATTTCCCCACAGAGCACATTGAATAATTGGGGCAGTTCGTCTAAGCTTGTCCGGCGCAGCAGTTTGCCGATCCGGGTGACCCGAGGATCGGCTTTGATCTTAAATAAAACTTTGCTCGCTGCTTCGTTGTGCTGCTCTAGATTGTCCTGTAACTGTGGTGCGTTCACGGTCATCGTGCGAAATTTCCAGACCTGGAATACTCGCCCATGTAAGCCAATCCGCTCCTGCCGAAAAAAGACTGGCCCTGGAGAATCTAGATAAATCACGATCGCGAGGAGAACAAAGAAGGGAGCCAAAACAATCAAGCCCACGATCGTTCCCAGGTAATCGACAATGCGCTTAATCCGATAATCCAGACCATCAATGAGGGGAGCATCCATTCGTAAGGTCGGAATGCCGGCAATCACTTCAGGGATACCTCTTCGGTAAAGCATTTCTCGGCTAGAGGGCAAGAGATGTAAGACGATGCCGGCCCGCTTTAAGCGCCAATATAGTCCAGAGGCTAAGTTAATATCCGGCAAATCCCGGACTAAAACGATTTGGGTATTACTCCCTAAAATGGTGTGAAATGTATGCTCCGTTGAAGCAACACTAGAGAGGGCTGCCCCCACCAAATGATAGTGGTGGCAGCGGCGGATCAAAACCTCCGATAAACTCTCGATCTCCGCTGCCGGGGCAATGACAAAAATAGGGGTTTTAAAATAGCGTCGTTCCAGAGAACCTAAGATCGTTAGGGCCAGGAGCCGTAGGATAATCACAAACACAACACTGCCGATCCAAGCGGTCAAAAACAAAGATCGGGGTGGATCGAGCATGGGATCATAAAAATAAGAAACTACCAAGCTAAAGAGATAAATCCCTGAGACTAAGCGTCCCGCCCGCAAGTAGTCATGGCTACGATGAACTTGGCTATACAAGCCGTTATGAGCAAACACAATCAGGGTGATGAGGGTGGCTAGCCAAAAGAGACTGGGTAAGTCGAACCAAACCCACCACACTAGAGCATCGGGAATAGGAGAATAAAATTGGTTAAAGTGACGGGCAATTTGCCATGCTCCCCCTAAAGCGATCGTATCCGAGCCCAGTAAAATTAAGGCACGATACCACCGCCAGGTGAGTAAATCCACCAGGTTCCAGGGGCCTGGGGCACGAATATCAGCTTTTTTCTCGAATAAATTCTGAAAGGGCACGGGGAGCGAAGCAGTGGCAGGGGATAAGCTTGACAACCTGGATGCTCCTAGATCTTGCCGTGTAAGGCCGTTCGCCTCTCCTCTGGTGGACAGCGCATCCCAAGAACAGCCCAGGGTTATCGGTGAATATCGCTAGCATAGATGAATTTGACGGGATTAGTTTGCAAAACCCTCAACTTGCCAGCTTCGGGAACTGGTGCGGCAAATTTCCCTGACGAGGGCTGCTGCTGACTTTAGTCTGACTTCTCAACTGGTCTTGCCCTTTTTTCTTGATCCAGCAAAGTCAAAAAAGAGTCTGAACGCAGCACAAGCAGAAGCCCTTAAAGGCTCACTACGATCGTTTTAATGGTTACAAATAGCACACCGTGGATTCAGCAATATTTCGATGTCAGGAAATTCTGAATTTGGCATTTCATCCTGCAAAATTTAGCTCTTCACATTCACACTCCCTGAGATAAGTGGTAGAATTACTCATAGGTATAAGTATGCCTATAGAGGGGCTCGAAAATTGTCATTTCCTTCAGTGTTACCGCAATAGAACTTGGTATTTTGAGGTGGTATAGGCTGTCTGAAAATATCGATAAATCGAGACTCCTTTCTGAATCAGAACGTACAGTCAAACCCTACTACTACTCATGCTAGATCAATCTTTACAGACAGAGAATCAGGCGTTAGAGGAAAGTTTTGAACATCCAGTCTATCGCCTCCGAACTCAACTTTTAAGCAAAGGTAGAAGTGATTATGTCTTATCTAAGACTGATTTAATGACCGTTAGGATAAAATGTTATGCCCAGGGGGGAGAAAACGTTCTACACTCCCATCCCGGTGAGGATCATACTTTTGTTGTTTTAGCGGGGAAAGCTCGTTTCTTTGATAAGAATGGTCAATCCTCTGAACTCGGCCGCAATGAAGGCATTATGCTCAAAAGAGGTACCTACTATAAGTTTCAGAGCTGTGGCGATGAACCCCTTGTTTTGCTGCGTGTAGGCGCTGAGAAGGAAAAAGCACCCGTGAGACGGGTTGGCCTTTCAGGAGAATCTCTGCCCGGTCTGTCTAAGGAGAATAAACATGAAGAGGGGGTTCCCATTGAAGGCTTATTTTACGAGTAAGTCACTGATGGGTGCTTCGATTCACTCCCCATTCACTCTCGATGAACTGATACCCCTGAGTTGAGGTCATTTGCTCATGAAAGGTCGGTTTTTAACGGGCAAAAACAGATGGTCTTAGGCTAGCTTTCTCCTGAAGTAAAAAAGATTAATGGTAGAGTGCAATAGAGCGCATTCTACCATTGGGATGTTCGATCGCCAACGGGAATCTCCCTCAGTCCCGATCCGATATGGCCCTCGTTCCTGCTCCTAGGCAAGGACAAGAGACGAGAGCCTCCGCTTACCCTTAAACTCTTAACTTTATGTTTGACTCTGTGATGGATGGGATTGATCTCAATGCCATGCTTGGGCTAGGCCCCGTTAGTATTTTAAGCTGGTTTATTAGCACGATCGCGGGTGGGGGGAGTTCGCTGCTCCTAATGCCTATTATTGGCTTTTTTTTAGGTGCGGGAGCGATCGCGCCTGTGACCACGGTGGGTGGAATCTTTGGCAATATTGAACGGGTGATTGCTTATCGAAAATCAATTCACTGGGGCATTGTCTTTTGGGAGGCCCCGGGGGCAGTGCTGGGCAGTATTCTGGGCGCATTTACCTTAGCCCACATCCAAGTGGAATGGATTGGGGTTCTGGTGGGGCTATTTCTCGTCTTTTCTGCCTTGAATTACTTCATTAAAAACTTCCGTCCTCAAGCAGAGAAAAAGCAAAAACTAACGATCCAAACCTGGTATTTTTTACCCGCAGGATTTATCTATTCAATACTATCTGGAATTATTGGGAGCATGGGTTCTTTACTCGCGCCCATGTACATCGGTTTTGGACTGCAAAAAGAAGAATTACTCGCCACCCAAGCGCTCACACGAGCCATCATTCATACCGTTAAAGTTTTTGCCTATTTCTTTTTTGGGATTTTGCTCACCCAACATCTGGTTTACGGCATTGTCACGGGCTTAACCGCTATTCCCGGTAACTGGCTCGGCCATTTAGCCCTGCAGCGCATTAGTGAATATCAATTTCGTCTTTTGGTCATGACCTTCATTCTGGTCAGCGGTTTAATCATACTCTGGCAGGAGTTTTCCTTTCTGGTTATCAAATGATCATGACATTAGCCGCGCCCGTCCCCGTTGTACCGTTAGGGGCTAAAACAAGCACGGCATAATCATTTCATTGCGAAGGGAGGACAACAGTCCCTAGTGGTCTCTAGTTAGAAGGTGTTGTACTGCTTTGAGTCGATCGTAGAGGTACAAACTCAACCCGGTTTAAATCCGGATCATTTTGGGATTTTAGTTGCTGAATGACCCGTGCCAAGGTTGTCACCTGAATACTAATATCAACATTAGCGAGTTGAGGCTGTTCAGTTTTGGCTGCAGCGATATCTGCCTCTAAATTATCAATACTGAAATAAATGGCCGGTACGGTACGAGGCTCTTGCCCCGGTACTTGGAACTGCGCGAGAAATAAAGGAACGAACAGAGGCGTGTTATCCCCTAACTCAACTCCCTGTTCCTGCAAACGGGAAACCGCTTGGGTCAGTTGTTGCCGATCGGGAAAATAGATAAAGGCAGGAGGGACTTCATTGGACGGTGGGGTATTGGTACAAGGTTCACTCTGAGTCTGTTGGCTAATACAAAATACTTCTCCCAAAGAAACTTGGGCAATCTCAACATTACCGGGTAGTCCCGCGTTATTGGCTTTTAAGTCCTGCAAATCATTTGCAGCATCTGCTTCATTCAGATATACCCGAGAAACGCGAACCGCTTCACCGTTTTCCTGGGCGATCGACTCTTGTAAAAACGTAACTTGCTCTCCGGCCAAGATGCCCATGGTGTATACCGGCACGCGGGCGAGCTTGTCGGCGATTTCCTGTGTCGTCAATGCCAGTGCTGAGTCTGCCCCCAGGACTCCGATCGCTAGGGCTATACCTGCTGCTAGTAAATGGTTCAACTTTTTACTGATGTTGTTTGTCATAAGTACCCCGTACAAAGTTCAGATTCTGAAATGGAAGCATTTTCGATAATAGGGGGAGCGGTCTTCCCGATTCCTCCTGTCTGCTCACCGCCATTAGACTATCGTAAAACTATTTCTATGGACTGGTTAGCGCTGGAGAATAGTTCCGGATTTTTTAAGGAGCAGAGTCTATCGCTTGGATCCCAGCGACTGAAACCCTAGTTTTTCTGCTCTTCTGGATCGGCTGCTGTTTAAGCTGCAGGGTTTTGATCTATCATCACCACAGGGGTTCCTCGAAAATCCAAAATTTTTGTTCCTCTGTTGATCGAGTCATCGGAACAGTGTTGGGAGGCTTTGCCGCCCGCCACAAGTATTGAGGTGCTCACCTAATTATTGTCGGAATGGCGGTCTCCATGAAATTTGGCATTATTGTTTTTCCAGGTTCCAATTGCGATCGGGATGTGCAATGGGTTACCGCTGGTTTATTAGGCCAACCCACTCGTCTCATTTGGCATCAAGATTCTGACTTATCGGATATTGATGTGGTGGTCTTACCGGGTGGGTTTAGCTATGGAGATTACCTCCGTTGTGGGGCCATTGCCCGTTTTTCGGCAGCGATGCAAGCCACGATCGCCCATGCTCAGGCGGGAAAATGGGTGATTGGCATTTGTAACGGGTTTCAGGTCTTAACGGAAGCCGGGTTATTGCCCGGAGCCCTCATTCGTAATCAAAGCTTACATTTTATTTGCGATCGTGTTCCCGTGATGGTGGAGCGGACCGATCTGCCCTGGACACAGCAATACCAACCGGGACAAATTGTTGCCTTACCCATAGCCCACGGAGAAGGCCGCTATTATGCGGACGCAGACACCTTGAAGGAACTTGAGGAGAATCAGCAGGTGCTGTTTCGTTATGCCCATAATCCCAATGGATCGCTGAATCGTATTGCGGGAATTTGTAATCGCAAAGGCAATGTTTTGGGGATGATGCCACACCCTGAACGGGCATCAGATCCCTCAATTGGTTCCGATGTGGGGCTCGGTGTATTTCAAGGGCTCTGCTCTGCGTAAGTTGCTTGTTGCTGATCCTAGGTATACAACGCAGGCTTTCGCTATTAGGTCTATTTGAGGCAAAGTATCTTGCTTAACATTGTCTGCTACCAATAATATGTATAAATACTGACTCAGACAAAGGTACCTCAAAAATTCAAAATTTTGCCCTAGTGCCCAGGCCAGAATCAGGGGCAAGAATGAAGTTGTGGCGATCGGCTACGCCGAGCGTCCGAATTAAGTGAGGTGCCCACAAATTACTTAAGATACTGCTTCAGGGTTTAAACTAACATGAGAAGGGAATCTACTGAGGGGCACGATCGTCTTGTGGCCTTGGTTTCAACAGATGTCAAGTCTTCAACTGCGGTAACCTATACCAACGAAATTTCTGTTTTGCAAGACATCAAGGCCGATCGCCTTGCCATGGAAAAATTCTGCCAGTTTTATGGTGGGCGGGTCTGGGCAAGTTTAGGGGATGGTTTAATTCTCTCTTTTAATACGGCGGTTCAAGCATTAATGTGTGCCGTCCAGTTTCAGCACTATACCTCAGAGCAGCGAAAATTGCGGGGCAGCAGTCGAGGCATTTGTCACCGCATAGGGATTCACTTGGGGGAATTCAACTCCAAACGGGGGCTGAATAATCAGGTTGTTTTAATTGGCGATAAATTACAACATCAGGCAGAACCTGGAGGAATTTGTTGTTCTCGTTCTGTGTATGATGCGCTGCAACTCAAACATGATTTGCCGATGGCTGGGGGAGCGCTCTATACCCTAGAAGGACTAGAGCAACCCTTCAAGCTTTACCATTATCCAGAAAAACGAGTCGCCCAATTTAAACTGATTCAAGAGAAATTGCAGCGGCTTTCCTTTAATCTCAAAGCAGTGGAATTGGTTGCCGTTGTTTTCACTGCGATCGATGACTATGAAACTGAATTGATCAAACATCCCCAAGCCATTCACCGTCAGATTGATCATGACTTTCAGATCATGCGCCACCGATCCCTGAACTACAACGCTCGCTGGATTAAATCGATAGGTGGGGGAAGTTTATGGGTCTTTGATAGTGCCATTCAAGCGGTGGAGTGGGCAATGAAAGTACAACGATCGCTCCAGCGGAATCGTCAGGGTGATCAGACTCCGCATCACCGGATTGCCATTCACTTAGGGGATATTATTTGGAATGACAATGACATTGCGGGGACTACCGTCAACTGGGCAGCCCGTTTGCTTGCCCATACTCCCAGTGGTGGTATTGGACTGTCGTCTGCGGTCTACGATGCCATTTTTCCCATCCTATCCTTGAAACAGTACACCGTCTCTAGTCTTTTGGTTTCCTTAAAGGGCTTACCTCACCCCTGCCGGATTCATACGTTAGAATCTCGCCTTAACCTGAGTACGGCCTTAAATCCGGTTTTTGAACCGGTTGATCAAACAAGATCGTCACAAGATTCCTACGCTGATGCCCAAGCAGTTCAGTTTGCTTACCAGAACGGTCTGCGAGAGTTTACCGAGCAGGATTTCCAAAGGTTTCAATTTCAGGGGATGTCCTTAGCCTCTGCCAATTTTAGCTGCAGTGTCTTAAAGGATATTGACGGTGAGAAGCTCAATGCCCCTGGGGCAAATTTCAGTCGATCCCAGTTAACAAATGCTAATTTGACCCAGGCGAATTTAGCCGGGAGCTACTTTAACTATGCCGACTTAGAAAATGCAAATCTGAAAGCGTCTAATCTTCAGCAGGCTCACCTCTCCAATGCCAATCTGCGGGGAGTAAACCTCCAAGGAGCCAATCTGAAAGGCGCAAAAGTAACTGATCTGCAATTGTCCATGGCCATTTGCGATGCCGCAACGTGTTATCCCGACGGTCGTTTTCGGCACCAGAAGTGGGATCTTTGGCAACGACTTTGGCCAGGACAGTCTTCGACTCGGTAACCTCCTGCCCTGACCTGATGCCGGTTCACTTGGGGCTGTGAGTAAAATTCTGACCGTGAACGGATAAACAGCCTTAAACTCTTCAATTCTGCGATGCAGGTATCGCGTAGACTATAAAGAAAGCTCAGGACATGCCCGATGCGTTAGCAAGGGTCACTGAGAAGCCTACACTGAGAAGCCCTACACTGTAGGGGCAACATCAGTGTGGGGAGAATGTTACAGTACGTATCCTTACTGTTCACCAACCCCGCGCTAAAGCGACGGGGATTGTCCGAGCCAATTCGGACAAC
>JBMTZC010000019.1:0-22469 GCA_049455215.1 Prochlorotrichaceae cyanobacterium
GGGGAACGGGCCCGCCGCCGTCAACAGGATATGCAACACCTGGGTCAGCCCTGCCGCAGCCTAGAAGAATTGGAATCGGAAATTAAACGTAGAGATCGTTTAGACAGTTCCCGGGCCATTTCGCCTTTGGTGCAAGCTCCCGATGCCCTGTACTTAGAAACCGATCGCTTAACGATCGCTGAAGTCACGGCAAAAATTGTCACCCTCTATCACGAACGCATCAAGACGGCCATCAGGACAGTCCCTTAGACTGCTAACCGGCTTGAGCCTACAAAAGCCTACAACCAGCGCTAAAATGGGGCATTAGTGCCCACTTCCTTTTTCCTTGACTCCTATGACCAGCCCTCGTTTAATTCTAGATTTGCTGCGCCACGGCCAACCCCAAGAAACAGCGATCGTGCAGGGCTGGTTACGAACCAAACGAGAGCAAAAGGAATTTACGTTTTTGGAGGTGAATGATGGCTCTAGCCTCAAAGGGTTACAGGTAATCGTTGCGAAGGAACTAGAGAACTATGAAGCGATCGTCAAACCCCTGACGACGGGGTGTGCGGTGCGCATTGAGGGAACCTTGGTGCCATCTCCGGGCAAGGGGCAGTCTGTAGAACTGCAAGCTGCTGTGGTGGAACTCGTGGGCACCTGTGATGCGGACACCTATCCTCTGCAAAAGAAACGCCATTCCCTCGAATTCCTCCGCACGATCGCTCACCTGCGTCCCCGCACCAATACGATCGGGGCGGTGATGCGGGTTCGTAATGCCTGCGCTCAGGCCATTCACCAGTTTTTTCAAGAGCGCGGCTTTCTTTGGATTCATACCCCCATTATTACCGGCAGTGATTGCGAGGGGGCTGGAGAACTGTTTCGGGTCAGTAGCTTAGATTGGAATCAACTGCCCCGTACCACTGAAAATAACGTGGACTTTAGCCAGGATTTCTTTGCTAAATCGGCTTACCTGACGGTCAGCGGTCAGTTAGAAGCGGAAATCATGGCCATGGCCCTCAGCAATGTCTACACCTTTGGTCCCACCTTTCGGGCTGAGAATTCCAACACCTCTCGCCATTTAGCCGAATTCTGGATGGTGGAGCCGGAAATGGCCTTTTGTACTTTGCAGGGCAACCGGGCCTTAGCGGAAGACTTTCTCAAGTTTGTCTTTCAGTTTGTTCTGGATCACTGTCCTGAAGATATGCAGTTTTTTAACGATCGGATTGACAACCAGGTATTAGGGCGGGCAGAAACCATTATTCAGAACACCTTTGCTCAGATTACCTATACAGAAGCGGTGCAAATCCTCGAAAAAAGCGATCGTTCCTTTGAGTATCCCGTCTCTTGGGGCATTGATTTACAGTCAGAACATGAGCGGTATTTAGCGGAAGAAGTCTTTCAGAAACCCCTCGTGGTCACGGACTATCCCGTGGGCATTAAGGCCTTTTATATGCGCTTGAATGATGATGAAAAAACGGTGGCAGCGATGGATGTTTTAGCACCGGGCATCGGGGAAATTATCGGCGGTTCGCAGCGGGAAGAACGCTTAGAAGTACTAGAGCGACGGATTCAAGCCGCAGGCCTTCCCCTTGAGGAGTATTGGTGGTATCTCGATTTACGGCGGTATGGCAGTGTTCCCCACGCGGGATTTGGTTTAGGATTTGAACGACTGATTCAATTTATGACCGGGGTGAATAATATTCGGGATGTGATTCCCTTCCCCCGTACCCCCGGCAATGCTGAATTTTAAGCCGAGCAATTCAAGACAGAGCAACTATAACGGAGGAGCAACGATGCGGCTACAGATTAATAATTATGTCTTAGGTTCTATCGTCCTGCCCTTGTTAGCGGGGCTATTCAAGAACGAGATCTCTAACCTTTATAAGGCCTGGACGGTCTATAAATCTCGTCCATTTGATGCCGATCGGGACCCCAACACCCCCGATCGCTGTCAACTCCAAAGTGCAGCCACCGGAGAATGGTCTGATATTACGATCGAAAAATACTGCTTCTCTTTCAATAACGATGTCGCCGGGGTGTACATTACTCACCAGCTTCCCGATGGCAAAACGGCATCAGAAAAAATTCCGTTGACGGTATGGGCAGGGATGCGCAAGCGTAGTATGCCCAAGTGAGGCATCCCGAAGTAAGGTATGGCCAAGTGAGATTAAGCTTCGGCGTGAGCCACTTCGTAGGTGAAAAAGTCGTAGGACAAACAGGTATTGGGAAAAATCGCTTGGGCTTCCGCTTTCAGATCCTCTAAGGTGATGCTATTGGCGGGGGTATAGCGGGGGCTAAAGTGGGTCAGAATAAGTTGCTTAACCCCTGCGGCTAAAGCCACCTGAGCCGCCATGGTGGAGGTGGAGTGGAGTCGCTGAAAGGCCATCTCTGCATCTTGATGGGCAAAGGTTGCCTCATGAATTAGCACATCAGCCCCTTGGGCGAGTTCCACCGCACTATCACAGAAAATAGTATCGGTACAATAGACAATGCTGCGACCGGGACGATCGCGCCCACACAGGGTTTTACCCTCAATCTTGCGCCCATCCTCCAGAGTCACCGTAGCCCCCGCCTTGAGTTGTCCATAGAGGGGCCCGGGGGGGATCCCTAGGGTCTTGGCTTTTTCAACATCAAAGCGTCCTGGACGATCTTTTTCTTGAAGACGATAGCCAAAGGCAGGAACGCGGTGCTTGAGAGCTTGGCAAGAGACCACGTATTCTTCATCTTCATAAATTACGCCAGGCTGACTGCCATGAACCTGGAGGGGGTAGCTGAGATGGGTTTGGGAATGTTGCAAACTACTCGTGAGATAGTCCTTGAGCGGCTTTGGTCCGTAAATATCCAAGCGATCGACATTTCCGGCTAACCCACAACTGGCTAACAGACCCGTTAGCCCAAAGACGTGATCGCCATGCATGTGGGTAATAAAAATGCGATTGAGCTGACTAATGCGTAACTCACTGCGCAAGAACTGATGCTGGGTACCTTCCCCACAGTCAAATAACCAAACCTCTGCTCGCTGAGGAAGACGTACAGCGACCGCAGACACGTTCCGAAAACGGGTCGGTACACCAGAACTCGTACCAAGAAAGGTAATTTGCAAAACTAAACGACGATGAAATGACGAGAATAATTAACGCGAAGGACGACGACGGGGCAACGGACGAGCAGTATTGAGTTGAGTATCTGTATTAAGCGAAGTAGCAGAGGTGCTAGCAGATTGGTAAGGGCTTGAACGGAGTTCCCGCTTGAGTTGATTAATGCGATTGCGCCAGTGATTACGCTCTAAGGAATCCAAATTAAACAAGCGTTCTTGGGAAACGCGACTTGCGCGGCTAAACTTTGTGGTCATATTTTAATGAGTCAAATGATAATTCAACGATTTTGGCTTCGACTTAGCTCAGCCAACAACCGACTAGCCATTGATATTGCAAAAGAAACAATAGCCATCGATTTGGAAAGGTTAGGCTCAAAGACAGCGTTACAGCCCAGATGCTAAATACTGAAATTACTCCAAGGGAAACTTGAAACTGACGTGAATTCTAGTCCCTGAGCCTTAAAACCAAAATTATGACGAACAGCCTTTACTCTGTCGAGAGAACGATTTGCCGATCGGAACGTAAAGGAGTATTAACTTTGATTTGCCCCTATTATGCACGAAGCTTGCAAATTTGGCTACTAGTCGTCAAATTTGCAAGCTTCCCATTTCGAGTACCCCTTCAGGCGAGAGCATGCAGCACTCTCCCGTTCATGCTTTCCGCTTGAAGCGGCAAGCCGAATAAAGTCCACATTTCAAGCCGATCGCTCAGGAGCATCTTAAATGAAGGATAGCGATCGATGTCTCAAAGCACCTTGTGGGTATATTCATGCTGCTTCACGTTGTCCTCTTTACGCACGATATTTTGGGCATTGAGCACCCGCTTGGGTTGGGTGGTGTAATTAAAACGATCGTACTCTTGTCCCAGGGGAACCAAGTCCATAATGTGAGGGTTGCGGCGATAGGTGCGGGCCGCTGCATAGATCCGCTCCGGGAAATCGGCACAGAACTGGGCTTCGGTCGGAAATTCCGGTTGACGGACAGGGGTTTCTCCTTCCAGAACTTGGCCGAGGGAGAGGGCAAAGGCTTTTTGGTAGGCTGTGGGTAAATTGCCTTGAATGATGCTTTCAGCATAGGCCGAGGGAATAGGCTCGAGGAGGGTGATCTCTTCGACTTCCCCCTCTGCTTTGATGTAACAGGTGGCAACACCAATCAAAATATAATCCTCAGGACTGAGATCCGGGGCGGCAGGGTAGGTCATTCTTCAAGCTCCTGAACAGTAATGAAGCGGGTAAGTTTCTGCTTCTGTGCTAGTAGTGTACCGGAAAGCTTTCCTGAGGGTGTCATTTCAACTTCAGGAGTAAGAGGGGGCCTCGCCACAACGATCGTCTCAAGAGTTTTAAGAAGCTTCAGAATTTAAGGGAACTCGGTAGGACGAGGATTCTAACTGGGGGGCATGGCTGGCGCTGGGATAGGGAATGCGACGATGATGGAATTGTTGCCAAATATCGACAAAGACCCGAGCGATCGTTTCCATTTCCTCTCGTTTTAAGCCTGAGTCCACCAGTTGGTCTTCTTGCCAGCGGGCCCGAATAATTTTGGTGACCATGTTCAAGGCCTCCTCTGGAGTGGCCTCTTTGAGGGATCGCAACGCGGCCTCGCAGGAGTCCGCTAACATGACAATTCCCGTTTCCCTCGACTGGGGAATGGGACCCGGATACCGAAAGTCCGTTTCATCCACCTGATAGTGATCGGGGTCTGCTTTCGCAAGTTGCTGGGCCTGATGATAGAAATAGGAAATCAGCATGGTGCCTTGGTGTTCAGGAATAAAAGCCCGCAACGCCCGAGGCAACCGACACTTTTTAGCCATGACTAACCCTTCCGTGACATGCTTGCGAATAATCCTGGCACTTTGCCAGGGGTCTTGGATCTCATCATGTTTATTGGGGGCTCCCATTTGGTTTTCAATGAAGCCGAGGGGGTCATGCATTTTGCCAATATCGTGGTACAAGGTTCCAGCCCGCACCAGTTCAACATTGCACTTGAGCTTACGGGCAGCCGCCTCAGCTAAACTGGCGACGAATAAAGTATGTTGAAAAGTCCCTGGCGTTTGGGTGGCGAGGCGTTGCAACAACAAGCGATTAGGATTCGATAATTCCGAAAGGCGAATGGGAGTTACGAGGTCAAAGAGATGCTCCAGATAGGGGCTCAGCCCCAGAGCGACAATACACCAGGCAATGCCTTCTATGCCGTGCCAAGCGGCGATCTGGGCAAGGGAGTACCACACCTGACCGGCAGCAGAACTGAGGACTAAGCTGGAAAAGAGATGGGTCGTGCCCTGGGCCAAGCCAACCCCTGCCCCCAATAGTGCCATTTCTTCCCGCGATCGTAGACGATGGGCAACGATCGCGGCGACTAGCCCTCCTACGACTCCGGATAGCAGCAGATCTGCCGCAATGTCTAAGCCCAAGGGTAAGAGGATGGCTTGCAGTAGAATTGTCACTGTTCCCAGGGTTGGCCCGTAAAAGGTGCCAATGAGAATGCCCAGCACTGGCAATGTGGTTGTGGGAATTTTTAACAGCACTAAAGTGGGGGTGCTGAGCACGAGGAGCAATACTAAGAAATAATCGCGACGGGTAAGGCGAAAGGGAATCCGCTGCACCGTGATCCAAAAAATTCCAATCGCGATCAAAACGACCCCGGAATAGCCCAACAATCCTAACCAGTTTGCACTTCGTTCACTGCGGTTAAAGTGATCTAAGAGGACAAACTGAGATTGGGTAATGGTTTCTCCCGCTTTGACAATAATCTCGCCTGAATTGATGTTCACCATTACCGGCTCTACCGCCTCCGCCGCTTGCTCGGCCTGCAGTTTGGTGGCATCGGGATCCGGCACTAAGTTAGGGCGCAGAACTTTTTGCAAGAGAGTGACCCCGAGGGGCTCTGCCGTGGGCGGAACCGTTAAGCTCACCTGCAAGCGGATGGCTTGCTCCATAATTTGAGGTGGGGTACCGGGGGCAAACCCTTGAATGAGGAGCCGCTCTAGGGCGGTATACAACCCAGTTTGTAAGTCTTGCCAATCCTTGGCCATGAGGTTGAGAAAACTTTGATCATAAATTTCTCCCCCTTGGCTAGGTTCCAGGTTCTCTAAGAGCAGTAAGCTTTGCCAATAGTGATCCCGAGCTTCACTGAGTTGTTTCAGGGTTTCACTAAAGAGACGATCGTTAATACGCTGACGGTACGATCGTAATTCGGTGATGGCCCGTTGGCGTTGTAAGTTTTCCTGGAATCCCCTCAGAGCAGAGGTGTCCTCCGGGTTAGCGTTCAGATTAGGGATGTTAACGGCGGCGGTAGAGTTAGGGGGAGGAGCCGTGCTGACAACCGCTTGCCGTAAGCTATACCAGTCTGATTCTCCTAAGCTCCGCACATAGAGCTGCGTATTGGCGCTGACTTGACTGAGGGGCACAATGGGGAAAGCCCCTAATTTCTGATGGACTATGTCTCCCTGCTCTAAAATGCGCTGCAAATCTTGGTAGATTTGTTGATTAATGCTGGTATCCATTTTCAAGACCGGAACCGCTCCCGTGCGGGCCGCCTTGCGTTGTTCTTCCGTACTTTGAAGGTCTTCAATGCTAACTGTTTCAGGAGCAACGATCGTCTCTGGAGCAACTCGTCCTACGTCTAAAGCCGGTTGGTCATAAAAGCGTTGTCCCATTAAGGTGGTTACGGAGGTTACCGCAACCACTAAAATCAGAGGAGAAGCGGAGGGGGTTCTTTTCTGAGGATGAACCGTGGGCAATAAGGCCTGGTGTATCCAGTGGGAAAACTGCTCAATGATCTGAGGAATCCGTAAAGACATTGGTTTGAAGACCTTCGTAAGAATAGGGAGATGCCGTTACGGGTAGCAGGCGCATCGGGCCAATCCTCCCCATAAGGTGATGGTGAATTACGTCTCACTCCTAAAATGCTTGGGCTCTATTATAAAACGTTTGCCTATTCCCTCGAAGATTGGGGTAAGCCATAAACCACTGCATTATGACCTTGAAGCACTAGGGGCTCTGTTGCCCCTTGAAGTTTTGAGGGGGCTAAAACGTGACCCTGCTCCTCAAGACTCCACTGGGGCTCTGCTGAGTCAAAGATCTTCTCCCAGGACCCCGAAGGCAACGGGGAATGACAAGTTTGGGGCTGAGGATGAAAGTTCAGGGCAATCAAACTACGCTGCTGAGGAGAGCGGTACTGTAGCATCAGAATTTGCTCCGGTTCCTGCAGATCGACCTGGAGGTCTTGACGGGTTTGGGGGCGTAGGGTAGATCGAAGTTGGAGGAGATGGCGATAGAAATTCCACAGCAATGAGGGATCAATGTTCCCTTCCACTCCATGGCTAAATTGCAAATCCCACTCTAATTGGGATTTGAGAAAAGTCTCCCGATCGCCCACAAAGGGCGGTTCACCTTTGAGGTGTAGAGCAGCAAATTCTTTTTTCCGCCCCCGGTGTACCGCTTTGACCAAACTGGGGTCGCTATGATCTACAAAATACAGGAAGGGATGGGGATCACCGTATTCTTCCCCCATAAAGAGCAGGGGGATGTAGGGAGAGAGCAGGAGGGTTGCTACCGCTAATTTTTGCGTTTCAAAGCGAATGAGATGATGGAGGCGTTCTCCTTTAATCCGGTTGCCGACTTGATCATGGTTTTGCAGACAGACCACAAATTGTTCTAAAGGACGATCGTGGGCAGCATTACCACGATGACATTGGCGAAATTCAGAGAACTGCCCCGTATAGGCAAATCCATCCCTCAAGCACTGGGCTAACGCTTCGAGCCGACCAAAATCTTGAAAATAGCCGTGGGTTTCCCCGGTTAACAACGCATGAACCGCATGGTGAAAATCGTCACTCCATTGGGCATCTAAGCCTGTTCCTCCTTGGGATTGGGGACGAAGAATGCGGGCATCATTATTGTCGGTTTCAGCAATGAGATAAATAGATCTGCCTTGATGCTGGGCCCAGTGATTAACGGTGGCGGATAGCTCTTCGAGAATGGGATGGGCGCTGCAATCATAGATGGTTTGAATCGCGTCTAGCCGCAAAGCATCTATGTGATAGTCCCGCAGCCAATGCAGGGCATTTTGAATGACAAAGTTCCTCACCCCGCCACTAAAACGATCGTCATAATTCATCGCCTTGCCCCAAGGGGTGTGATATTTATCCGTAAAGTAGGGGGCAAATTGGGTGGCATAGTTGCCTTCGGGGCCGAGGTGGTTATACACCACATCTAAAATCACCGCTAAACCTTGCTGGTGACAGGCATTAACCAGGCGTTTCAGACCATCGGGGCCACCATAGGAATTCTGGACGGCATAGGGATAAACACCGTCGTAACCCCAGTTGCCATGACCGGGAAACTGGGCCACAGGCATAATTTCCACGGCTCGAATTCCCAACTCTACTAAGCGGGGAAGGCGGGGAATAATGGCATCAAAGGTTCCTTCTGGGGTAAAGGTTCCTACATGTAACTCGTAAATCACGTAATCCCTGAGGGGCGGATTTTGCCAGCCTTCGTCTGTCCAAGGGAACGATCGATGATCCACGATCGCAGAGAGGTTGTGTACGCCCTCCGGTTGAAAATGGGAGGCCGGATCAGGATAGATTTTTTCGTCGTTGAGCAAATAGCCATAACGGGTACCGACCGGAACCTGGGTGGCCACGCCATGCCAATAGCCTTGAGGATCTCGCTGAAGTGAGACTAAGTGTGCCTCCGGTTCTGCCAAGAGCTTGACCGCCACCGTTGAACAATGGGGAGCCCACACCGTAAATTCACAGCGATCGTCTCCCAGATAAGTTGCTCCAACACGCATCGTCTCTTTTCAATCCTTGTTAATCTTGGTTGGGCTAACCCGGTACTCAACGCTTCAGCAAAGCAAAATCAATCCAGTTGCCCGGTCTCACATTGGGGAATGCAGGCGAGTCCAGGTGCAAGAATTTTCCGATTTCTCGTTTTGGGTCAATGCTCTAAGCCTTGACCCAAATCCCCCAGAAACCGGGACTCTTGCCGCTAGGGCGCGTTATCTATTCAATCGGGGGGGCATCCCCAGGGTTGCTGCGCCCATCCCTCAAAACGGTTAGGGGCTGAGATCCTTCGGTATCCAACACTGAGAGTCAGCTTAGAAGCAATTGATCACAGCCCTAAGGGGCAAAACTCCTAAGACCGGAAGATACTTTGGGACTGCCCCAGTTGGCTCAGGAACCGTTGTTGAACGAGTTCTTGGAAGAACTTCCAATCTTCAGTCCAAGCTTGGATGCGCTGTTGTGCAACTTGTACGGCCTGGACTGGATTGTCTGCGGGGAGCGTATAGGCAAAAGTGCTATTAAATAGAATGGCCGGAATAGTGGGTTTTTCCTTCTGAGCAATGCGAGCTTCAACGATCGAGAGGTTCAGGACACAACGATCGAGGGCATAGGAAAACTCTACCTTGGCTTGCATCGGTTTTGTGCCTACTTCTTGCCAAGGGCCCGGTGCAATGAGTTGATTGACAATAAACTGACGGGCAACATCTTCGTTCCCTCCAGGAAAGCCCATCAGCACTTTAGGACTAATCCCCACGGTTCGATAGCCCGCATTTTCCATTTTGCTCATATACTGCTGAGCAATACTAGGGATTTGTACATTTTGTCCGGGACGAATGCCTTCCGAGAGGGTAAGGACATTGCCCTGAGCTAAAAAGTTTACGCCATTCTTAAAACTCAGTTGGGCAACTTGAGGCGTTACCACCGGATTCCGCGCTAATTCCCAGTCAGAAGGAATAATACCCGCAACCGTCAAGGAGTCAGGATTCAGGAGGGTTGGTTTAAAATTCTGGGCTCCTAACACGATCGCCAGTTCTTGAATTTGCAAATTCTGATCTTGTACCGGAGTTTCAATGGTTGCAGATTGAGTCATAAAAATAGTGCTCAGTGGGGCTAAATTTCCGGGCAAGGGAATGGGGTCAACCAGAGCAATAAACTGCTGATGGATCGCAAGCAACAGGTACAATAGCTTATCCCTGCCCGCTAAGCAGTCTATCGGATTAACGAAGCTTTGCCCAGACTCTTTACAGAGACTTCAAAGAGTGGGTCTACTCAGAATAGGCTGTCGGATCTCCCCCCGGTATTGGCAAAGCTGCTGAATTCAGATTTTAGCGATCGCTACTAATGGTCAGGCTTCACCGTAGTGGGCAATGGGAATTAACCGGATTGGTCCCGATCCGGATCCTTTCATGCGGGACGCTCAATTTTACGGTACAGTAGGTTGGACTTGCTACCGCTCTGGAACTCGCATGGATTTTGGTGTTGGCTTTCTTTCTAAAAATGTAATGTTACCCATCCTAGATTTTTTCTATGGATTGGTACCGAGCTACGGCTTAGCGATCGTGGCTCTGACTCTTGTGATTCGCTTTGCGCTCTATCCCTTGAGTGCGGGCTCAATTCGCAATGCCCGACGCATGAAGATTGCCAACCCTGTGTTGCAAAAACGCCAGCAGGAAGTGCGGGAGCGATATAAAGACGATCCCACCAAGCAGCAGGAAGAACTGAGCAAGCTTTTCAAGGAGTTTGGCAACCCCTTAGCGGGCTGCTTACCCCTGTTAGTGCAAATGCCGGTACTCTTTGCCCTCTTCGCTACGCTACGGGGATCCCCCTTTTCCGATATTAATTACTCCCTGAACCTGCAAATTCTACCCAGCGAAAAGATGGAGCAGGTGGAGGTTAAAGCTTTTTCGAGCAAGCCCCAAAATATCTATGTCACCGATGGGATTCACACCCAGGTGGCGGCCATTCTGCCTGGCGGAACCCAAATTGGTGTAGGCGAGAGTGCCCAGATTAAATTTCAGACCCTGTCGGGACAGCCGTTGCGGGAACTCATGCAGGACTATCCCGATACTAAACTGAGCCCCCGTTGGACAATTACCAAGGGAGACGATCGCGCCAGCATTGACGAATCTGGGGTGATTACCGCCTTAGAACCCGGAGATATTACCGTCCAAGCAACGTTAAAGGGCTTAGCGGCGAATCGTGGTTTCCTCTTTATTCAGGCCTTGGGAGAAGTTGGTGTTCGGGATAAGGACACGGGCGCGATTCACTGGGACATCTTAATTATGGTGTTGGGCTTTGGCGGTAGTTTATTTGTCAACCAACTGCTTTCGGGTCAGGGAGCCTCCGCTAACCCCCAACAGGATACTGTCAATAAAGTCACCCCGTTGATTTTTTCCGGGATGTTTCTCTTCTTCCCGTTACCAGCAGGGGTATTGATGTATATGTTGATTGCCAACATTTTCCAAACTGCCCAAACCTTTATTCTGATGCGGGAGCCCCTGCCGGAGAATTTGCAAAAGATTGTGGATGATCAAGAGCGACAACTGGCCCTAGAAACCGGAGCCAATCGCTTACCCTTTGAGCCCGCATCCCATAAAAAAGCCAGTAAAGAGAAGGAGAAGGACAGCAAAACCACTAGCGCCAAGTCTACTCCTCCTCAATCCCCCCGCCCCAAGCTGAATAAGTCTAAGACAACGCCGAAGTCTCCGAGTCGTGGTAACAATAAAGCCAGCGACGGGTTTACCAAGAAAAAATAAGGATCGAGACATTACTGGTCAAGTTAGGGGTTGGGTCACCCAAGGGGGGCTCAACCCCACAACACTATTTATTTAATCTTTGTTCCTAAGATGTCTACAGAAGTTGAAATTCATTTATTAGAGCAAGCTCAGCTTTGGGTCACCACATTGTTAACAAAGATGGGGGTTGAGGCAACGGTTAGCGCAGAAATCCGCGAAGCCTCGACGGTGCGGGCGGATGATGATCATGATCACGATCGAGAAGGGTGGTTGACCATCTCCACAGACTCCCTGAGCCCCGATGCTATTCAAGCCTTAATTGGCACCAAGGGAGAGGTTTTAGACTCCATTCAGTACCTCACCAGCCTAATTGTTAATCTTCAGTCGGACGAAGGGGTGAAAATGCCCTTCACAGTGGATGTCAATCACTACCGCGATCGGCGTTTAGCGGAGCTGAAAACGATCGCAGAGGATGCGGTTAAACAAGCCCGCTTTAGTCGCTTAGAGCAAGAGATCCTCGCCCTCTCCTCCGCCGAACGGCGGCAGGTTCACTCGCTGCTCAAGGAGTTTGACGATATTGAAACCTATAGTCGAGGCAAAGAGCCCGATCGTCGTTTGGTGGTGAAGTGCCGAGAAAACCCACGCAGTTAGATCACACCGGTAGACTACGAAGCTAGACACTATGCCATGAGCCTCAAACCTGGCCGCCTTCTTCCCCTCATGGTCAATTCGGGAAACCTGCAGATGGCCATCGATGAATGGTTACTGTCTCATTACAACCCTGAGCAGTGGTCTATGGTGCTCCGGTTTTACCATTGGCAACCGGCAGCCCTCTCCCTAGGCTATGGACAGCGACGCTGGCCCGATCATTGGCAGACTTTAACTTGGCAAAACCATTCCCTGCCGTTAATCCACCGTCCCACGGGAGGCCGAGGCGTACTACACCAAGGGGATTTATGTTATGCCTTGGTTACGGCTCCCCTGCCCAAGGGCAAACCCAATCGTCCTGAAACGTATTGCAATCTCTGCCGCTTTTTGCAACAGGGATGGGAGAGTCTTGGCTTTCCCTTACGCTATGGAAACGATCGTCCTGGGCGACTAGCTCAGCAGCAAACTGCAAACTGCTTTGCCTTGAAAACCTCAGCCGACCTACAGTTAAGCAATGGTTGTAAGTGGATTGGTAGTGCGCAACGCTGGCGATCGGGAAATCCGGAAGTGGTCCTCCAACATGGCAGCATGCGACTCTCTCCCGATCCGGAATTATGGCAGCTTGTGTTTGGCTCCCCCCTATCCCCTCTGCCGGAAGAGATTGTTGTGCCCTCCCCCGAGACGATCGTTTCTACCCTGATTGAAGCAGCAAGCGACTGTTTCCAGATTCCCTGGATCTTAGAGCCCTTGTCCGACCAGGAGTGGAATAGCATTCATCGCCTCGTGCAGTCCCGTTTAGAGGCGGAAGCGTCACCCCATGACACAAAAATTCATTACCGTTAATAACGTTAAGTTCCCTTTACATTACAACCAAATATGGGAAACTTATGGGATAGTGCTCCAGATATTGCGTGGAGTATCTCACGTAGTTCATCCGTAATCTTAGGATTGAATCTTAGGACTGAGGGTGGATATTTTCATGATGGGTGTTACTTTAAACGACTAGGACTTTGGGTTGTGAGCGGGTAAGGATTCATGAGTGACGCTAATAAAACCTCCGGCGTTCCCAAACCGGAGAGAGAGGCAGATTGGGTCATTGACTTGGATAAACTGGCGGCGGAAACGGGGACACCCCCCCAGATGTCGATCGCCCCGGTACCAGTGACAGGGCATTCTCAGCCCGCCCCGACATTAGAAGGGATGACCGGCACCGAATTTTTCCGATTGGCTTCAGATGCTGCGACGGCTTCAGATCACAGTCCATCTGAAGTCTCTGCGTCCCAGCAATACCAGGACATTCAACAACAGAATGAACAGTTGATGGACTGGGTGAGCGAACTAGAAGAATCCCTGAGTCAATGTCAAACCGCTCTTCAATTTCAACGGCAACGCTGTCAGGAATTGGAAACCCTGTTGACCCAGCGCCAAAAAGCAGAGTCTACCAGCAGTCTTGAAGCCCATTTCAATCGCTCCCTGCAGGAATCGCAACAACAGGTGCAGAAGCAGCAAATTCTGGTAGACACCTTAACTCAGCAATTAGACAATACGAAGGAACGGGTTTCCGTTTTAGAACAGGAGTATGGTGGTCTGCAAAAACGCTTTGCCGATCAAACCCAACGGCTTGTGCAGTCAGAAAATGAATGTCGCTCCTTAAAAACCCGACTGAGTCGTCAGCAACGATATACCCTCCAGTTTAAGGCTGCCCTGGAACGCTGCTTAGAAGTATCTGTTCCCCTTCCTGCTGACACAGAAGCCCCTCAAGAAGAAACCGCCATGGGGTCGCCTACTGCGCCGGCTTTGCCGGAACCGGTGACCTTTTTCCCTCGTTCCAGTCCGGTACAACCCTGGTCTGCGGCTGCCGGGGAAAGCGATGAAGATCCCTCGGAAGGAACTTGGCAAAAAGTGGCCCAGTGGGTGGAGTCCTCGGTGGTGGATCCTCAGGATAGTCTTACCCCCAATGAAATTTCAGAACCTATCTCAGACGCCGATCCCCCCCTGGAAGCGATCGATGAGCCATCCTTTGCCTCGGAAAGATTGGAGTCTGCCGATCTCGTCCTAGATCCAGCGGAAGTCTCTGGGACGATCGCCCCCGATGTGCCCAGTGATTTAGACGATCGCGAGATCACAGAATCCCTTCTGGCGGATCCCGTTGCTGAGATGGAGGGTGATAACCACTTTGCTGAGACCGTGACGGATCAATTCTCCCCTCCTGACGCTGCTCCCTCATCTTCAGAAATAGCCCCCCCCATTTCTCTTCCTACTGTGGTGGAGCCCCTCAATCTAGATGTGGCCCTCAAGGCGGTAATTCAGAATCAGCCGCAACTGGCCGTCTTCAATTCGTCCTTAGAGTCAACAACATCAACCGAGTCAAAAGATGCTGCCGCTGCTGTCTCGGGTGCATCAGCGGGACAAGCCTATGAACTCTGGCAGAGTTTAGCCCAGGATAAGGATCCTGATCTGGATTCAGCAACGTCGGCACCGGAAGAATTGGCACCGGAGGAATCTGTTTCACCGGCGGCCACGGCAGAAAGTCTGCCGGCTTCCCCGTCCTTAGACCTGAAGGTACTTTCCTTCCCCGCCCAAAAGCCTTCTTTTAACCTGAACCGATCTGAACAACCGGCAGTAGCGGCAGCAAGCGGGTCGGAAGAGCAGGAGCAGGTGCGCAAAAAACTCTCTAATCCATTGTTGGGGAATCCCCCCTCCCTAAACCTGCAGCCCAGTTGGCCGTCTCCGCTCGTGTATCCATTGCGGCCGCCCAAGAAACGAGGTTCCCTCGCGGCTATTGAACTTCCTCGTTTCCCCCAGAGATAACTGAGCCGTAACTGACCAGCACTCCATATTTCTGGGTCATACTGACACCACTAGACACCCGCTTTCGTGCTTGTGCCAAAGCCCTGTCATGGTTCCTTCCCCATCCTTCTGAGTTGTTCCTCTACGTCTTTGGCTAGTCTGTACACCCTTTCGCCCCTAACGATCGCTCAAATTCCCGAGGCCGTTGCCCTGGATCAGTTATGTTTAGGGGGGATGTGGAGTGCGGATGGATACGATCGAGAAGTCCAGAGCCCCAATAGCGATTTGTTGGTTATTACTGCCTCCCCTGATCCGGGGATCCTGGCCCTGGGCTGCCTGTGGGCCATTTTAGATGAAGCCCACATTACCTTATTGCTTGTGCATCCTGAGCATCGTCGTCAGGGTTTAGCCACGCAACTCTTATCGGCGCTGTTACAATCTGCACGGCAGCGAGGGTTATCCTGGGCAACCTTAGAAGTGGGCGCAACCAATGCGGCGGCCCTGGCCCTCTATCACAAATTTGGGTTTCAAACGATCGGTACCCGTAAGGGGTATTATCAAAAAACTGGGGAAGATGCGCTCATTCTTTGGCGCAAAGGTTTACAAGCCCAAGATTTTGAGCCTATTCCCACCCTCTGACCGGGTTTTTCAGCATAGTGCGGAGCAGAGGTTCTGCTAACACTATCCGCCCTGAACAATCTCTGAAAGGTATATTGCGATGACTGATAAGTTAAGTATCCAAAAAATTGGTGAAGCCTTCCGCAAAGTGGGCTGGATTAGTTTTTGGATACAAATTGTTTTGGGGGTGGTGGCCAGTATTATTTTGCTGTTTGCATCCTTTAGCTTTGGTCGCTCTACGGGTTCCAATCCCGGCAGTGGTCTGGGCTTCTTTTTTGCGATCGCAAGCTTAGTTGCCCTTTACGTTTCCATCTTTTGGGCCTTCCGTTATACCCGCTTAGGGCGCAATCTCAAAGCGGCGGATGAGTCTGCCCGCCCTAGTCGCGCAGAGGCAATGCAACTTGTCCGGCAGGGGCTCTGGGGAAATCTGATCGGCATGGTGTTAATTATCCTCGGATCCCAAGCGATCGTAGGGTCACTGGTGGCTAAATCCTTTCAACAGTCTGGGATTGTACTGCAGGAACAAGAACTGGTGCAGCCCTTGGATTTATTTGTGGTGCAAGCTAGTACGAATGCCACCACCGCCCATTTTGTGGGATTAGTGGCCTCATTATGGTTATTAAATCGAATTAGCCGTTAAACACTGCCGTAGAATCCCTTCCGGATCTGTGTTCCGTCTGTTGTTACAGATCGCTATAATTGCGGAGGGTTAAGTGTTTATAACTATATTTTCATGCTAACCTACAAAATTACGTAGGCAATGATAAGGCACCTCGATCAATTTGGTGGCGGGTGGCGAAGCTCCTGGCCATAATTCCTAACACTGCGTAGAAATAGAAACCCAGTTTTGGATTTTTTGAGGTGCCTGATAACTCCATAATCTTAAGTTTGACGGGAGAGGCTAGTGCAAGTGATGGATGCTAAAAAATTATTATTAGTTGATGATGATCCCCACATGATCCTCTTGGTCAAGGATTATTTAGAGTTTCGGGGCTATGAAGTTCTCACGGCTGAAAATGGTCGGGATGCCTTAGATCGCTTAGAGTCCTTCCTGCCCGATATGATTATTTGTGACATAATGATGCCGGAAATGGGTGGTCATGCCTTTGTTGAAAAAGTGCGAGAAGACGATCGCTTAAGCTGGGTTCCGATCTTATTTCTCTCCGCTAAAGGCCAAAGCCAAGATCGGGTTAAGGGTCTGAAAAAAGGGGCAGATGTCTATATGGTTAAGCCCTTTGAACCGGAAGAGTTGGTGGCTCAAGTCGAATCTTCCCTACGCCATACGCAGCGGATCAGTACGCAACGGGCTGCCCCTTATCAGGAGGTCGGAGCACCTTTACCGCCGATTCGCCTCGCCAAGCGGGTGGTGCTGACCCCCACCGAAACTAAGGTTGTCAATTTAGTGGCTCAGGGGCTGAAAAACCAAGAAATTGCGGTTCGTCTCAAGGTCAGCCAACGCACGATCGAAAGTCATGTCTCCAATATGTTGGCAAAAACCGGCTTAAACAACCGTACAGAGTTAGCCCGCTGGGCGATGGACAATCGCATGACCTAGGGAGCTGTACGCGGTCTTCTGGGGAACTTAAAACGGATCCCGTCCTGGGCTATGATGCCGGGGAAGTTTGTCTCAGGAGCAAGGCAAGAATATGGATCCCATTAGAATTGGCATTATTGGCGGCAGCGGTTTATATAAAATGGATGCCCTGCAGGATCGTGAAGAGGTGGAGGTCAACACGCCCTTTGGCCCACCCTCCGATCGTTTTATTGTGGGAACCTTAGATGGGGTCAAAGTTGCCTTTTTAGCTCGTCACGGGCGGCATCATCAGTTTTTACCCACGGATCTTCCCTTTCGATCCAATATTTACGCCTTCAAAACATTAGGAGTGGAATATATCATTTCCGCCTCAGCCGTAGGTTCCCTCCAAAATGCAGCAAAACCCCTGGATATGGTCTTACCGGATCAGTTTATCGATCGCACCCGCAATCGGATCTCGACCTTCTTTGGTGAAGGGATTGTTGCCCATATTACCTTTGGTCACCCCATTTGCCTTGCCCTTGCTAACGTCCTTGCCGAAGCGATCGACAGCATTGATTTACCCGAAGTGAACTTGCATCGCGGCGGCACCTATGTGTGTATGGAAGGCCCGGCTTTCTCCACTCAGGCGGAATCGAACCTATACCGCAGTTGGGGTGGAACAATCATTGGGATGACGAACTTACCGGAGGCCAAACTGGCGCGGGAAGCCGAAATTGCCTATGCAACCCTGGCTCTGGTCACCGATTATGACTGCTGGCACCCCGACCACGATAGCGTGACGGTGGAAATGATTATCCAGAACTTGCAACGCAATGCCACCAATGCTCAAAAGGTAATTCGAGAAACCGTCCGCCGGTTGGCTGAAACCTGGCCCGAATCGGAGGCTCATTCTGCGCTGAAGTATGCCATTCTTACCCCGATGGAACAAGTGCCCCTGGAAACCCAACGCAAATTGGAACACTTGCTCAAAAAATATTTGTAGGAGCGCCGCGATCAAGTTACGTTCAATTCATGGTGGGCGGCGGCAGAGCCGATCGCCCCAGTTCGCTCACCACAATCATAAATATTTCCTCAGGTCAACAGAAGGTTCAGAAGGTCAACATTATGGGACAAGCCGGTATCGTTCTACAGCAGGTGCTGCACACCTATCAGATCCCTGAATCCCAACTGGCAAAAGAATTAGGCGTGACCACTGCTGCCGTGGCCAACTGGACAGGCGAAGTTCGGGATCCCTATTCAGAGCAGGTCAGAGCGATCGTCAAAGTCCTGCGACGCATTAACCCCCAATCCGCAGATACTTTTAAGACCCTTTATTGGGATTCCCTCTGATGGCATAATGGAAGGCTGTCAATTTTGTACAGACTTTGTAACAAACGTCAGGAGTTAAGTAGCCCTATGGCGCAGATGTATTACGACAGCGATGCCAATTTGGATCTGCTGAATGGAAAAACCGTAGCGATCGTTGGCTATGGCTCTCAGGGGCATGCCCATGCCCTCAATCTCAAGGATAGCGGCGTGAATGTGGTGGTGGGGCTATACCCCGGCAGCAAATCCGTGGCCAAAGCTGAAGCAGCAGGGCTCAAGGTGCTTTCGGTGAGTGAAGCGGCTAAGGTTGCGGATCTCGTGATGATTCTCCTGCCGGATGAGGTGCAGAAAACCGTCTACACGAATGAAATTGCGCCCAATCTCCAGTCTGGCAATGTCTTACTCTTTGCCCACGGTTTTAATATCCATTTTGGTCAAGTCGTGCCGCCGGAAGATGTTGATGTTGTCATGGTGGCTCCTAAGGGGCCGGGTCACTTGGTGCGTCGCACCTACGAACAAGGGCAAGGGGTGCCTTGCTTATTTGCCGTGTACCAAGATGCTACGGGACAAGCCCGCGATCGGGCCATGGCCTACGCCAAAGGCATTGGTGGCACCCGTGCTGGAATTTTAGAAACAACCTTCCGGGAAGAAACGGAAACGGATTTATTCGGCGAACAGGTAGTACTCTGTGGCGGTCTTAGCGAACTGATTAAATCTGGCTTTGAAACCCTCGTCAATGCCGGCTATCAACCCGAGTTGGCCTACTTTGAATGTCTCCACGAAGTGAAGCTCATCGTTGACCTGGTGGTGGAAGGTGGCTTAGCCACAATGCGCGACAGTATCTCCAATACCGCTGAATATGGCGACTACACCCGTGGTCCCCGCATCATTACCGATGAGACCCGCGCTGAAATGCGTAAAATTCTCAGCGAAATTCAGTCTGGGCAATTTGCCAGAGAGTTTGTACTGGAAAATCAATCCGGTAAACCGGGCTTTACGGCGATGCGTCGTCAGGAAGCAGAACATCCCATTGAAGTGGTGGGTAAAGATCTGCGGGCTATGTTTAGCTGGTTGAAAAAAGCTTAGGTTAGGAATTAGGGGCTAGGGGTTAGAGTTGAATTGAAGCTTCAGCCCCTTTCTGTCCCCTGTCCCCTATAACCGCTCTCCTAGAGAGCACCCATGTAGGTGAGGCCGAGAATAACCCCAGCGCCTAAAATGTGACCGAAGCAAGCGCTACCGATGACCGCCGGTAGACCAAAGCCACCAAACAGATCAGGAGAGGGCATGGCAGGGCCAGCATTTTGAATTTTAACGGTGGATTTTGCAAAGGCGATCGCAACAATGTTGCAAACCACCATCACGAAGCCAATTTTTAAGCTCCAGGAGGGAGTGGCCGGAACACTCGCCAACAGGTTATGCAGAAATAAAGTAGACATCATTTAAGAGACTCTCCAGAAAAATAGGTTGTTATTGCCAAAGCAGCGAATGCAAAGTTTTGCACTGCTCTACTCTTACCAAGAGAAGGAAACATTTTGGAACATTTCGTATAGATTCTTAACCTAAACGAGTGGGTCAAGCCCGGCTTTTCACTGAAAGGGAAAAAATTTAAGGCAAGGGTGTCCCCGTATCTGAGCGCTTCCGCCTTAAGTCGGTTGCCGCTGACCCTAAGGCTGAAGAATCATCAAAATCCCATCGCTTTCGCTAAGCTGTCTACCTCTGGGGGCAACCCACCATGCACTTCATTTTGACTATGGTCGATCGCTGTGCCGGGATCCTTTAAGCCATTGCCCGTCAACACACAAACGATCGTTGCCCCTGGGGGAACTTGCTCCTTGCACTTGAGTAACCCCGCCACGGAGGAGGCACTCGCCGGTTCACAAAAAATCCCTTCTTGGGCCGCCAGCAGGCGGTAAGCTTCTAAAATTTCCTGATCCGTCACGGCATTAAACTGCCCCTGACTCGCATCCCGAGCAGCGATCGCCTGTTTGGCACTGGCGGGATTGCCAATGCGGATGGCGGTGGCCAAGGTTTCCGGGTGTTTCACTGGAGCCCCATACACGAGGGGAGCGGCTCCATCCGCCTGGAAGCCCATGAGGCGAGGTAATTTTTGGCAGCGCCCCACCTGGTGATATTGGCAAAAGCCCATCCAATAGGCCGTAATATTCCCCGCATTCCCCACCGGAATACAGAGCCAGTCGGGGGAATCCCCCAGGGTATCCACCAGTTCAAAGGCCCCGGTTTTTTGACCCTCTAAGCGATAGGGATTGACGGAATTGACTAAGGTAACGGGATAGCGATCGGAAACCGCCTTAACCATGTCAAGGGCTTGATCAAAATTCCCTTCAATGGCAAAGACTTCTGCTCCATAGAGCAAGGCCTGAGCCAATTTACCCATAGCCACATAGCCATCGGGAATGACCACAAAGGCCCGTAAACCACCCCGTCGGGCGTAGGCTGCCGCCGCAGCCGAAGTATTGCCCGTACTGGCACAAATCACCGCTTCGGCTCCCGCTTCTTTCGCCTTGGACACCGCTACGGTCATGCCCCGATCCTTAAAGCTACCCGTCGGATTTAAACCATCAAATTTGACATAGACCTGAACGTCTTTTCCCACTAGGGCTGCAATCCGGGGCACAGGGATGAGGGGAGTGTTCCCTTCTTTGAGGGTAATGACAGGGGTTTGCTCGGTTACGGGCAAGAAATCCCAGTATTGATGAATTAAGCCTTCCCAGGCGGATGCGGTGGCCGTAGTCGGGTGATGAGGAAGCGTTGCAGTCACTGAGGTTGAAGCAATATAGGACTATACTTCAAAAATATAACGGTTTTCTGCCCAATCTGACACAAAGTTAATTTTTCGGCTTGCCCCTGAAAGGGGCAGAATTTCAGGGAAGAGTATCGCACTCTCATGCCTTAAGGGGGTCGCCGCAAGGGGGGAAATCAAGGCTTTTTCCCTCCCACATTGAGTGCTATATCATTGAGTGCGTTAACATAACTAGGTGCTAGAAGTTTGTCGGAGCGTGTTCTATGAATAATGCAACAGATTTACCTCAACTCTTAGAGAACGGACTCCGGTTTACCCTAGGAGCCGGAACTGCCCTGATGGACAGTCTTCAGGATACGGAAAAGCGGGAAACCACCCTAAATCGCTTGCAAACGGATTTTGATGGCTTGTCCCAGGAGTGGGTAGACCGAGGAACCCAAACGGAACAGGAAGCCCGTCAGTTTGTGGAGAGCCTCTTGGCGGGATCGGGACTGCCGAATTTTAGTGCCCCTGCAAGTACAGCCACCGTTACCACAACTGCCACGGCAGTTCCCCATACGGTTCAAGATGATCTCAAGGAGTTAACCGCCCAGATTATTGCTTTACGGGAAGCCCTAGAAGAAAATTTACCCCCTTCCAGCTAGAGATAGTGATCAGTTAGGGAGCCCCTAGCTGGAAAACTGAACGGGCGCGGCTAAGGTTTATGCCGTAAGGGTTTTGGACTTAAATGGTGACGCGCCCTCAGGCATCGGTACCGCTTCACCCCCCTTCCGGAAGCTACCGTGTACACACATCTTGATCAAACCGATCGATTTAGCTAGATCCCCCTAAATCCCCCTTAATAAGGGGGACTTTCGAGCCGTTTCTTCCGGTTCCCCCTTTTTCAAGGGGGGCTAGGGGGGATCCACTCAAGTTTTGCGATTGCAACGAGACTTATGTGTACACGGTAGCCCTTAGCAAGGGGGAGGATCGGATTGGAGTTTCCACCCTTTCCAAGGGGGGATTAAGGGGGGTAAATCAGATTTTGGGTTCTCATCCAAGATGTGTGTACACGGTAGCCTTTTTCAAGGGGGGCTAGGGGGAATTGCCAGAATTGGAAACTTATCAGAGAAGTGGGTCTAAAACCCCGTCCTTTCAGGACGGCTTTATGCTGGACGTATTAATATACAAACATGATTGTACTAGAGTTCAAAGCATACGGGAAAGATCAG
>JBMTZC010000020.1:0-22464 GCA_049455215.1 Prochlorotrichaceae cyanobacterium
ATGGTTTGTTCAAGAGTCAAAAGAGTTGTCCTGCCTCCGGTGGGGCAACTCTTTGCTTTTTCCGGGGCATTGTCGCAAGTGTGGCAAGCTCAACTCCCGGCTTGGGCTCCCATTAGCCAATAGGTTTTCATTAAGCCCTTGCCTTTGACCTGTACTTCGCCCCGTTCGACAAAGTGATATTGGTGATGCAGGATCTGATAAATGGCTTCGGAGGCTTGAATCGAACCTGGTTCTCCGGAGGATTCCATGCGGGAGGCCACATTAACGGTATCGCCCCAGAGGTCGTAGATAAACTTATGGGTGCCAATGACCCCCGCAACGACTTTACCCGTATTAATTCCTGTACGAATTTGTAACGCTGGACGTGTTGCCTCTCGCGCCGTATTTAAGGAAATATTTTCAATAATGCTTTGCATTCCTAATGCCATTTCAGCGATCGCTTCGGCATGATCCGAACGAGGGGTGGGTAGACCTGCTGCTACCATATAGGCATCACCGATCGTCTTAATTTTTTCTAGCTTCAAGCGAGAAGCTAATTGATCAAAACCGGAGAAAATTTCATTGAGCAAATCAACAAGTTCCGCTGGATCGAGTTGACTGGCCAGAGTGGTAAAACCAACAATATCAGCAAATAAAATTGAGACAGACTCAAATTCATCCGCAATGACCCCAGGGCTTTGCTTGAGGCGGTTGACGATCGGGGCGGGGAGCACATTCAATAATAAACGCTCAGATTTTTCCTGCTCCTGTAACAGCGCTTCTTCCGCAGAACGCCGGGCCAGGGCCATCGCTAAAAATTCCCCCACTAATTGCAGGAGTTGGCTATCTTCATCCTGCCAAGTTCGGAGGGTATTCACCGTTGCTAAACCCATCCCCCCCACAATGATATCGTGGTATAAGGTTGGCACAATTAAGAGGGATTGAATGGACAATTTTTGCAGCGTTTCACGCTCTTGATAGGCAGCGCGGGGTAAATCATCGATCTGATCTAAATGAATAACGGCTCCAGAATAGCATTGTTGGTAAATCCAGGATAAATGCTGGGCTGAAATCGGTATTTTTTGAGTAGAAAGCATCAATTCTGAATCGGGAAAGCATTCTAAATCAGCCTGAAAATGGGTAATCACAAAGGACGAAGACTGAAAATCAAATTCCAAGAGAAAAGCATATTGACTACTACAAAATACTCGAATACTTTCTAAGGCAATATCGATCGCTAGATCCAGGTTGTTCTCTAATAATTGCTGAGAAATTTGACTGACTAAGTTGTCCCGCTCTGCGCCCCGTTTTAAATTGGCCTCTGCTAATTTACGATCGTGAATATCAGAATGGGAACCCGCCATCCGAATAGCTGTGCCGGAGTCATCCCATAAGGCTTGTCCCCGCGATAAAATCCATTTATATTCACCCTCTTTACAGCGCATCCGAAATTCTACGCGAAAGTGGGGCAGTTTACGGTTGAGATGATCCTCTAGGGCTTGCATCACCCGATCGCGATCGTCAGGATGGAGTTGTTCCCTAAAACTCGCCAATGTATTTTCAAATTCCCAATCTTCAAAGCCCAGCATTTGCTTACAGCGTGGGGAATAGAAAACCTCATCTTTTTGTGGATCTAAATCCCAGATTCCATCGTGGCTACCTTGAATCGCAAGTTGCCATCGTTCTTCACTTTGGGCTAGGGCTGCAGTACGTTCTTTTACCCGATGTTCTAATTCGGTATTGGCTTCTTCTAAGGCTTCAAAGGAGGTTTTGAGCTGATGTGCCATCCGATTAAAGGATTCTGCTAAGACCTTTAACTCCTGAATAGAAGAGACCTCAACCTGTTGATCTAATTGACCTTCCGCTAGGGTTTGACTGAGGCGACTTAAGCGTTTAAGGGGATGGCTTAAGCGTCGGGATACCCAAATGCCAATACCCACAGCCCCTCCTAATGCTAGGGCACACAATCCTCCGGTCCACAGATTGTTCCGCTGAATTTGTTCCATGAAATCGGATTCTGGCAGGACGAGGACGATGAGAAAGTCCAGACCGTATCGATCTTGAAAGGGTAAAACCTGCACCAATTGCCGATCGCCCTGAAACTGAAAATCTAAGGTTTCCGATCGCGAAATAGCATTGAGATCCTGAAAATGATTGACTAAATTGAGTCCCGTTTCCTGAACTAAAGGATTGATACTGTCCGTGACCTTGAGGAGTTTTTGTTCCTTATCCTGCCCCGTCGTGAGGGGATCATCGGTAGAGGTTGAAATTAACTCGCCCTTACGATTTACGATAAAGGCAATGCCCGTTTGACCGATATTTAATTTTGATAAGAACGATCGCAAATCATCGGATAATAAGACATCCGTTGCACAAACCCCGATAATATTACGCCCGAAGCGATCGTAGACGGGTTGACTGGCGGTAATGGTGGGTAACTTTTGGGAAAAGGAAATATAAACCTCACTCCAGGTTGAGCCTTCCATTTTTAAGGCGAGTTGATACCACGGACGAAGTTTTGGATCATAAAAGCCTGAATCTTTGGTGACGATATCCGTCTTGCCGGTAAAATCGGCTCGATATTGTAAAAGATGGTTATTAGTACTTTTATTGGCAATCCAAACCCCTAAACTTTCTTGACCATCTAGTAAACGAGTGGCCCCAATAAAATCCCCTTCGGTATTGCCACAATAGACAGCATAAATATAGGGAGAAATCCGTAGCTGTTCTAAAAATTGTTGCACCCCTGTGCCGGTATCCCAGTTTAATTCCCCTTGGATAAAAGCGATCGTGCTGAGTTGATTAATATTATGGGGAGCACTGAAATAGGCCTCAAGTTCACGATCGATGCGGGCCAGAATTTCCTGGCGCAATTGACTACTTAAGTTGTTGACGGCCTTTTGTCCATTCCGGAAGGAAAGGTAACCCACTAAACTGACGGTGCCGGTAATGAGGAGGATAAAGGGAACTAATAAGACGACCGACAGAGAGTAGTTGGTCAGTTTGAGCCGATTCCAGAACGATCGATGAGGCATTGAGATACCACAGCCCAAGGAAGTTGATTTTTCCTTTATCTTACACAATTAATTCAGCAACCAACTGAAGGCGGGAGAGTGTCTCGGGGAGGCTCGTAGCGTCGCACTCTGCCATTAAATTTTGGCACTTTCAGAGGTGCTTGACCTCGGGTTGAGGGAATTTAATCACAGGCTGTGACTTCAACAATGATATGGGTCAGAGCCGGAATTTGACGGAGTTGCTGTTTGTAATATTCCGGAGCTTGGGGCACTGGGGTGATCAAAGAAACCGTGGCGGATAAATGGTGAGGACTGAGATGCCAGACATGCAAATCCACCACACGGTTATCTGTATTCGCTTCGATCGTATTGAGAATATCTAATTTAATCTGCTTATCAATGCCGCCATCTAACAAAATTGCCCCCGTCTCCCGGATCAGAGCATAGCCCCACTGGGTAATGACCCCTGCCCCCACTAAACCCATGACCGCATCCAGCCAAAGCCAGCCCAGAAATTTACCCGCAAACAGGGCAACGATCGCTAAGACGGAGGTGAGTGCATCGGCTAAAACATGGATATAGGCGGCCTGCAGGTTATGATCCCGGTGGGTTTCTGGCTCATGGGGGTGAGGGTCATGGGAGTCGTGAGTATGGGAGTCATAATGATGGGCGTGGTGATGGTGATCGGCTTCTCCCTGCAATAGCCAGGCACTGACTAAGTTCACCACTAACCCCAGAACCGCAATGCCGATCGCTTCATTAAATTGAATACTGTGGGGTTGGAACAATCGACCCAAGGATTCAAAGGCCATGATAAAGGCCACCACCGCTAGGGCTACTGCACTGGCAAAACCACCCAAAACACTCACCTTGCCCGTCCCAAAGGTATAGCGGGGATCCGAGGCATGATGACGGGCATAACGATAGGCAAATACCGTGATCCCAAAGGCCGCCACATGGGTGGCCATGTGCCACCCATCGGCCAAAAGCGCCATGGAGCCAAAACTTAACCCCGCTGCAATTTCCGCCAGCATCGTCACCGCAGTGAGGAACATGACCAGCTGAGTCTTTTTTTCTGCCTGATGCTGATCCACTAAAAAGTTGTGGGAATGCTGCCACTGTTCTGGGGGGGGAAGTTGCATAGGCGGTTTCAGTGCTCCTCAGGGGCAAAACGATCGAGGGTTGGCGGTTCCTGACTTCGATTTTCCGAGAGAAAGCTGAAATTTTCAAGAAGCCGCTCTTGCAAAAAATCTTGAAAGAGCCGAACTTTCGTTGAAAGGTGACGGTTAACGGGATAAATGGCACTGAGGGTTAAGGGGGGAAGCTGATAATGGGGCAAAACCACCGTTAACGCTCCCGCTGCGATCGCTGCGTGGACGAGAAAGCTCGGTAAGAGGACAATGCCTAAGCCTTGGCAGGCGGCTTGGTATAGCACTTCACCGTTGTTGGAGCAAAGGCGACTGGGCCCCGTGACCCGAACCTCTTGGTTTTCTGCATCCAGCAATTTCCAAGTGTGTCCCGTAGACAGGTAACCATAGTGGAGACACTGGTGCTGTTTTACTGCTTCTGCCGTCTCGGGAATACCGTATTGCTCTAAATAGGCGGGGGCTGCGCAAAGGTATTGGGCGATCGAGGCGATCGGATGTAACACTACCCCTGGAAACGTTTGGGGTTCTGCAATGCGTACCACCAGGTCAAATCCTTCTGCTACCGGATCAACAAAGCGATCGTCTAGGGTGAGTTGGACCTGTACCGCTGGATAGAGGCTCATAAAGCGGGTCACGATGGAGGCCAGGTAGTGAGTTCCAAAGCTCATGGGGGCATTGAGGCGCAGGGTGCCCACGGGAGTATCCTGTAAGGCTGATACCGCCTGCTCTGCCTCCGTCAACTCCGCCAAAATGCTGACACAGCGATCGTAAAAGGCTAGACCCGTTACCGTGGGGGTAACCTGGCGTGTCGTGCGATGGAGCAACTGCACCCCCAGTTCATTCTCTAAGTGAATAACCAGTTTATTAATGGAGGAGCGATTGCTATTTAACTTGCGGGCAGCGGCGGCAAAGCCACCCGCATTCACCACTTCGGTAAAGGCTTTGAGGGCTTCAAATTTATCCATAACGGCTTTCCACTGAAAGCGAAAAAATTTAATGGAAGAGTGCGGGACAAGCGGCTCGGCATTGAGACGGGAGGGCTAAAGCTCTCACTACCAGCGGATTCATCAGAAAAATGGGTCTGAAACCCCGTCCTTGTAGGACGGCTTGACATTCCCTTGCGGGAACTGGTTTTTTTAATGGCGATAAGCCCAGGAAACCAGAAAAACCCGTTTAAGTCCCTTCCCGCAACACAGTTAAGATGTCTTGGCTTTACCCAACGCCTAACCAATTAGGCTTGCAGATAGTCCAGACTAGGGAAGTATCTGGAAGTGTGTACCAAACTGTGTCTCAATGCGGTATTCACTTCTTGCGTTGCCTAAATTGGTCTAGGCAATCCCCGTACCTTTTAGGGCGGGGTTAGTGAAAACAGCTTAGCCTTTTAGGGCGCGGCATCGTTTCAGTCCAGACCCCTTATGGTATCCCCATTAGCTGCATCTGTCTCCGTTTGATTCTTAAGGGCTGAGTTTAGAGTTTCCCGTTCACAATGCCCAGTTTCCTAAAGCTCGATCGATCTGTCGATGTAACTTCGCTACGCTACTGCTATTGTCTAAAACCCAATCCGCTAAGGCACATTTATCCGACAGAGGGTACTGGGCCTCAATACGGGTCTGAGCGTCCTGTAAGGTTAAGGAATTTCGCTGCATGAGACGATCGCATTGTTGCTGAAGTGTACAGGACACCACCCAGGTTTCCGTGACTAAGGGGGTGAGGTGATAACCCGTTTCAAACAGGAGGGGAATGGCCAGCACAACGATCGGTTCCTCCGCCAACTCCCTTAAGGTCTGCTCAAAACACTGCTGAACGAGGGGATGAATCTGAGCTTCCAACCAGCGCCGTTCCTCCACGTCCTGAAAAATAATCTGACCCAATTGGGGACGATCGAGGGTGCCATCCTGCCGCAGCATCCCATGACCATAGCGTTGAACAATGGAGACCAAAACCGGTGACCCTGGCTCAACCACCTGCCGAGCATAATGATCTGCATCTAAGATCGGGAGGCGATACTGTTGGGCCAAATACTCGGAGACCGTGGTTTTACCCGTGGCAATGCCACCCGTCAAACCAATCCTGCGTTGTTTTAAGTTGTTCTGGGGGGAAGTCACGCTAGCGGCTGTCATCATTTAGCGCTGAAGTGTTTATACGGCAGTTGTTTCAGCCCCTAGTTATGTTTGCTGGAGCGGGCGCGGTAACCTTGATGTCGCAAGGCTTCTAGACCTAATTGATGACGCGCCCTAGCATTTCTGGAGGGGATGCCATGTCTTAGCTTACTGGTTTCCCCTGAGGAGATCTATGCTTTATCCCTCAGAGCATCAGACCACCTCACAGCAAAACAAAGGGGAAAGCAGTTGCCCACTTTCCCCTTTGAGGTGTGTATTGGAAATTATGATTACAGCGTCATTCTAGCGATCGAAACTTTCTAAGCTACAGGTAAAAGGGCAGGAGGCGTAGACCGAAGGGGTTTCGGCTTCCTCGGCTTTGCCACTCAGCCAGGTTAACCAACTGACATCCTGGGGATGTACGCCTTTGATGGTGAGGATGGCAGACCCGATCATGACCCCCAAGATATGTAAGGTCAACACGCCGCCAGCAACGAGGAGCACCGAACTCATGGGCAGGATGGACTGCAGCGTAACGGCCAGTAAAGCGCCGATGCCTACGACTAAAATGAGAATCGGGAAGCCGATGACGAGGGAACAAACGATAAAAGTAAAGACCCACACTAAAAAGCTCTTGGCGAAAAAGAGAGCGTAGGTTTTTCCTAAGCTTTGGCTATTGGCTAATGTCATATTCGTGCTCCTGTATTGTCAATAATGTGGTATTATGATCCGTGGTCAGAAAAACGAGGATCAAGAAGGCAAAAGTAATCTGAAGGTTGTTTCAGAAGAAGGAATAAGCAAGTTTCCGGATCTTCAGTGAAAAAACTGAAGAACAAGAGGAAACAAGAAACAAACGGCAAGAGAAGCAAAAAAGCCTCTATTCCCAAAAGATAAAGAAATCCCTTCCTTAAGCCTCTAAAGCAAATATTAAAGGCTGAAAATTTACGTTAGGGCTGGATAGAATTATTGATACGAAAATCCCGGCGAATAAGATTCGCTGGTTCTCTTAGTATAAGGATAAACTTAAGAAAATGAGAATTACTTAAACAAAGTTTACATACAGGGGATCTCGAAGAATCTGAAACGGGGCTTTTCTTTCGATGCAAAAGTAGGGATTGTGGTGATCAGCAGATCTTCACCTTAAGGAGTCTAGACCGGTGAGAGCCTAGGGAAGCTGAGGAAAGGTCGCCGGATCGGATTGTCCTGCCAGCAGGAAACTGAGAATACCGTTCCGATCCTGGTCGTGGGGATAGCTTGATGACCAGCGTTTACGGGCCGAGCGTCTTGTGGCACAGTTAAGAGCGCTGGGGATTCCTCCCAACCCTACACCTGAGTTTAAATTATGACGGAAACACCTTCTTCCCCAGAGATAACCTCTGGGCGTTGTTTGACGGGGTCTCTCATTTCTGGGGGATTCGGCTTTTTGCTCTATCAATTAACCACTTCGATCGCCACGACCTTTGCTGCTAAGCCGATCGTTCAAAAGAGTTACTTAGCCACCAATATTGGGATTGCGGTGCGTACCTTAGTGGTGGGGGCCTGTTCCTTAGCCACATTCATTTTTATCATGGCTGCGGTGGGCTTATTCCTGCTTGGTCTGCAAACTGCGTTTCGTAAGGTTAAAAACGAGGGTTAAGATGGGTCGCATTTCCAGAACGATTACCTGGTTGCTCACGGCAAATTTCTTTTTTGTCTTAGCGAGTTTTGCCTGGTTTCTCATTGCCCTGCTGGGTCGCAGTTTGAAGTTAGCCTGGGGGCTAGATCTCTGGTACTCCCTCTGGCAACCCCTCTTTAGTCCCGCCATTGGTTTACTGATGGGAGGGGCGATCGTCAGTGGGGTGGGGAGTTGGCTTTGGCAAAAGTTGCAAGCCTTTAAGGCTGCTCAGTCGGAGTAACCCCCTGAGTAAACCCTTTAGCGATCGTTTCCGGCTTGGATTTGATTCTGGCGGTAGGCGGGAATTAAGATTCCGTACTTGGGGGCAAAAAACATGACCAATACAAAGATCAACGTGAGTAAAACGACAATACTTCCCCCCGTGGACACATCCAAGTGATAGCTCAAATAGGTGCCCCCCACACAGGCAAAGACACTACTGCCGATCGAAATTCCTAGCATGTGGTCAAACCGATCGCTAAGCAGATAGGCGATCGAGCCTGGGGTAATGAGCATGGCGATGACTAAAATAACACCAGCGGTTTGTAGGGCCGTAACGATCGTTAAGGCTAACACCGAGAGTAAGGTGTAATACAGCGCGGGAATATTCAGGCCGATCGCTTTAGCGTGGTTAGGGTCAAAACAAAATAAGAGTAAATCTTTGCGCCGTAAGCCGACAATGACCAGCGTGAGCAGTCCGGCAATCAAAGTTTGGATAATATCCTCTCGAGTAATGCCTAAAACATTGCCGAATAAAATATGAAAGAGATCGATATTGCTGGGGATTTTAGTTACTAAGACCAGCCCTAAAGCAAAAAATCCGCTAAATACAACTCCAATAACGGCATCTTCCTTCAGTCGAGTTTTGGACTGGACAAAGCCGATCGCTACCGTGGCACCAAACCCAAAGATAAATGCACCAATGGCAAAGGGAATATTCAGGGCATAGGCCACAATTACACCGGGGACAACGGCATGGGAAATGGCATCCCCCATTAAAGACCAACCTTTGAGGGTGATATAGCAGGACAGCACTGCACACACTAACCCCACAAAGGCACTAACCCACAATGCTTTGACTAAAAAGCCATATTGCAGCGGTTCCAGCAGCCAATTCCAGAGGGGAAAAGTCCCCAAGGTTAAGCTAGAGAGCGCGATCGTCTCAGTCATGCCAGGGCCTCGGTAATGGGGTGGGGGAAGGTGGGCCGGGGCAATGAGAACGTGTGACTGTGATGCATGGTCTTGAGGCTGGGGAGTCCCCCAAAGGTCATCACCAGATTTTCTTCCGTAAACACCTCGGAGGTGGGGCCTTCCGCCAAAATGGTGTGGTTAATTAAAATGGTGCGATCGCAAAAGGTGGAAATGGAAGCTAGATCGTGGGTCGAGATCAAAATGGTGTGGCCGTCTTGACGCAGTTGCAAGAGTAAATCAATAATCTGCTTTTCCGTTTTGACATCCACTCCCGTAAAGGGTTCATCCAGCAAAATCACCTTGCCTTCTTGCGCCAAGGCTCGGGCTAAAAAGGCCCGTTTTCGTTGTCCTCCCGATAACTCCCCAATTTGCCGATGACGTAAGTCCATCATCCCTACCCGCTCTAAGCTCGTCATGACCCGTTGTCGATCGCTCTTTTGGGGGATTCTCAGAAAATTCATGTAGCCATAGCGGCCCATCATCACCACATCAAAAACACTGACAGGAAAATTCCAATCCACCTCATCGGACTGGGGCACATAGGCCATCCACTGTTGTTTCTGAGCTTGGTGTACTGGTAAGTCTGCAATGCGCACTTCCCCTTGGTTGGGTTTCAAAAAACCCATGATCGACTTAAAGAGGGTGGATTTGCCGCTGCCATTGGGCCCCACTAGGGCGGTAATGGTGCCTGCTGCCACGGTACAGGTGGCGTTATGCAGTGCTAACCGATGGTTGCTGTAGGTCACACTGAGATTGTTGATCGTAATGTTGAGCATAGAAGTGTGAGGGGTAGGGGGAAGTCGAAACTAGGAAGCAGTTAGTTGGAAGTGTGAGATTGCAAGTCTAAAGGGGCAAGAGCGAGGCTACAAAAGGGCATTTCTTTTGGATAGCTTCGGGTGATTGCTTTGGAGACCTGACGCAATGAATTGAAATAAATGAATTGAAAGAATTGAAGTTTTCTCATTGTGCCTCTCCCGTTAGACCCTTAGCGATCGTTTCTACGTCGTATTGCAGTAATTCCAAATAGGTGGGAACGGGCCCGTCAGGCAGGGAGAGGGAATCGACATAGAGGGTGCCCCCAAAGTTAGCATTGCTGGCTTTAGCCACTTCTCTTTGCCCTTTGTCACTGACCGTACTTTCACAAAAAACACTGGGAATATCATAGGTTTTGACTTTTTCAATAACAGTTTGGATTTGTTTAGGGGTAAATTGTTGTTCCGCGTTAATGGGCCACATATAAATTTCCGTGAGACCGTAATCCCGGGTTAGATAAGAAAAAGCACCTTCGCAACTGACGAGATACCGCTGATTGGGGGGAACGGACTCTAGGGCTTGGCGCAATTGCCTATCGATCGCTTCAATGGCTTGGCGATATTGCGCTGCATTTTCGTTGTAAATCTCTGCATTTTCGGGATCTAATTCCACAAATGCTTGGCGAATATTTTCGATGTAAATTAAGCCATTCTGAGGCGACATCCAGGCGTGGGGATTAGGACGATCGCGGTAGGTCCCTTCGGCAATGGGAATGGGTTCAATTCCTTCCGTTAATAAAACTGCGGGTACGGCTTCTAAGTTGCCCAGAAAAGATTCAAACCAAACCTCTAAATTTAAACCGTTATAAAGCAATAAATCTGCGGATTGAGCCTTTGTTAAGTCACTGGGGGTGGGTTCATAATTGTGAATTTCTGCACCCAAGCGGGTAATAGATTCAACCTGCAGTTCGGATCCAGCGATCGTTTGGGCCATATCCGCTAAGACGGTGAAAGTGGTCAAGACCACTTTGCGATCGCTGGGACGATCGGGAGTCGCGGCCTCGGGTTGACTGGGCAGCGTAGATTCCGGTACGGAGGTACACCCCCAGACCCCCAACACTAGGGACCCCAAGCCCCCCAATAAGAAGCGATCGAAACGAAATTGGCGCATCACTGCAATTTTTCATAATCATTTCATTTTCATATTCTTCTCATAATTTTCCCTGGAGCGGGGAGACGTTAACTTTTCTTTACATTTCTTTACGCTTTTTGCCCTGATGGTCTGTGGCGGGGTCGATCCTGGGAGACCCCTTTTTAGGTAAAATTTAAGTAATTTGGCTCTTGCTAATAACTGCCGAACTGTTTAGGGAATACCCACCGAATCTGGATTGTCCATGACTTATATCATTGCTACGTCAAATATGAAGGGAGGGGTGGGGAAGACTACCCTTGCAGTGAATTTGGCAACCTGTCTGGCCTCTATCCATCGCAAGCGAGTCTTAGTTGCAGATTTTGATGCACAAATTAGTGCAACCCTGAGTCTGCTCTCGCCACAAGATTTTGTGAAAGCCCGCAAGGAACAGCGCACCTTAAAGTATTTATTTCAGGGGGTTTTGCAGCCTGAGTCCTCCGAGAAGATCTCCGTATTAGATGTCATTCGTCCCTATGTCGCTACGGTTAAAGGGTTAGATTTGTTACCTGGAGATTTAGATTTATACGATGATTTTGCGGTGTCCTCTGCCCTACATCAATTAGCAGAACAATCTGGCCAAAAGGACTTTCAAGTGGCCTGGAACCAATTAGAGCAAACGATGGTGAAAAGTATCTTAGATCCAGTGCGCCACAATTACGATTACATCATTCTCGACTGTGCGCCGGGATATAATCTCCTCACGCGCAGTAGTTTGGTCAATAGTGATTTTTATCTCCTCCCCGCTAAAGCAGAGCCCCTTTCTGTTGCGGGGATACAGCTTCTAGAGCGTCGTATCGAAAAGTTACGCAATACCTATAAGGGAACGGATATTTTTAAGAGTCGTTTAGTGGGCATTGCTTTTACGATGGCTGGGGGACTCTTAACCAGCCGATATTCTAAGCAGGTCATCGATCGCTTACACCAAGACTTTAGTGCGGCGCAGATCTTTAAAACTCAAATTCCTTCAGATATTCACGTTTCTAAAGCGGTGGACAGTTTTAAGCCAGTGATTTTAACCCATCCCAAATCACCGGGATCTAAAGCATTTATCCAACTGACTCAAGAGTTTCTCCATAAAATTGAGGTTTTAGTGGGATCTAAGGAACAAAAAAGTCGGTTAAGTTTGAGTGAATTAGATTAACTTTGGCCTTCACCTTATGCCCACTCGCCCCACGCAAATTGTGCAACTGCTTCAGCAACGGGAAGCGGAATTTCATGCCTTTGATGAACGGTTATTTCAGGGCTTGCAGGACTATCGCCAAGCGGCACAACAACTCCAGGATTTTTCAGATTCCCTAGGGGTGATCTTGGAGCCCCTAGAGTCTTTAGAGTCCGGTGTCTTTCCCTGGCCCTTGCAGTGGAGTAGCCGAGAAGATAGTTTGGCTTGGGTGCGGCAGCAGTTAACGGGCATTGCCACCTTTGCGGTGGACGGTTCCCAAATCTATCCCACTAAGGATTTTTCCTTGCCAGTGGCCTTAATTCAAATTGGTTGGTTTGAGAATCTGCATCAGCCGCAGGGCCAATACCACAAAGATATTCGCCTGGATCTACTCACGCCCTTGCAACTGCGGGATGCCCAGGGGGGACAATCGGAAGAGGGGAGCGATCGTTTGGTGAATATGCGCCGCTTTGCCATGGAAACGGAACGAATGCAGGAATACATGGAAGAGCACGCCGGAGATCCCCACTGCTTAGTCTTTTTAGATGGTTCTCTCGTAGCCACGTTTGCCCAGTCTTTTGATGGGGAGATGCGGGCGTTTTATGCCCAGTGTTTGCGACGTTTGTTACAGAGTAGTGAAGATAATCGCGTACCGATCGTGGCCTATGTGGATACTTCCTATGCGCGGGATTTAACGGAAGTGCTCCAACGGGGTTTTCGGTTACCGGAAATGTCAGGTATTCATGATGCTCAAATTTTTCATGTTCTGATGAAGTGGGGCGATCGAACCCCCTTGATGCGGTGTCAGCGACCTATTTTACAGGACTATTATTTTGATCAAAAAGATCGCATTGGTTATCTGTATTTGAAAACAAATGAAGGCTATCCGGCCCGACTCGAATTACCCTTATGGATTGCGGAGGAAGGTCGTCTCGAAACCATTCTCGATTGGGTACGGGGAGAGGTCATTATTGGCAGTGGTTATCCCTATGTCATTGAAACCGCCGATCAGGTTGCGGTTTTGCAGGCAGACGATCGCTATCATTTCTATCGTATTCTCCAGGACTGGGCAGAACAACAGGGTATTCACCTCCGTCTTTCCCGGAAGATGGTCAGTAAAGTACGACGACGCTAAGCCCGCTAAGGCAACAAGGTACTTTGATTAGTGTTAGTGGAAGGCTCATTTTTCTATGCAACTTTTGCGTTCAGTAGACAGCCTAGAAAATTAAATAAACACAACAAAACACCCAACTCTAACTCGGTTCCCTTCTCCACCTTGACTTGATATTTTGGAGGCTGCTTAGAGTACAGTACTCTAAGAGGTTCTCCCCATTCAATACTAGGAGATAGATGAGTTAAATTGTTGGGTGTTTGTTCGACTTTGATTTGAACGGACTAAATTCAGGCTTTTTCCTCCTTGGAAAATAATGAACTTTAACCGGACATCTCTACTATAGCCCTTAGGGTTATCTACCGATCGTTTGGCAATCATTCTTTACAGGGATTAGAGTCAGTAATTCGCAAATGTATCTTTCTGGGCATAGGGCACGCTCACAAGCCCATGCGGCAATACTGTCATCCTCAAGGGCTTAGCAAGGGGGAGGATCGGATTGGCTCTGAGTTTCCACCCTTTCCAAGGGGGGATTAAGGGGGGTACATCAGATTTTGGGTTCTCATTTGGAACCTTCGGATCCCACACTACCCAACGGTTTGAATCGTCTAGGCTCCACTGCTGACCACTGCTGGAGGGATAGCGATCGTCCGAATCTTCCCCTACCTCAGTGGCCTCCAGCGGAGAAGGAGCAGTCCTTTGGGGAAAGGTTGAGGCGATCGTCCTCAGTCTTGGGGTATGGTTACCCTGGGTCATTTGCGCTCTAGACCCCCTCGTGGAAAGCGAGTCTCTCTAAAATCTGATCCAGGTAGGTTATGCAAAAATTGAACTTTGGTTGTGGGAAACGGTTTGCTGCGGGATGGGTCAATATTGACTTTCACAGCAGTGATCCTCAGGTGAAACGGGTGAATCTGCTGCAAGGATTTCCCTTTGCCGATCGTTCCTTTGATGTGGTGTATAGCAGCCATGTCCTAGAACATTTTACGCCCCATCAAGCTCAGTTTTTGCTGGAAGAAGCCTACCGGGTTTTGAAACCCCAGGGGATTGTGAGGGTTGTCGTCCCGGATCTCGAAGATCTGTGTCGAGAATATTTACGAGTTTTAGAACAACCGGATAGTGTGCCCGGTAAAACCGATCGCTATCGCTGGATTGTCATTGAATTATTAGATCAATTAGTCCGCTCCGAAACCTATGGGGAAATGGGCAATTTCTACCTTGAACTCAATGCCAAGTCCGATGAGGCCTTACGGGCCTATGTGCAGTCTCGCATTGGTGAAATCCCCAATACGGATCCGGTTTCTGTGACCTGGAGCGATCGTTTAAAGGCTTTTGCACCTGAAAATATTGGCACGACCTTATCCTATGCCTATCTCAACCTAGTTTCTTGGTTACTACCCCCTCAAATCCGGGAGATGGTCTTGATCCAAACCACGATCGGTGAGCGCCATCGCTGGATGTATGACACCTACAGCCTAGGCAAATTGTTAGAAAAAGTGGGATTTTCTACGGTCAAGATTATGAACCATCAAGTTTCTAATATCCCTCACTTTAATGAGGATGGTTTAGACCTTAATCCCGATGGATCTGCCTATAAAACCAATTCCATTTATCTCGAAGCAGTGCGCTAGAACCAGTTATGAATTCACTGGACGGGAAGATAGTTTAGAACCCCGTGATGCACGGGAGCCGTTCCCGCAGTTGCCCACCACAACCCTCATTCTTGTGTAAGATCTAGGCAAAATTCTAGTTGCTTGCTTAACGTTATGGTCGCTTCTCCTCAAATGTCTGAACATCCCCATCGGGTTGTGATTGTGGGGGGGGGCTTCGGTGGACTGTACACAGCCCAAGCCCTCGGCAGCACCTCTGCCCACAGTCCCTTTCAAGTGACGTTGGTGGATAAACGCAATTTCCACCTGTTTCAACCCCTGCTCTATCAAGTGGCTACGGGAACCATTTCGCCAGCGGATATTGCCTCGCCGTTACGGGGCATTCTCAGCCGCAATCGCAATATTCAGGTGATTATGGATGAAGCGATCGATGTTGATTTGGCGAATAATCGGCTCATTTGTCGGGGAGAGGAACTGCCCTTCGATTCCTTGGTGATTGCTACGGGGGTAAGCCACTTTTATTTTGGCAATGATCACTGGCAGAACCTAGCTCCGGGGCTCAAAACCATTGAAGATGCCCTGGAAATGCGGCGACGAATTTTTAGTGCCTTTGAAGCTGCGGAAAAAGAGCCGGATCCTGAGCGTCGCAAAGCCTGGTTAACCTTTGTCATTGTGGGGGGTGGGCCCACCGGGGTGGAGTTAGCGGGAGCGATCGCTGAATTGGCCTATCACGTCCTCACCGAGGATTTTCGGCAGATTGATACCACCGAGTCCCAAATTATCTTGGTGGAAGGGATGGATCGGGTTTTGCCCCCCTATGCGCCCTCCCTATCCGCAAATGCCCAAGAAGCCCTGAAGGGGTTGGGGGTTACGGTACAGACCCATAGCCTCGTCACAGCGGTTTCTGAAGAAGCGGTAACGGTGAAACAGGGCGATCGTTTAGAAACCATTCCCACCCGCACTGTCCTCTGGGCGGCTGGGGTCAAAGCCTCTCCCCTAGGTCAAATTCTGGCAGAGCGATCGGGAGTTGCCTTAGATCGATCGGGGCGGGTGATGGTGGAGCCGGATCTCAGTCTGCCGAATCATCCCCAGGTTTACGTTTTGGGGGACTTATCCCACTTTGCCCACCAGGGAGAGCGTCCTCTACCGGGCATTGCCCCCGTGGCCATGCAGCAGGGAGCCTACCTGGCGAAAAGTCTGCGGGCAAAAGTAGCGGGGAAAACGGTGAAACCCTTCCGTTACATCGATCGGGGCAACTTAGCGGTGATTGGTCAAAATGCCGCCGTAGTGGATCTCGGGGTTCTCAAATTAACGGGTTTTGTCGCCTGGTTAGTGTGGGTGTTTGCCCATATCTACTACTTGATTGAGTTCGATAACAAGCTGGTGGTGATGACCCAATGGGCGTGGAACTATATCACCCGCAGCCGAGGAGCCCGGTTGATTACCGGCGAAGGAGACTTAATGAGTTTGCGCGTTCCTCAGGAACCCGATCCGCCCAGTGGGGACTGAAGCCGGTGGCGCGATGACGGGCACCTCTCCGTTCCCCCAATGATACGTTGTAGTCTAAGATTTCCAGTAAAACTTCGTTCTCCCGCCCCATCACTGCTATGGATGCTCCTTCTACCTCCGAACCTCGTTTAAGCTATACCGGGCCAGAAGAAATTTTAAAGGGTACGCCAGTCACGTTAACCGGCACTTACCATCCCCAAAGTATCGATCGTTTGATCTTAAAAGCAGAGGATAAATATCCCTTTCGGTTAGTCCTGGAGCCCAATGCGGGCACTTGGTCGGTGAAACTCGATGAAGGATTTTATAGTGCGGGTTCCCGCTGGTTACGCCTGTCTGGGTACGATCGTTCCGGGGTGGTGGTGGCGGAGCAAGTGATTCCCCTCCGGGTTAGTGAAACGCCCCTGAGTATTGGTAAAGACCTGACCCTAACGGTCATCCAGGACACGATTTTTAAGGATATGCCCTTGGATTCAGCGGATTTACCCGATGACTTTAAGACCTTTGTTTCCGCTGGAACGGAGTTCCCCGTGCAGCGGTATGGCTATGCCGATGGGCATATTCAGGTGGAACTCAAGGAACCCTTTGGCGTGATTGGTCAGTTTGGTTACTTTTACGGGAAGCACGTTGAACTGAAAAAGGGCGAAGAGGTTCTCCATTTTGACGTCGCGCAAGTTCCGGTCACCATTCCGGGAACCGCTAAGGTGTTGATTACCAAAGATACTTGGCTCAAAAAGGAACTCGTGGATTCCAGCGCTTTAGATTCCTCTCAAAAGGAGTGGATGAATCGGGGGCAAACCCTGACTATTGTCGGTTATGCTGCCTTTAATGGTCACTTTCAGGTCACGTTCTTGGAAGCGCGATCGGGGCTTGGCAAGCAGGGCTATCTCTACTGGGAGCACGTTGCGATCGAAAAGGATGGCAAGCCGATTATTTTTGATCCCGATGCTCTGACCCTGAGAATTAAGCAAAATACCCTCTTCAAAAAGCGGGCGGTCAATAGCAATAACCTCACGGATCGGGAACGGGTGAACCTGCCCCAGGGCAGTGTCTATGGCTTGCTGGGCTATAGTCCGATGGATCAGCATCTCCGGGTAGCCCTCTCGGAAAATTTGCCTGGTTTTGGCAATTCTGGCTATATCTTTCTCGATCATGCAGAAGTGAGACGGGGGACAAAAGTCGCGGATCTGGCTCCATCTCAAGTGGAGTTGAATTTGCCCTATTTTTCCCAGCGAGATAATGCCCATCGTCCCCATGCCGCCTGTAATGTGACAGCGATCGCTATGGTGATGTATTACTATGGGGTGCGCCCCAAACGATCGGGACAGCAATTGGAGGATGAACTCTACGAGTGGTGTATCCGGCGCTATGGAGAAGGGACTCAAACGGATAATACGGTATTGGTGCGGATGACCCAAGCCTATGGGTTTGAAGCGAGTTTTAGTACGACGCGAACCTGGGGACAAGTCCGATCGCAACTGATGCGAGGTCGTCCTGTGGTGATCGGCGGGTACTTCACCCATTCTGGACACATTATTTGTATCGCGGGTTATACCCCCACCGGTTACATCGTCAATGACCCCTATGGCAATGCCTTGACGGGATACCGGGATACCAATGGACGTAAGTTATTTTATCCCAGCGCTTACATGAGCCAAATGTGTGCCCCGGAGGGGGATGGCAATATTTGGGCGCACTTTATTGCCCCGAAGCGATCGTAGGGTAGGCTTAATTCTTTTCTGGGAGACAGAAGAGACTACTGACTACTTTGGGATAGAGCAAAACTGGGCTGTAACCGGGAACTTACCGGTAATGGGTCATTTACAATAGGGACTTTACAATGCATTTGATTTTATATAGCAAGCCTGGATGTCATCTCTGCGAAGGCTTATTGGAAAAACTGGAGCAGGTGACTACGCCGCAGATTGAGCAGGTGGAAGTGCGGGATATTACCACTCAAGAAGAGTGGTTTCAGCATTACCAATACGAAATTCCTGTCCTTTGCTACAAAATGCCCGATGGGACAGAGGTTACTTTGCCCCGTTTATCTCCCCGCGCCCCGGTGAGCCGCCTAGCGGATCTGCTGGCCAAGGCGTTGCAATAATTCAAGGGAAGAGTAAGCCACACTCTTCTGCCTTAAGGGGCTAGCGCTCAAGGGGAACTTTAGGAAAATCCAGCAACGTTTCCCAAGGGAATAATGCCGCCAGGATTGAGGGGAAATAAATTGCCGTAGTAATCCTGTTTAACCGCCTGTAAATTACAGGTCTCCGCAATGCCCGGATAGTGATAAATCCGTTGGCGATAGGCTTGCAGGTGGGGATAGGCAGCGATCGGCTTTAAGCTGCATTTAAATAAGTTGGCATAGACTTCAAACCGAATCAGCGTGGTAAATAGGCGTACATCCGCCAGGGTAATGCTGGTGCCACAGAGGAACGGTTGCTGACTGAGAACGGCTTCCACTTCGTCTAAGGTTGCAAAGAGGGCATAACAGGCGGTTTCATAGGCGCTCTGGGTTTGGGCAAAGCCGCAACGATAGACCCCATTGTTCACCGTTTCGTAAATTTTCTCGTTCCAGCGATCGATCGTCTCCCGGAGTCCTTCAGGATAAAGATCCGGGGCATCTGGCTTTTCCCAGGCACTAAAAGCGGTATTGAGAATTTCAATGATTTCCGCACTTTCGTTATTCACGATCGCTCCGGTCTGTTGATCCCAAAGTACCGGCACCGTCGATCGGCCCTGATAGCCGGGTTGAGCCCGTTGATAAAACTCTCGTAGGGTTGCACAGTCTTGAAACGGTGACTCAAAACTCCACCCCCCAGTCTGGGGAGAGGGGGAAACGATCGTCACGGGCAGACATTCCGCCAACCCCTTCAAGGCTCGCACGATTAAAGTACGGTGGGCCCAGGGGCAACTCCAGCCCACAATTAGCCCATAGCGTTGAAACTCTGGTGGGAAAGGGCTCTCCGGATCTCCACTCAGCCGCTGACGAAACTCACTCGCCGGACGAATATATTCCCCCGCTGCATTGCGGGGAGCCATTTGACCCATCATAACACTCCAACCACCATGCCATAGCGTTTGAGCGAGTTGGATGAGAAGACCTGGGGGAAGGGATGCTTTTTTAAACATTGGGTTGAGGGGGGTGAAACAGAGTGAGATCTCCAGTCATTCAGATGGCAACCTGGAGGGTGACTTGTAGGGTGGTGAACTCCACACTTTCATCTAAAAGACAAGAAGTTCCTGAATTTTCGCGCTCAGCGCTAATACCTATGTCAGAATAGAGCCTGTTTGGAATGCTGTCCTAGTACTTCCAGTTCTGTAAAAGAGCCTTAATACCAGAAATTATGGAGAACTTATTATACGAGTATGCTTGGCTCATCCCCGTGTTCCCCCTACTCGGGGCGACGATCGTGGGCTTGGGTTTACTCTGTTTTGATAAAACGATCGTCAAACTACGCCAAGCTAATGCTGCTTTTATCCTGCTGCTCTTAGGCGTATCCGTAGCCCACTCCTTTGCCCTGTTTTGGAGCCAGTTCCAAGGGCATGAAGCCTATCTGGTCATGTTTGATTGGGTTTCGGCGGGAGATTTCCATCTCAGTATGGGCTACACCATCGATCATTTGACCACGCTGATGCTAGTGGTGGTGACCACCGTTGCCCTGCTCGTCATGATTTACACCGATGGTTACATGGCCCACGATGCGGGTTATGTGCGCTTTTATGCCTATCTCAGCCTGTTTAGTTCCTCCATGTTGGGCTTAGTGGTCAGTCCCAATCTGGTGCAGATCTATATCTTTTGGGAACTGGTGGGGATGTGTTCCTACCTGCTCATTGGCTTCTGGTACGATCGCAAAGCCGCCGCTGATGCCTGTCAAAAAGCCTTTGTGACCAACCGTGTTGGAGACTTTGGGCTCCTCTTGGGGATTTTAGGTCTATATTGGGCCACCGGCAGCTTTGACTTTGAGGTGATGGGAGAGCGACTGCAATCCCTAGTGGAATCCGGTAACCTCAGCGTTATCCTCGCTAGCTTATTTGGGGTGCTCGTCTTTCTGGGCCCCGTCGCCAAGTCGGCCCAGTTTCCCCTCCATGTGTGGCTGCCGGACGCGATGGAAGGTCCTACCCCCATTTCCGCCCTCATTCACGCCGCCACCATGGTAGCCGCCGGAGTCTTCCTCATTGCCCGGATGTATCCCGTCTTTGAGCATCTGCCCTCGGTGATGAATCTGATTGCTTGGGTGGGAGCCTTTACGGCCTTCCTGGGAGCCTCGATCGCCATTACCCAAAATGACATCAAGAAAGGCCTCGCCTATTCCACCATTTCCCAATTGGGCTACATGGTCATGGCCATGGGGGTCGGAGCCTACAGTGCAGGCTTGTTTCACCTCATGACCCATGCTTACTTCAAAGCCATGCTCTTTCTTTGCTCCGGCTCTGTGATTCATGGCATGGAAGGGGTAGTGGGCCACGACCCGATCGTTGCCCAGGATATGCGGGTGATGGGGGGACTGCGTAAATATATGCCCATTACCGCCACCACCTTTTTAATTGGTACCTTAGCCATTTGTGGTATTCCCCCCTTTGCTGGCTTCTGGTCAAAGGATGAGATTCTCGGTCAAGCCTTCGCCGCAAATCCGGCCCTCTGGGTGGTGGGCTGGCTCACCGCTGGGATCACTGCCTTTTATATGTTCCGCATGTACTTCACCACCTTTGAAGGGGAATTTCGGGGTGAGTCGGCGGCAGCCAAACAAGCGGTTTTAGACGATTGGGGTATTGTGGCCGGTGCGTCCAATGACGACCATGGACACCATGCCCATACGCCCCACGAATCCCCCTTGACCATGACCTTCCCGCTGATGGTCTTAGCGGTTCCTTCTATCTTTATTGGCTTACTGGGCACCCCCTTTGCCAATAAATTTGAAGCCTTTATCCAGGCTCCAGGGGAGGTGATGGAAGTCCTCCATGAGGCAGAAGCCTTTGATTGGACAGAATTCCTGATTATGGCGGGGAGTTCCGTGGGCATTGGCCTCATTGGCATTACCCTGGCCTCTTTGATGTATTCCATGAAAACCATTGATCCCGCTGCGATCGCTCAACGGATCCAGCCCTTGTATCAGTTCTCGAAAAACAAATGGTACCTGGATGACATCAACGATGTGATTTTTGTGCAGGGAAGCCGCCGCTTGGCCCGTCAGGTTTTAGAAGTGGATGCCAAAGTGGTGGATGGTTTGGTGAACCTTACGGGGTTAGTGACTCTAGTCAGCGGTGAAGGACTCAAGTACCTGGAAAATGGTCGTGCGCAGTTCTATGTTCTCATCGTCTTTGGCGCTGTGCTCAGTCTGGTGGTGCTGTTTCGCATCACCTAGGGCTCTGGCATCATTTAGCGCTGAAGTTGACGCGCCCTAGCTAGAGGACGGGTTGAGTTTCCTGACGATTCAGGATTTCTCCGCCAACCCTAAAATTAGAAAAGCCCCCAAGCTGAGTAGCGATGGGGGCTTTTTTATTACCTTGTTTTTCATGTTTTTCATTTTGTTTGAGCTTCTTCACCAGAAGACTCGATCGTTTTTTGAGTTGGCGTTGACGGGCAGCACCGCCCCGTCCCTTATGGTTGCGCCCCTCTTTACGAGGAGACTCATGACGTTTAAGTCGCATAGTCTTGTCCTTTGATGGTCTCTAATTGCTGGGTTTTACCATAGAGCGATCGACGATTATTGCCCTGCTGGATATTCATATAATAACTGGTTTTCAGAGGTGAGGGGATGGGACTGATCCCAGAGATCCCAAGTTACGGGGCCATGACCACCTGATTTCGACCCTGATGCTTGGCCTGATAGAGGGCTTGATCCGCCATCTCCAGGAGATCCTTCGGGGTTTGTTGGGGCTGGGGAATGAGGCTGGCAGCGCCGACGCTAATGGTGAGAAAGGGGTGGCCTGACTTGGATTCTTGATGGGGAATGTGAAGGGAGACGATCGCCTGTCGAATTTTTTCCCCCATGTTTAGGGCTTGCTGGGGGGAGGCCCAGGGCAAAACCACCGCAAACTCTTCGCCCCCATA
>JBMTZC010000021.1:0-21913 GCA_049455215.1 Prochlorotrichaceae cyanobacterium
ACTTAAGCTATACGGTTCAACTCAAAAACCGTCTATCTCAATTATTTGAAGAATTATCCCAAGATGCGGATGTAGTGGATAGCTTACAGAGCCATCTAGCAAAGATTCAAACGATCGTCGATTCGGAAGGGATTGCCCTTTGTTTAAATGGCAATATTTTAGTATCGGGGCAAACTCCCTCCATTCAAAATATTGTCGATTTTAAGGCATGGCTCAGTCAGCAGAAAAAATCTGAATTGCTCTTTTATAGCGATCGTTTAGGTGAATTATATCCCCCTGCTCAAGACTTTAAAACCGTAGCTAGTGGTGTTTTAATGCTCTCCCTGAGTCGTGTTGAAAATTCCTATATTCTCTGGTTTCGTCCAGAGGTTTCCCAAACCGTACTGTGGGCCGGAAACCCCAGTGAAGAAATTACGGTAGAAGCTGATGGTCTCCTACGTTTATCTCCTCGAAAGTCTTTTGAGTTGTGGAAGCAAATGGTCGTAGGACGATCGCTACCTTGGTTAAACTGTGAGATCCAACAAGTTATGGAATTTCGTAATTTATTGGTGGATATCTTGTTTAAGCGATCGAATGAACTCCTAGAATTAAATTCTGAGTTGCAACGCAGTAATGATGAATTAGACTCCTTTGCCTATATTGCCTCCCATGATCTGAAAGAACCGTTGCGCGGCATTTATAACTATTCCCATATTCTTTTAGAAGACTATGAGCAGGTTCTCGATGAGGATGGAAATCGCCGCCTTCAAACCCTGATGTCTTTGACAAAACGGATGGAAAAGCTGCTGGATGCCCTGCTCCATTATTCCCGCATTGGTCGTCAAGAATTAAGTTTCCAAGAAGTTGATTTAGAATCTCTTATTTTAACGGAAATTAAGCCGATTTTAGAGGCTTCTTATCAACAAACGATCGAAATTAAAATTGAAACGGATCTTCCTCCCTGTGCTGCGGATAAAACCCTGATTGAAGAGGTTATAACAAATCTCATTTCCAATGGAATTAAATATAACAATAAAGAGAAAAAATTAATTTCTATTGGTGCTTTAGAGAACCCTGAAGACACGGAAAATACAACCTATTACGTTCGGGACAATGGTATTGGTATTTCCTCTGAACACCAAAGTTCAATCTTTCGCATCTTTAAGCGACTCCATAGTCCTAAGCAATTTGGCGGAGGGACTGGGGCCGGTTTAACGATCGTGAAGAAAATTATTGAGCGTCATGGTGGTAAGATACACTTAGACTCTATCTTAGGGGAGGGTACTGTCTTTTACTTTACCTTGGCTCAGGGCTCTGACCGGCCAGAGGGAGAAGCTGAAAGCGGATCATAGCGCTGGTGAGCACTGCGCTTGACCCACCGGATACCCTAGATCTACTAGGAGCTGTCATCATTTAGCGCTCAAGGTTTATATGGCAGTCGTTTCAGCCCCTAGTTCTGTTTGCTGGAGCGGGCACGCTAACCTTGATATCGCAAGGCTTCTAGACCTAATGGATGACGCGCCCTAGGGAGTAATTCCTGTCCTGCTACAATTTCCCTCCTTTAGCATCTAAAACCAAGCAAATGTTGAACGAGCCATCTTCACTCCCGTCGGGGGATTCTAGAAATTTACTTCTCGTAGTCGAAGACAATGAGCAAGATTTTGAAATCTTTCAAAGAAGTGTAAAACGAAGTCAGATCCCCTGCGAGCTACACCGCTGCGAAACGGGAGATGAGGCTCTAGCCTATTTAAGCCAACAGACTGAGCACCAACGATCGGGAAAATCAAAAACACCAGCCTTGATTTTGTTAGATCTCAATTTACCGGGAACGGATGGACACGCCGTTCTCAAGCAGGTTAAACTGGATTCTCAATTAAGGTTGATTCCGATCGTTATTTTTAGTACCTCTTCTAATCCTAAGGATGTAGAAACCTGTTATCACAATGGTGCTAATGGCTACATGCTTAAGCCCTTAGAGACTTCTCAATTTCAAGAGAATGTTAAAGTACTGTTGCACTATTGGCTCCAAATCAATCTCAATTATGATGCCTGTTTAAGCATTGGTTTGAATCAGTAATGTGAGGTTGCTTCCTTAAGGAAGGGTAGAGATGTTGCCCCATAAACGTTACGACACTTGCTCGGACAAACAAGAACTGGACAGGAAAGCTAATCTTCAGGAAATTCTGAAGTTGTGGAAGGAGTAAGGTATGTCTGATTCCGAAGCAGGTTCCATGATGGAGACTCATGAGCGATCTACCCATGTTTTAATTATTGATGATTCTGAAGTCGATTTAGAAGTTTACGCTCGATTTCTAAGAAAGGCTCCTGATGTGGCCTTTCAGGTTAGCACCACCACAGACGAAGAAGAATTTTTCGATTTACTCCTGAATGGATCGGTTGATCTGGTGTTGATGGATTATTCAATGCCTCAGGTTGACGGGGTAAAATTAATGCAAACCATGAAATCCCGTCTGAAGGATCATTTTGACGATCTTTGTATCATCATGATGACGGGGCAAGGGAGTGAAAAGATTGCCGTAGAGGCAATGAAAAATGGAGCATCAGACTATATCTCGAAAAACGTTATAACCGCTGATTTTCTTCAAAAGACCATTAAAGATAGTTTATATCGCTTCTACCTTACGAAAGAGTTAACGAAAGCAAAAGCTCAAATCGAACGGGATTTAATTTTCAAAATTGCCTTAAAGATCCGTCAATCTCTAGATTTAGATGCGATCGCCCAAACGGCGGTAGAAGAAATTCAAAAATATCTCCAATGCGATCGAGTTTTTATTTATCGGCTTCCCCCTACATCAGGTATTTTGGGCGAAGTCGTCAATCCTGCCTTTCCCAAAGCCCTAGATGCCCTAGCCTTGCTCTGCAACCTGACCATGAGCTTGGAGAAGGATCAGTTACACACCCTGCAAGCTTGGGATTATTTTGAACAGAACGATTTATCCCCAATCTATAAGCAACATTTGCAATGTCTTCATGTTGAATCCCGTATTTCGATTCCCCTCTTTATTGCTTCGTTGCCAGACACACCCTGGGGAATTCTAATTGCTGATTTTTGCGATCGTTGCCATAATTGGCAATCCTCTGAACTGAAAATTCTAGAAGAGATAGGGCTTCAACTTGCCCTAGGCATCCAGCAGAGTTTATTGCTCGAAGAATTAAAAAAACAGCGAGATTTAGCCACCCAATCCGAAAAAGCTAAAAGTGCTTTCCTCGCTAATATGAGCCATGAGATCCGAACCCCCATGACTGCAATTTTGGGGGCTGCAGACTTATTGGTTAGGCATCAGGTGGGTGTAGAATCCCAGTATTTGCTAGAAATGATTCGGTCTTCTGGAAAGCATTTATTAGAACTCATTAACAATGTTTTAGACCTATCTAAGCTAGAGTCTAGTTTATTTACCTTAAGCTCTACTCAGTTCTCTTTACGCAAACTCTTAGGAGAATTAGTCGATATTTTTAAGCCGTTATTACAGCAAAAAGGCTTAACGATCGCGATCGACCTCGCACCAGATATACAGGATCAATATATTGGAGATCCGGTACGGCTCAAACAAATTTTTTGTAACTTAATTGGCAATGCGATTAAATTTTCATCTCAAGGACAAATTTTAATTGCCATTCAACATCTTCCCTCTCTCCATCCTTTACCGGATCAAAAAATCCAACTGTACTGCAGTATTAGCGATCAGGGCATTGGCATTGCTCCTGAAGATCAAAGGAAACTTTTTCAGCCCTTTTCTCAGGTCGAAGATTCCACAACTCGCAATTTTCAAGGCAGTGGTTTAGGGCTATCTATCTGTAAGAGCCTGGTAGAGTTGATGGGAGGAAAAATCGGCGTAAGTAGCCGTTTGGCAGGAGGCACTACCTTCTGGTTTACCCTACAGCTTCAGAGTACTGAACCTCCAGAACAGTCGCTGCTTTCCGCATCTGGTTCACAGGGCTCCCCTCAGACCCCTATGCCGGATCTCTCCTTAGATCATGTCAACGTGTTGGTTGCGGAAGATAATGCGGTCAATCAAAAACTTATTAGCTTAATGATCAAGCGTATTGGCTGCCAATGTGATGTTGCAGAAAACGGCAGGTTGGTTCTTGATAAGCTCCAGACAAAGTCCTACGACATTATTTTAATGGATTGCCAAATGCCCGTATTAGATGGATACCAAACCACTCAATTAATCCGTCAGCAAGAAGATCTGAAACTGAAAAATGTGATTGTGATTGGACTCACCGCCTACGCCTTAGAAGACGATCGGCAGCGGTGTCTCAATGCCGGTATGAATGATTATTTAGCCAAGCCCTATACGTTGGCAGGACTGCAAGGGATGCTCCATAAGTGGGCAAGTCCAAGCGAAAAAATTTAAGGGAAGAGTGCCACACCCTCTCGCCTTGATCTACTGTGTACCCATAAGTCTCGTTGCAATCGCAAAACTTGAGTGGATCCCCCCTAGCCCCCCTTGAAAAAGGGGGAACCGGAAGAAATGGCTCGAAAGTCCCCCTTATTAAGGGGGATTTAGGGGGATCCAGCTAAATCGATCGGTTTGATCAAGATGTGTGTACACAGTAGCTCGCCTTGAGTGGGCTTAGATCCCAGATGATTTAGCCCCAGATGATTTAGCCCCAGATGATTTAGACCACTGAGAGGGGTTTCTCCGCACTCACCTTGCCAAATTTTTGCAAAATCCGCTCCGCCATTTGGGGAGGCGTTAAGCCTAGATCAGCCTTGGATTGTTCCGGTTTGGCGTGATCCACCAAGATATCCGGAATCCCTAAGCGCAGCAGGGGCACGAGAGCGCCTGCATCTAGCAGAGCTTCTGCAACGGCAGAACCAAAGCCTCCTTGCAAACAGCCTTCTTCTAAGGTCACCACCTTACCCAGGCGTTCCGCTAAGGGCAGAATTAACTCCGTATCCAGGGGCTTGGCAAAACGGGCATTGACCACTGTGGCTTGAATACCGTGCTCACTGAGGATTTCAGCCGTCTGCAGGGCGGGGTAAACCATGGTGCCGTAGGCCAGAAGCAGCAGATCGTCTCCGCTCCGCAGCACTTCACCTTTACCAATGGGCAGCGGTTCCCAACCTTCTTCCATTAAGGGTACACCCATGCCATTGCCCCGAGGATAGCGCATCGCGATCGGCCCTTCGGTATGTTCAATGCCTGTCACGAGCATCCGTTGCAGTTCCGCTTCATCCTTGGGAGCCATTAACACCATATTGGGAATGCAGCGCAGATACGCAATGTCATACATCCCTTGGTGGGTGGGGCCGTCTGCACCAACGATACCAGCACGATCGAGGCAGAAGAAGACCGGCAGGTTTTGGATACAAACATCATGGATGATTTGATCGAAAGCCCGTTGCAGGAAGGTGGAGTAAATGGCAACGACGGGACGCATTCCTTCGCAGGCTAAACCCGCCGCTAAGGTGACCGCGTGCTGCTCCGCAATTCCCACGTCAATGTATTGGTGCGGCAGGGCATTTTGGAGAATATTTAAGCCCGTACCGGTTGCCATCGCAGCGGTAATGCCAATAACCCGGGGATTTTCCTCCGCCAATTTCGTTAAGGTGTTGCCAAAGACCTTGTAATAGGTTGGCGGTTTGGGGCTACTGGAGGGATGAGCCTTGCCACTGAGCAGGTCAAAGGGAGATTGGGCATGGTAGCCCACCTGATCTTTTTCAGCAATGGCGTAGCCTTTGCCTTTCACGGTTGCCACATGGACCAGTACTGGCCCTTGAATTTTGTGAGCTTCTTCAAAGGTGGAGATCAGTTCTTGCAAATTATGACCATCAACGGGGCCAACGTAGGTAAAGCCTAATTCCTCAAAAACTGCCCCCACTTTGGGTACCGCCAGCCGCTTCATCCCTTCCTTAACCCGCTCCATTTCTGGGCTAAAGGTTTCGCCAAGGAACGGAATATGCTTAAACTGCTCTTCCAGATTATCTGAAATGAATTGCATGGGGGGGCTTAACCGCAGGCGGTTTAAGTAGCGCGGAATGGCTCCCACATTGGGGGAAATGGACATTTCATTATCATTGAGCACCACCATCAAATTGGTGTGGGGCAGGTGCCCAGCGTGGTTAATGGCTTCTAGGGCCATGCCGCCGGTGAGGGCTCCGTCTCCAATAATTGAGACCACCTTAAAATGTTCGCCCCGTAGATCCCGAGCTAGGGCCATCCCCAATCCGGCAGAAATACTGGTGGAAGCGTGGCCTGCCCCAAAATGGTCAAAGCGATTTTCGCAGCGCTTAAGGTAGCCGGCCACACCATTTTTCTGACGCAGGGTATGGAATTGGTTGAAGCGTCCGGTAATTAGTTTATGGGGATAGGCTTGGTGTCCTACGTCCCAGATTACCTTGTCCTGCTCTAGATCTAGGGTTTGGTATAGCCCTAGGGTCAACTCGACAACCCCTAATCCGGGACCCAGGTGTCCGCCGTAGGAAGCGATCGTTTCTAAGTGTTTTTCCCGGATTTGTCGAGCCACATCCTCCAGTTGGGGGATAGTCAGGCCATGCAACTGGTTGGGATGTGTTAATTCACTGAGGTTCATACTAGCTATTTCCCTAGTGTGTTCTAAATGTGTTCTAAAGATTTTCTAATTTTTGCTTAAGATGTGGCGTTATGGGGATAGATTTAATACTTTTTAGGTTTAAAACGTGACGAAAAAAGCCTGGATGCCGTTCTAAGAGGGGTCTGTAGAGCATCATGTTCCTAGTTGTGGCTTGATGTGGATCTTGTGGATTGAGGCGGATCAATATGAATCCAAGGGGAACGATCGCTCTGTCGCCTTAGCTCCCTTCGTGCAGGGCCTGCCAAGACTGGGAAAGGACAATTCCTGCGGACTTGGCAAAGACAACGGTTAACAATAGCCCTACCGCGAGATCCGGCAGTGCGGATTGGGTCAGCACAATTAAGCCCGCTGCAGCAAGAACAGAGGTATTGGCAATAATGTCATTGCGGGAACATAACCAGACGGAAGACATATTTAAGTTATCTTCGCGGTGCCTCGTCAAAAGCAACAGGCAAAAGAGATTCGCCAGCAGCGCCAGTACCCCCACCACACTCATGATCCCCACCTCTGGGGTTGAACCCGTCACAAATTGGTAGGTTGCCCGGGCAAACACAGAGACGGCAAAGACAAATATAATAATGCCTTTGAGAAAGGCGGATCCCGCCTGAGCCTTGCTGCCCTTGTTGATGACATACAAGCTACTGGCATACACTAGGGCATCCCCTAACATATCGAGGGAGTCGCCCGTCAAAGAAAGGGACTCGCCCCGCAGACCTGCCCCAAATTCAATAAAGAACATCACCAGGTTAACCGCCAGTACAGCCCAAAGGACTTTGGCTTGATCTTTCTTGAGTTGGGTGAGCTCGCACCCTTTGTTTTGACAGCAATCACTCATGACAGTCTGGAGTCGGTATCTGGAAAGGCTCTATTCTAGCGCAGACTCAAAAGGGAACATTCTCATCCGGTAAGGGCTCGGCTTCGCTCTCGAATTCGATCGTAGCTTCGGAATCCACCACGACTTCCCCATTAAAAAATTGAGCCAGGCTTTTGGCCGCTCGGAGAGCTTCATCTTCTTGCCAAACCTGAGTCATGGAGGGGGGAGGCATGGTCTGCATGTCTGGAAATGGCTGAGGACTGGGAGGCGTGGATTCTGGAGCAGGGAAACCAACCTGGGGACTGGGAACAGAGTAGGCTTGGGGACTAGGCTGCTGAGGAGTCGGTGCGGTAGTGGGAGGGGCTATAGTCGGAGTCGCAGCAGCAGGAGTGGAAACAGCGGGAGTGGGTGCGGTTGAGTAACTTCCAGCCGGTGGAGTTGACTGGACTGAAGGTACTGCAGGCGTAGGGTGAGGAACCGGATTCGGTGCAGCGGCAGGGCTAGAGGAGGGAGAGACCGGGGGAGGAGCGATCGCTTCTTTGGGCTGTAGTTTAATGGTCACGGCATGACCCACCACTTGGCTTAGGGCTTCTTGAATTGGCTCGACTTTTGTCTCCGCTAGTTTCAGTAACTTGGGACGCACCGCAACGATCGCTTGAGTACCACTGAAGGCAATTAACTGAGCTTGTTGACTGAATAACCCTTTGGCACTGGCGGTACGGGTGCGGGCCAGGGTACGCTCCCAGAGGGAAGTACAGTCTTCTTCCGCAGGGGAGAGACTGGCCGGTTCACTTCCCGCTGGTTCTGAGGCAGGTGCCGCTGTGGCAGGGGAAACACCGACTGGAGTAATCCCAACCGGTTCAGGATCTGTAACGCTGCCGGAGGGCGTGGGAGTAACTGGTGCTGGAGTCGCTTGTGGAGGGGAACTGAGGGGTGGAGCACTCAAGGAGGCTGCACTTACTGATGCGGAACTCACTGATGCAGAACTCACTGCCGCAGTAGACACAACACCTAGTGGAGGATGGGGAGCGATCAGTACTAATGCTGAGGGGAGTAACCCCATTAAGGTGACTTCTAACCAGAGGCGAGGTTGAGTGGTATTTTTCAGTTGAGTTTCACTGCTACGGAGGTTCTGTTGTCCCTGCAGCAGAGTTGGCAGGGGAAAGGTCTTGGCCAAGACGCACATCTCCTGCCAAGTCTCTTCCGTCACCGCCACCATGTCCCCCCGTTGGGGAGCCGTTTTTGCAATCAGTAAATCCCGGTAAAAACTGGCTAAGTTTTGCAAGACAATCAGGGGTTCTCGTCCTCGATTCATGAGTTCCCGTGTTCTATCTAGAGCCGCTTCTGGATCATCGGCAACGATCGCTTTGACTAGGGCTAATAAATCCCGCTCTGGTACGGCTCCCACTAAGTCCCACACTGCTTCTGGAGTCACGGGGGGCGGTAGTAAACTCAGTTGATCTAACAAACTTTCCGCATCCCGTAAGCCCCCTTGGGCCAACTGGGCCACTAAGGTAATTGCCGGATTGACAATATCGATCGTTTCCTTGGCGGCGATCGTACTCAAGTGCCGAACCATTGCGTCCAGGGGAATACGCCGAAAGTCAAAGCGTTGACAGCGGGAGATAATGGTGGGTAAAACCCGCTGGGGATCGGTAGTGGCTAAGACAAAAACAACGCGATCGGGGGGTTCTTCGAGGGTTTTGAGGAGAGCGTTAAAGGCTGCGGTACTGAGCATGTGGCAGTTATGAACACTGAGGCCATTAGCCACAAAGTTATGATTATCTTCAACTTCTAGATCATAAACGCGCTCTCGGCCAGCGGGGCGGACAGATCTTACCGTTGCCAAATTTGTATCCATCGGGGAGAAAATCTGATCTCCCGCTTGGAGATCTTGAGCTTTGATCCACCCCCGAACCGTTTGAATTAAATGATTGTGTGTGCATCGTAAATCTCCCTGATCCGTGTGAATATTCAGAATTGACCGTTCCCCACGATCGAGCCAGCGAGTGACGGTCTTATATTCCCAAGTTTGAGTTTGTTCGTTATAGCTTAAAACCCGTTGTCCCAACAGTCGGGAGTCGTGAATGGGTAAGTTTCCCGTCTCAGTTTGAATCTGTGCATCACCCGTGATGCATTCGTCGATGACATAAACCTTGTAGCGACATTGAACCGGCGCAAACTGTGCCTTCTCAATTAAATCCCGGATATTATCTACCCCCGTATTACTCGCCGCGTCAATTTCAATCACATCCAGCGCCGACCCCAGCGCGATCGAAGTGCAGGCTTCGCAGGTACCACAGGGGCTTTCCGTAGGATTGGCGTGACTTATACAATTGAGGGACTTCGCTAAAATTCGAGCACTAGAGGTTTTGCCGGTGCCCCTGGGGCCCGTAAATAAATAGGCCGGTGCAATCCGTTGCTGCCGAATCGCATTGGTTAGGGTCGTGGAGATCGCTTCTTGACCTACTAAATCCGCAAAGATCTGAGGGCGATATTTGTGATGGAGGGGTTCATAGACCATAGTTGTAAACAGACCCTCCTCTTTTGGTCGCAGAAAACTGCAAGGCTTTAGATTTTAGCCTCAATTCGGTTTATCGTTGTCCATAATCGCATAACTTTAAGCTTAAGCATCTATCCGTGAAGACTGCTTTAAGATCCGTCATGCCAAAATCCTACACCTACGACTATCCCCGCCCTGCCGTTACCGTGGACTGTGTGGTTTTTGGCTTAGATGAATCCATCAACCTCAAGCTCCTCCTCATCCAGCGCGATCGGGAACCCTATTTAGAACACTGGGCCCTCCCCGGTGGTTTTGTCCAGATTGCGGAATCCTTGGAAGCTGCAGCACGGCGAGAGTTGCAGGAAGAAACCGGGGTGGCAGGGGTCTACCTAGAACAATTGTATACCTTTGGTTTGCCCGAACGGGATCCCCGAGATCGGGTGATTTCGGTGGCCTATTATGCCTTAGTGAATTTAATAGAATATCGCCTGCAGGCCGCTACGGATGCTCGGGATACCAGTTGGTTTGATCTGCTTCAGCGGCCGCCCTTAGCCTTTGATCACGATCGTATTGTGGCCACCGCGATCGATCGCTTGCGGGGAAAAGTGCGCTATGAGCCCATCGGCTTTGAACTCCTGCCCCAGAAATTTACCCTGACTCAACTGCAGAAATTGTACGAAACCATCTTGGGGCATCCCTTAGACAAACGCAATTTTCGCAAAAAGCTGCTCAAAATGGATTTGCTGATTCCCCTGGAAGAAGTGCAGGAAGGGGTTCGCCACCGTGCCGCCCGACTCTATCAGTTTGATCAAGCCAAATATGCCGACCTCAAACAAAGGGGCTTTAATTTTGAATTGTAGCCTTGAACTGTAACCCTATTTCTGGAATCTCCCGCCCCCTACCCTGAGGCAGCAGGAAGCTCGTATGATACCTTCAGATCATCCACACAATCATCAACATAATGGTTCGTATTAACGATAACTACCTCAAACTCAAAGCGGGGTATCTTTTTCCCGAAATTGCACGGCGTGTCAATGCCTTTGCCCAAGCCAATCCTGATGCTGCCATTATTAAGCTCGGTATTGGTGATGTGACGGAACCCCTTCCCGCCGCCTGTCGATCCGCCATGATCCAAGCAGTAGAAGACATGGGCGATCGTTCTACCTTTAAGGGCTATGGGCCAGAGCAAGGCTATGGCTGGCTGCGGGAAAAAATTGCTCGCCAGGACTTTCAGAGCCGGGGCTGTGAGGTAGATGCCAGTGAAATTTTCATTTCCGATGGATCCAAATGTGACTGTGGCAATATTCTCGACATTCTGGGTTCCGAGAACCGCATTGCCGTAACGGATCCCGTCTATCCCGTCTATGTCGATACCAATGTCATGGCCGGAAATACAGGCCCCTGTAGCGATCGAGGCGAGTATGGTGGCTTAGTTTACCTGCCCATTTCCGCAGACAATCAGTTTACGGCAGAGATCCCCAGCGATCCCGTAGACATCATCTACCTCTGTTTCCCCAACAACCCCACCGGGGCAGTGGCTAGCCGGGAGCACTTACAAGCTTGGGTAGACTATGCCCGTAGTCACGGCGCATTAATTCTCTTTGATGCAGCCTACGAAGCCTTTATTACCGATCCCGCAATTCCCCATTCCATCTACGAAATTCCCGGTGCGAGGGACTGTGCCATTGAATTTCGCTCCTTTTCTAAGAATGCTGGCTTTACCGGTACCCGCTGTGCCTTCACCGTAGTTCCCAAAACCCTTAAAGGCAAAACCAGTACGGGCGAAACCGTAGAACTGTGGGGTCTGTGGAACCGTCGCCAGTCTACTAAGTTCAATGGCGTGTCCTACATCGTACAACGGGGGGCAGAGGCCGTGTACAGCCCAGAGGGCCAAGCCCAAATCCAGGCATTGATCGGCTTTTACTTGGAAAACGCCAGTATTATTCGTGAAAAATTGATCGCCGCTGGCTTTGGCGTATATGGTGGCGTGAATGCTCCCTATGTATGGCTTAAAACCCCCGAAGGGCTGACCAGTTGGGACTTCTTTGATCAGTTACTGCAGCGCTGTCATGTGGTCGGCACTCCCGGCTCTGGGTTTGGTGCTGCCGGGGAAGGCTATTTCCGTATTTCTGCCTTTAATAGCCGCAGCAATGTGGAAGAAGCCATGCAGCGCATTATGACGTTCTAGCATCCTCCCTTCAAGTGGCAAACGTTGCAGCATCAGCCACGGCCGTCCTCGCAAATAGCTAGGGGCTATTATCACGCTTTTGTCTCACTCTCTGAGAGCCAAGTGAGTACAGCCCCTAGTGTGGCTCTTCGGTTCCCAACAGAGCGGATCAACTCCCCGTCCTACAGCCGCAGTGCTAAATAGATTGTATGGTTTGAGTTCTGTGCTTGGAATTATATTGTTTCCACCGTCTAGGGTGCGTCATCAATCTACCTTTTCGTCTGCATAATATGAGGTTCATGGCTATAGGGAAAGACCGGTAAGTTCATAACCAAGGGGAGTTTTAGATTCACCATTTTGAACGGGGTTTACAACTTAAGCCCATGGTCAAGGGAATAGTATGAAACTGAAGGGTATCTCGAAAAATACATCATTTTTCCCCAGTACCCACGGAAGAATAAAGATTTTGGCAGGCAGCTACCCCAACCGCCAAATTAACCAAGGTGTCCTGACTTTTTGAGGGCGAAAACCCTTACTCCAGGCAGTTTTGCTCCCCACCACAATCCCTAGGACTAAGTAGCAAGAAGAACCCCATTTTAGAATTTATCCAGATATCCTGGAATTGAACTGAAGTACTAGCTTACGTAGTCAGACCACAAAAGTCCAAAGCTTTACTTTGCAGGCGATAAACTTAAGGTGGAAGAATGCGGCGCGGAGCGTCGTACTCTTCCATTCAATTTGTTTGCTTTCAGAGGAAAGTCACTTTGCAACGGTTCCCCTCACCCTGTGCAGGGGATACCGTAATAGAGATCCTTGCCCGGGATATCTGTATATTAAAGTTGGGTATGGTAGAATAACTACGTGTTTTTTGGGGTTCTTGTGAAACCGTTGTGTAGTGTGGGCTTGAAGGAGGTACACCACACCCCATTTAGGATTGCTGTATCCAATATTACACATGTCCTCTTTACCCTAACAGAATTAGTTCCTTAGGACTTTTGCACATGTCCGATCTTGAACGGCAGGCTATTCGCCATTTTTTAGTTATAGAGGATAGCAAAGGTAAACGTTTATTCCCTTTACGCTCTGCCAGCTATTCTCTGGGTCGAGATTCCCGCAATTCTATTCTTTTAAACTCCAAGTCAGTCTCTCGGCAACATGCTTTACTCCTGAGAATTACCCTGCCAGACTCCGATCAATACTTGTTTCGGGTTTTAGATGGGAACCTCCGAGGAAAACGGAGTACCAATGGGCTTTTTGTTAACGGGGAACGCTCTACTGCTCATGACCTGCGCCACGGCGACTTGATTGAGTTTGGAACCAGCGATGTGATCGTCACCTACCATACCCTCACCAACCTCTCCGATCTGGAATATCAATCCCTGTGCGAAGCGGATAACCCCTTGGGATTTTTACAGGAAGTGTCCGATGACCCCGCTACGGTGATTGCCACCTCCCTATCTTCCCCAGAATCCAGAGAAGCCTCTTTAATGCGGCTCGCGTCTTTCCCAGAGTTAATGTCCAATCCGATCGTGGAGATGGATCCCGAAGGGAATATTTCCTACATTAATCCAGCCGCCACAGAGTTATTCCCAGACCTCAGACAACAGGGACTCAACCACCCGGTGCTCAAGGCACTTTTACCCGTGAACCTCGAAGGAGAAAGCGTTTCCTATACTCGGGTTGTGCGCTGTGGACAGTTATTTTTTGAGCAAGCCATCAATTATTTACCCACCAACGAGTTGATCCGCATTGTGATGACGGATATTACCGCTCGCAAGGAGGCGGAGACCGCTTTAGAAAAACGCGATCGCCTTTTACGGGCAATCTCTGAGAGTAGCTCCCACTTACTGCGGGAAACAAATTATACGGTAGCCATCCAGGAAACCTTGCGGCTAATTGGCGAAGCGATGGAAGTCGATCGGGTTTGTCTCTATGAGAACCATCCCCATCCCGACACTGGTGAAGTGGCCATGAGCTTACGCCAGGAGTGGGTTACAGAAGGAATATTTCCCTTGCGAGGACAACCCCAAAGCCAAAATCAATCCTATGCGCGGGGGCACCTCCAGAACTGGTACACCCAACTCCAAGCCGATCAGACGTTGCAACCGATTCGGGGGGAAGATCCCCAACAAGATGAGGCGTTTTTTCTGCCCTATTACATCCAGTCTGCTCTGATTGTGCCTATTTTTAGCAATTTGGCGCTCTGGGGACATCTCAGTGTCCATGATTGCCAAAATCTGGGGAGCTGGTCTGCCCATGAAGAGGCGGGCTTACGCACCGTTGCCGCCAATATTAGTGCCGTACTGCAGCGTCAACAGGTGGAGGAAGCCAACCGATACCGCGCCAACCATGATCTCTTAACTGGCTTACGCAATCGATCAGCATTTGATGATCTGCTGGTGGACGTGCTGCGCACCGCACAAAAAGATCAGACTCATCTCAGTATTTTATTTCTGGATTTAGATCGATTTAAGGAAATTAACGATCGCTGGGGACATACCCTGGGCGATCAATTACTCAAAGCCGTCTCCGGTCGTTTGCAGTCCTTATTCGATGATTCGGTCACCATTGCCCGGTGGGGAGGGGACGAATTTATCTTGTTACTGCCCAATGTCTCTGCCGAAGCCGTGGCAGATCAGGCTCAACAGGTTTTAGAGATCATGGATCCTCCCTTTCACCTGCGGGGGAAGGAATTTTCTCTGACCACCAGTATTGGCATTGCCTCCTGGGAGCCAGAAACCTCTCCAGACACCTTTATTGATGCCGAAACCCTGGTGCGTCAAGCCGATATTGCCCTATATAAAGCAAAGGCTTTAGGACGCAGTTCCTACGCAATCTATCAACCGGAAGATCGCAACAATGAGGTTGATCTGGACTTAGAAGAGGATTTACGGCACGCCCTAGAGCGCAAGGAATTTCATTTACTCTACCAACCCCAGGTGAACTTAGTTAACCAGAAAATTATGGGGATTGAAGCCCTCGTGCGCTGGAAACATCCCGTCCGAGGCATGATTTCTCCGGGTATTTTTATTCCCATTGCGGAGGAGCGGGGCTGGATTGGAGCCATTGGTACCTGGGTTTTACGCACCGCCTGTCTGCAGGCCAAACTCTGGCAGGATCAGGGGTACCCCGCCGTTACCATTTCCGTCAATTTATCCTTAAAACAGTTCCGATCGCCCCATTTGGTGCAAGAAGTGGCTGATATTTTAGCGGAGACAGGGTTAGAGCCTAAATATTTAGAATTAGAAGTCACGGAATCAACCGCTGTTCAAGATTTGGAATATACCCAAATGATTTTGCAGCAACTCAATGACCTTGGGCTTCGTCTTTCTATTGATGATTTTGGTACGGGTTATTCTTCTTTGAACCGTCTCCAGAAATTACCCCTACATACCCTCAAAATTGATCAATCTTTTGTCCGAGAAATTGCCAAGAATCCTAAGGTTGCTCACATTATTTCTGCGATCGTTTCCCTGGGGCGAAGTCTCAATTTAGACCTAATTGCTGAAGGCGTTGAATTTCCAGAGCAGATGGAGTTTTTAAAGTCCATTGACTGTGACACCGCCCAAGGTTATTTATTCCATCGTCCCCTCTTGCCCGAGGACATTACGGCAATTTTTCAAGCCTGTCAGACCGCATCTTTATCAGAACCCCTCGCTTAAACCTTGAGTGGCGATCGGGTTTCCCTTTTAGCCCAAACCCTTTAGGTTGGAAAGATGGTCTATGTTTTGGAGAGTGAGCCGCTATGGATATTCAAGCTGCTGTGGCCTGGGAAGCCGGACAACCCCTCAGCATTGAAACGGTGCAGTTGCAGGGTCCCCAAGCGGGGGAAGTCCTAGTCGAAATCAAAGCAACGGGGGTCTGTCACACCGATGCCTATACCTTGTCCGGTCGGGATCCGGAAGGCCTGTTTCCGGCGATCCTAGGTCATGAAGGGGCAGGGATTGTCCAAGCGGTGGGAGCAGAGGTCACCAGTCTCAAACCGGGTGATCATGTCATTCCCCTCTACACCCCTGAATGTCGTCAGTGTAAGTTTTGTCTGAGCCAAAAAACCAATCTGTGCCAAGCTATCCGGGGCACTCAGGGCAAGGGACTGATGCCCGACGGCACTCAACGCTTCTCCTGTCAGGGTAAACCCCTTTATCACTACATGGGCACCTCGACCTTTGCCAACTACACGATCGTTCCCGAAATTGCCCTAGCCAAAATCCGCCCGGATGCCCCCTTTGATAAAGTCTGCTACATCGGCTGTGGGGTAACCACGGGAATTGGGGCCGTCTTATTTACCGCCAAAGTGGAGGCGGGGGCCACGGTCATTGTCTTTGGCTTAGGAGGCATTGGTCTGAACGTCATTCAAGGCTGCCGTATGGTGGGAGCCCATCGCATTATTGGGGTAGATGTCAACGCCCGTAAAAAGACGATCGCTGAACAATTTGGCATGACCGACTTTGTGAATCCCCAGGAGGTGGAGGGCGATTTAGTGGCTCACCTTTTGGAGATTACCGAGGGCGGAGCGGATTACACCTTCGAGTGCATTGGCAATGTTAACGTGATGCGCCAAGCCCTAGAAGCGTGTCATAAAGGGTGGGGCGTTTCCACCATTATTGGGGTGGCAGGAGCCGGTGAAGAGATTGCAACCCGTCCCTTTCAGTTAGTAACCGGTCGCGTCTGGCAAGGCAGTGCCTTTGGGGGAGCCAGGGGACGTACCGATGTTCCCAAAATCGTAGATTGGTATATGGAGGGGAAAATTCGCATTGATGAATTGATCACCCATACCTATCCCCTCAAGGATATTAATCAAGCCTTTGACTCAATGAAAGAGGGGGACGCGATTCGCAATGTCATTGTGTTTTAAGGCGCAGTCTAAACCACGTTTTAAAGTCCCCCGATAGAGAGCCTGGGGAGTCCCCTGAACAAGTGAAAGGGTGCGGCGCTTTGCACCACGCCCTTTCGTTAGGTTCGTTAGGTTTGTCCACTCTGGGTGGTGGACAAGATAGAAAGTAATCTCTCCAATCTCTCCTGTTCCCTGACTAAAGGGACGTTCGTCCCCAGGGAGAGCTAACCTAGGCTTAAGTTCGCTTATCGTCAAACCCCTTCTAGCTTCCCCTTGGTAAGGGGAAGGATCGGATTGGATCGGAGTCTCCCCCTTTTGCAAGCTACGGTGTATGCACATCTTGATCAAACCGATCTATTTAGCTGGATCCCCCTAAATCCCCCTTAATAAGGGGGACTTCCGAGCCTTTTGATCCGGTTCCCCCCTTTTTCAAGGGGGGCTAGGGGGGATCCACTCAAGTTTTGCGATTGCAACGAGACTTATGTGTATACGGTAGCCTTTTGCAAGGGGGGATTAAGGGGGGTACTGATTTATGCCTAACAGTACTAGGCTTGACGATGATGATAGGTCTGGAAAGACTGATAGTAATTCGCTTCGTCGTATAGATGACATTCTTGGGTAATCCGGTTCATCAGTTCCCAGGAAAAACGTCGCTCTTGGAGACGATCGCCCCATTTCTCTTTAAGAAGTTCGTGAACTGTCCGTAGGTTATAGGATGGAATTGCCGTAGAAATATGGTGGGGAATGTGAACATTAATATGATGACAAAGCCACTCAACCCCCAGAGGATACTCGCAGTGAATGGTGCCAAACAGTTGGGATTCTGCCTCATTCCAGGTTTCCCGGGGCTTAAAGGGAATATCCACATCGGTATGATGCACTAAAGTGAAGGTGCTCATCCAAAAGTGATAGACCAACCAGGGGAGGAGCCAGAACTTAACCCAACCCCAAACCCCAACGGTCGCGAAGAGCAGGGGAAAACCAATGAGGGCTGCGGAAATTACCAGCAGAACCGATCGTCTCACGCACTTTTGTTCTTCGGGCTTAAAGTTCCACCAAGCAAAATGGAGTTGAAGCCAATGAACGATCGAAGCAAAAAACCAAAGTTTACCCCGGAGCAGTTGGTATCCTTTTTGGAGGATTGGGGGCAGGGAGTCATAAAAGGCTGGGGTGAAGGGAGCCCAGGCATTATCTTCTTCTAACAAATTGGTATAGCGGTGGTGATGGTTGTGACCAATGCGCCAACTGTGGAAGGGGTAGAGCAGCGGCAGGAACATAAAATGTCCCACCCAATTATTAACCCAATTGCGGTTTGAAAAGGAGCGATGCCCACAGTCATGTCCCACGACAAACCAGCCCGTGAGGGCGGTACCGGTGAAGACCCAGAAAATGGGTAACAAATACCAGGGAGCAACGGCCAGACCCGCGTAACCAAGACCAGCCATTAACAAGCTTAACCCTAACTGAGACCAGGCCTTACCCGCATCCTTGAGGAAAACGGATTTGGGTAAGGATTGAACGATCTCTTTTAGGGTTAGGGGTGCAGAGGAAAGGGGTGATTCTAAAACAGCGCTATTCTCTAGCGTTGTCGAAGGGGTTGGTGAAATAACTGTGTTCATCAAGGGAGAAAAATGAAGGTCAAGGCAACGTCAACAAAACGCCTCTGATAACTCTAGCGTTAAATGAGAGTCAATGCTGCCTCGACATAGGTAAATTTACCCGCTTATGGTGATCATTGTTAGGGATCCTGTTAGGGCGCGTCATCGCGCAGCATCGATTTTAGCTTTGGCTTCTGCTTCAAACCAGGCGACGATCGCTTCTAGGCTGAGATCCAACCACGATACCTGGAGATCGGTGGCGATCGTGAGGAGCGATCGTTGGGCGGAGTCGATTAACTGCGTCCAAAAGCCTAAAAATTGGTCGTCCCATTCTAAGCCTTGCTCCAAAATCAGGGCCTTGCTGGCTTCCGACTGCTGTAACCATTGGCGAATTTCCGCTACAGAAAGGGGACGATCGACGGCATTCATTTGCTGGAGCATCCGCAGGGCATAGATGGCAACACGGGTGGCAAATTTATCTCGGCTGGTCATTAACGCCGCGTCGATGCGGGCAGACTCTTCCGGTTTTAAGAGGAGGGATTCGGTCATAATCTTCAGGGCTGGGCACTCAGCAACAACTTCTGTTAACTACCCGTTAACTTCTTCAGTTAAGGTAAACGATCGGGCTGGCCACTGAAAGCGAAAAATGTGAAGGGCGTGAAGGGCGAAGCTCCACACTCTAACCCCTTAAGGTGGTAGCCAGCGATCGCATCGGCTTAAAATACAGGAGGAAACCCTGGACAAAGGTTATGCAATATCGTCGCTTTGGGGCAACGGATCGGTCTGTATCTGTCTTTTCCCTGGGCTTAATGCGCTGTACCGAGTCTCCCCAAAGGTTGCAGGATACGATCGCGGCGGCCTGGGCCTTGGGTATCAATCACTGGGAAACGGCTCAGGGCTATGGTCAAAGTGAATCTTATCTCGGCCAGGCTCTACAGCAATTAGCCATTCCCCGTGCGGACTGGTTTTTGACCACGAAATTTACCCCCATGACGGGGGCAGAAACCACCCTAGCCCTAAAACGATCGCTGCAGCGCTTAGAGCTAGACTTTGTGGATGCCATTGCCATTCACGGCATTAATCGACCGGAACATTTGGAGTTAGTCTGCGCTCCTGGCGGCATGCTAGAGGCTTTAGACGCGGCCCAGGACCAGGGTTTGATCAAACACATTGGCTTTTCCAGCCACGGCGCTTTAGACCAGATTCTCAAAACGATCGGGTCTGGGCGCTTTAGCTTTGTCAACTTACATTACTCACTCTTCTTTCAGCGCAATGCCCCCGCCATTCAACAAGCGGCAAAACAGGATCTGGGTATTTTTATTATTTCTCCAGCGGATAAAGGGGGGCTACTGCATCGTCCTCCCCAACGGCTGCAACAGCTTTGTGCCCCCCTTACCCCCCTCGCCCTGAATTATCGCTTTCTCCTGGCGGATCCTCGGATTACCACCCTCAGCTTTGGGGCTGCTCAGCCGGAGGATCTCGCGGTTCTGGTGGAGATGGCAAATCGCACTGAGAGCTTGACAGATCTGGAGTTAGGCCTTCTCAACGCTTTGGATCAGGCGGCGAAGGATCACCTGGGAAACGATCGCTGTCACCAATGTTATGCCTGTTTGCCCTGTCCGGAAGGCATTCACATTCCCGAAGTGTTGCGGCTGCGTAATTTAGCGGTGGCCTATGACATGAGGGAATTTGCCCAGTACCGCTACGCCATGTTTGAAAATGCAGGGCATTGGTTTCCCGGTCGTCGCGGCGATCGCTGTACCGAGTGTGGGGACTGTTTACCCCGTTGTCCGGAAGGGTTAGATATTCCCGCCTTATTGCGAGATAGCCACGATCGCTTTAAGGGCAAAAGTCGTCGTCGTCTCTGGGAGAATGAAACTTAAAGCTGAAGCCCCCCGCCGAAATCGCCTACAGTGAAGCAAATACCCCTGCCATTTGATTATGCCAAGCTCTGCCATTCAAACTCTGCCCCTGCCCCTAGTACGGTGGATTGCAGCGGGGGAAGTGATGGACTCCTGGGAGGCAGTGCTGCGGGAGTTGCTGGAAAATAGCTTGGATGCGGGGGCAACCCATCTACAAATCAGCCTTTGGCCGGAAATGTGGCGCTTACGCCTCGCGGATAATGGGGAAGGAATGGATCTAGACAATCTCCTCAAGGCGGCAAGTCCCCATAGCACCAGTAAGTTGGGGCCCAGCCCATTAGCGGAGCACTTGGACACCCCGGAGCAAGCGCTGGATACCCTCGTCACCCTGGGGTTTCGGGGGGAAGCCCTCCACAGTCTCGCCCAGGTGGGGGATCTAGAAATTTGTAGCCGAACGCCGATCGCGCCTCAGGGCTGGAAAGTCACATACGATCGCACCGGGCAACCCCAACAGTCGGAACCGATCGCAATGGCACCGGGAACGATCGTGACCATTCAGGAGCTATTTTCTGCCGCCTGGATCCGTCGTCGTCAAACCCTTCCCCCCCTCAAAAAATCCCTTCGATCGCTGCAAACCGTCATCCATAACCTGGCCTTGACCCATCCCCAGGTCACCTGGCAAGTCCAGCAAAACGATCGACCTTGGCTATTATTGCGGCCCGCCCCCAGCCCTCGCGTGTTGATGCCCCAATGTTTACCCACGATCCAGACCCCTGATCTGGTGGAACACCACAATACCTGGGACGATCGCAGTTCCCTATCCGTCGTTTTGGGGCTCCCCAGTCGCTGCCATCGTCGTCGTCCCGACTGGATCAAAGTTGCCATCAATCGGCGGGTTGTCCATTGTCCAGAATTAGAGCAGGTCATTCTCAACGCCTTTCACCGCAGCCTCCCCCGCGATCGCAATAGCACCTTACATCGCTTTCCCATTGCCTTTGCTCACTTCCAAGTGCCCCCCACCTACGTGGACTGGAACCGGCACCCCCATAAAACAGAAATCTATCTCCAAGATTTAGACCTCTGGCAAGACCGACTGCGAGAAACGATCGCTACCGCCTTGACCCTACCTGAAGACCTGACGGGAGCGGCCTATGCCAATCAGCGGGTGGATCGCTTACTTAAAACCGCAGAACAAGACCAAGGTTATCGGACGATCGCTCCCCCTCCCGTGAGCATCATCCCAGCGCTAAAAGTGATTGCTCAACTACATCAGATGTACATTGTGGCAGAATCCCCCACAGGGCTATGTTTGATTGAACAGCACATTGCCCACGAACGGGTGTTATACGAACAACTTTGCGATCGGTGGCAACTGGAGGATCTCAGCCCTCCCCTAGTGTTGTCCCACCTCAAAGAGAGTCAAGTGGAACAATTCCACCGCCTCGGGCTAGACTGCGATCCCTTTGGGGAACACCAATGGATTATTCGGACCGCCCCTGCCCCCTTAATCCCCCGATCGGATTGTGCCGAAGCCCTACTGGAACTCAGTTTAGGGGGAGATCTAGATGCGGCTC
>JBMTZC010000022.1:0-21693 GCA_049455215.1 Prochlorotrichaceae cyanobacterium
GGCTTCAGTCAGTTTTAGGATTAGTGCTCCTGCCAATAATGACACTATTGATGTTAATGACGATGGGGAACAGGTTATCCTAACGCTCACTGCTAGTGATGCTGATGAATATGATTTTGTAGATCCAGACAATCCAGATTCTGTTACGGTTACTATCCGCGATCGGAACGATAAAGGTAATATCAATCTGAGTGCAACCCAACCCAACGGAACCGAAAATGGCACGCCAATTATCTTTACCCTGACCCGCACTGGCGATAATCTTCAGTTTGTTGATGTTAACTATACCTTAACCGGGGATACAATTCCCTCCGACTACACCATCGATGTTTACACCTATGCTTACACGCTCGATAACAATGGTACTCCGATCCTAGATAACACAGGTAATGTTGTTCTAACTCCCACTAAGCTCAATGATGCCCAGAAACTAACTTTCTTTAGAGAAAATCCAAACTATGCAACAGCAACTTCTGGATCCCTACGCCTAGATCCTTTTCCTACCAGTACTAACTTTGATCCAGCTTTAAATCCCACCACTGGACAACTTATTCCTCAAAGGGTTGATATATACTTCACTCCGTTCAATGACTTACTAATCGAACCTGATGAAGCAATTACCCTCACTTTGACAGAATCTACGAATACTGCAAATAACTACACCGTTGGAAGCAATCAAAATACAACCTCAGTGAGCGCAACGGGGCGAATTCTTCAAGATTCATCCGATACAATTAGTGAAAAACCGATCGTTGAAGTGGTAGCTACAGACTCCACCGCCTTTGAAGAGGGGAGTACTTCACCCAATGGGGTATTTACATTCCAACTCAAAGGTCGTGACGGGGTAACGCCTCTGACTCTTACCCAAGACCTAACCCTGAACTTTGAACTCCTACCAGAAAGTACCGCAACCCTCGATACAGACTATACCCTTGAATCTATAAACCTCATTGGCACAAACTCCATCGTGGTTCCTGCGGGGTCGAGTAGTGTCACCCTTGTGGTCGCACCTCAAACTGATACCGAAATTGAATCATTCTTAGAAACCGTTGAACTTCGGTTAACCGGCGGTAATGTTAACTACGACATCAGCTCGACAAAAGATAGTGATGTCGTGACGATCGGAGATAATGAAAAGACCCCTACTGTCCCTACTTTATCAATCAGTGCTGTGGTTCCCACTGCTTCCGAAGGGACGCTTCTACCCGGTAAGTTCAGAATTACTCGTACCTATCAAGGAAACCTCAGTGACGCAAAAGCAATAACAGGTATCACCCTGTCGGTTCCCAATACAGGGGATGGAATAGCTACGCCAGGCAGTGACTACAACTTCAGGTTAGTGGGTTCTACCCAAGAGTTTACTGAGTTGAAAGATCTTGTTATTCCTTCTGCAACTGAGTTCATTGAGATAGAAGTTGTACCGAAGAAGGATAATGTCGTTGATCTAAATGAAACCGTTACCGCTACCATCACGGGCGGAAGTCCCACTACCTATCTCATTGCAACCGCACCGCAAAACACTGCAACCGTAAGGATTCAGGATGCAAACGTTGTCTCAGGTATTACTGTTAGTGTTGAACTGATGATAATGGAGATGGTAAAAGGGATTCAATTAACGAAGAATCACCAACAGTTGATGCCTTCCGTATTAGGCGATCGGGAGGTGTTGCCGGTAATGATCCTACGGTTACTGACCTTAATAATGATGGAGTTGTTGATGGAAATGACTATCGCCTTGCCCAATCCTTAACTGTCAACCTAGATATTAGTGGTACGGCAACTCCCAATGAAGACTACCAAGCTTTAGACAGTATTGTGGTCATTCCTGCGGGAGTGGATGAGATTGTGATTCCCCTGACTCCCATCGGCGATACGATCGCCGATACCAGTGGTGATGAATCTGTTGTGGTGACGATCGCCCCAACGTCCAATGGTAGCTATACACCTGCCCTGGATATTAACCGTCAGCCTAGCTCTGAATCCGTCTTTATTATCGATAACGAGAACAACGCTCCAGAATTAGATGCAACCCTTTTAGATGACTTTGTTCTCAACGAAGATGCGGGAGCCGTTGTCCTCAGAAACGCTAACGGCCGTACCTTTGCCCAACTCGTGCAGGATGCTTTTTCCGATCAGGATACAGAAGTTCCAGAAAATGATAATGAGACTCTGAGATCGCTTCGTTTTGTGAGCCTCACGACGAATGGGGATCTGACCCTGAATGGTGTTCTAGTGACCGAAAATCAGGTCGTAGAATTTGCCACTGAAGCTGAGATCTCTCAGTTCCTAGAAAGCCTGCGCTATCAACCTGATCCCGATTTCTTCGGTGATAAGGATGACACCCAGTCCCGTCCCGATCGCTTTACGATCGTCGCAAACGATGGAGCAGCAGACTCCCGTGAGACGGAGGTGGTCATTAATGTGCGTCCGGTCAATGATGCACCGTTTTACGTCCTTCCCGGTGAAGCAGGCTTCAATGGTGGATCGGCAGCACAGCCAACGGACTTTTATCGAGATAGTGCCGTTGTTGGTAATCGCGCTTTCTCCGGAGGTGATACCCGTAACTTTGCCTTACTACCGGGTGCCAGCGTTACCATTCGTGACTTTGTTCAGGGTGGTGCCAATGAACCCAACCCCGTGGTCGGTCCACAAAATGAACGGGTCAGTGCGGAAAATTCCGCTAAACCAGCAGGTAATCAGGAGTTAACATTCAGTACTACTGTCATAGATAATCTGCTAGGTGATTTAAGCATCTTTACTGAGGCTCCCACCATTAGCCCTGATGGTACTCTCCGCTTTACTTTGCGATCGGATATTCCCGGTGGTATTGGCACGACTCAAGTCCGTATTAGCGCCAAGGATGATGGGGGAACCGCTAATAATGGTGTCGATACCCTGATCAAAGGCTTCTTCATCGTCACTGCTGATGAAAATACCCTCAGCAGCGTTGTGCAATCCTTTGAAACCCCCCTGGGGAGCACTGGTTCTTTGGTTTACAATGCAACGGCTTTCCCCGTGGATAGTGTCATTCGCGTTAACCTGCTCAACGATGTGTTGAACCTGGGTACAGATGCCGGTCTCGACAACATTGTAGGACTCTATGAAATTGCTGACCCAACTGGTGCAATTGACACTGATGGAGATGGAATTGGAGATATTTCTCCGACTGCCAATAACAGATCTGCCTATGCACGAGCTGCCCTGCAAAGTCACCTGAATGCCGGCAGTTTACAAACCCTGAACCTGCGGGCTGGATCTGATGGTGATCTGAACAAAAATACGACCGTGACGAGCTTTAACCGCCAGGGGCAGTCTTCCAGTGGCTTGCAGCAAGGGGTAGTTATTGAAGGTGGTAAGCTCTACGCCCCCTTCATCATTGCCAATGGTGGTACCCTCATTTCCAGTGGATCCGGTGGCACGATCGCAGGGGCGATTGGAACCTTCCTCACGTCAGTGAATCCCAATAATAGCCCAGTGTCTAATCTGACGAGTCCCGTCGCTTACTTTGGCTTTAGCGAAGTTAACCCCGATGGTGTTGAGCACCTGCGTTATATCCGCAATGAATCTTCTATTGTCAATGGTCAAACCCAGACCATTGGTGTCTTTGGCTTTGAAGATCAGCCGGGTGGAGGCGATCGAGACTACAACGATGCCATCTTTGGCTTCCAGTTCATCGCTCCGGTTGTTGCCTAAGCCAACCCCATGCTAAGATTCCCGGTTTTTCATTCAACGGAATTCAACTGCTGAATACAATTCCCCCGAAACCGGGGATCTGGGACAACGTAAGGCGGGAGAGTGCCGTACTCTCCCGCTAATTTTTTGTGCTTTAAGCGGAAGCCAATTATTCAAGTTCTATAATAGGAACTGTCCCGATCGGAACCCCCTCATGACTGCTATCCTCGCGCCGTCAAAAACCTATAGCCTTGATGAATATCGCCAGCTAGAAGAAGCCGCTGAAGAACGTCACGAATACCATAATGGAGAAATAGTTTTGATGACTGGGGGCAGCCTGATTCAGGCTTGTATTATCCGTAATCTGATGGTTTTGCTACATCTTGCCCTCAAAGACACGCATTTCAAGGTTTATGGCGGTGAATTACGGATCTGGATTCCAGCCCACAATCGCGGACTCTATCCAGACTTAAGCCTATTTCAGGGCGATCCCATCCTCACGGAAAACCGCAACGATGAAGTGCTTAACCCCTACCTCTTAATTGAAGTCCTGTCCCCGTCTACAGAAGCTTATGACCGTGGCCAAAAATTTCGTTTTTACCGTGGGATTCCCAGTCTGCAAGACTATCTCCTAGTGAGCCAAACTGAACCCCTAATTGAGCATTACCACCGCACTGAAAACGATCGCTGGAGTTTTGTCGCTTATCAGGGGCTAGATACAGCTTTTTCCTTGTCCACGACCAATCTAGAGATGAACCTCTCCCAGGTTTATCAAGACGTATTTACAGAAGGGCTTTCTACCGAAAGCGAAAAATGTTAACGATAGAGTGCAGCGCTCCAAATTCTACCGTCTTAAGTTGATAATCAGTTTTGATGGGTATGATGGGTGTATCTAAAGTGGGAGTCATTTTTTCAGTTCCATTGCCGTGTTGGAGTATCTACAATGTCTGAAACCCGATCGTCTTTCTTCAAAATGTTACAGCGTCCTCAGTTCTGGGGCCCCTGTAGTGCGGCTCTCCTGACCTTGCTCTTTCTGGGTAAATGGGTACTTGATCCAGAAACAGAATTGCCGGAAGTCCCTGGTCAAGAGGGTATTGTTAGCGATCGAGCACAGCAGGAACTGACCACAGAACAGTCGGCGTTAGGCAGTGACATTGATAATTTAGACGTTTTGTTGAACGAACTGGATCGTAACATCAGCAATCGTATTCGTATTAGTGAGTTTCAATCTACGACTCTTGAGCAAAATCGTGATCAGAATATTGACCCAATTGCACCACTGCCGAACCTGCCCAGTTCTTCCCTTAATCCCCCGGAAAGTGGGGGATCTTCCAACCTCAACGGTACTCCAGACCCGCTGACCAGCTCTGCCCAACTTCGCAACTTTTTTAGCCCGACAGGAGCGGAATCGGCCCCCAGTCTCATCCAAGTTACGGGTGGAGAGGATGGTACGTTGAATCTTTCCCTAACGGGAGCCCCAGCCCAGCCCTTGTTTGGAGCTCCCCAGCCTCTAGGCTTACCCCAAAGTATTTCCGTCACTAGCCTGCCCACGACTCCAACGGGTAATCTCCCTAGTAATTCCCCGAGTACCGTGGCTCCCTATCCCTACAATACGTCTAGCGGCGTTCCGGCTGCAGTGGTTCAACCCCCAGCGAGTAATTTTGCCCCGGTCAATCCTTACAACTTTGCGCCCTATGGTGCTGGAACCGTGAACACTCCTGGCAATGGATTGCCTTCCACTGTTGGTAACCCGAGTGGGATTGTACCCTCTCCCTATGGTCTAGATTCCAGCTTTCAGGATCCCCTCGCTCCTCCCTTGGTGGTTAGTCCTCCCTATAGTCCTTCCCTGGCTCCTGGACAGTACATCGGGAATGGAGAGATTAACACGTTTGCCAACCCATAGCGGTAAACCACCTAGACTTGGGCTTTCATTTCAGGTCATCCCTCAAGGATAGGGATCGTTTGTTAAGCTAGTGGGGTGCAGTCGTGCCTGTTTATCCTCATAGTGGCGGTGCAGGCGAACAATCTTTTCTCAACGCTTATGTTATTATCCCCTCCTGAAATTGAAGGCAAATTGGCTCAACTCCCCGGTTGGCAACTCGATGGCAATCGCATCTGTTCAACCCGTCGCTTTAAGGGATTTCCCGAAGCGATCGAATTTGTTAACGCGATCGTGGCACCGGCGGAACAGGCGGGACACCATCCCGATCTAGAAATTTCCTATAATCGCGTAACAATCCGGCTGAGCACCCACGATCAAGGAGGCTTAACCCGGAAGGATTTTGATCTGGCTCAGATCATCGATACCCTAACCCCCTAGCGTTATCCATCAATTCAGACCAGAGCCCTTACGGTATCGACATGAGTCGCGCCCGTCTTTGTTTTAAAAGCTTTACCGCTAGGGGCTGAAAATAGCGCAGTATAGTTATAGACATTGCATGGCTAACGGGTAACCGTTCCGAGAAAAGTTGCGGTCTATCTACACAGAGGGGTAGCCAAATTGAATTTAGATTGTTTAGAGTAAAACCAGATCGGTTGCCTTAAATTTGCTTCTACCCTTCTCGACAGGACATCTCTGTGACCACTCATCTTGACCTGAGCTTATCGAGCTTTGTTACTGCCCCCTTACCACCCTTCTCTACCCACCAGAACGGAAGCGCGGAGACAACCGCTAATGGTTCTCCTAGTTTTTCTTCCCACTTGGTGCAGGAGTTACTGGCGATCGGGACGGCCCTGTCCGGAACGAAAAATTTAGATGAGTTGTTGTCGCTCATTTTACTGAAATGCCGAGAGATTACCTGCAGCGATGCCGGCAGTGTGTATTTGTTAGATAACAGTGATGATGTCCCCAAGCTCATTTTCAAGGTCATTCAAAACGCCTCCTTGCCTCAAAAGCCCTTTAATGAGTTTGCGGTGCCCCTCTCTCCCCGCAGTTTGGCGGGCTATGTTGCCCTGACGGGGGAAAGTTTAAATATTCCCGATGCCTACGATTTGTGCGGTGACGACATTCCCTACACCCTCGATCGTTCCTTTGATCAAGAATTTGCCTATCGTACCCGATCGGTGTTAGTCCTACCCATGCAAAATCGGGAAGGGGAGGTGATTGGGGTGGTTCAACTTTTGAATCGGCGGATCAATGCCCAAGTCAAGTTGACGGTGGAAAATACCCTGGAAAACACCCAACCCTATTCGGAAGCGGAAGAAAATATTGTGCGATCTTTGGCTAGCCAGGCGGCCATTTCCATTGAGCGGAATTTCCTTCAGGAGAGTATTGAGCATCTCTTTGAAGGCTTTGTTCGAGCTTCGGTACAGGTCATTGAATCACGGGATCCCTGCACCTTTGGTCATTCGGAACGGGTAGCAGAATTAACGGTGCGGTTAGGAGAAGAGGTCAATAGCTTCGGTCACGGACAATTGGGTCGGCTTTATTTTGACGATCGTCAAATCCAGGAAATGCGTTATGCTGCCCTCCTCCACGACTTTGGCAAGGTTGGAGTGCCGGAGCGGGTTTTAAATAAACAAAAAAAATTGCACCCGGAGCAATTAGCGATCCTCCAAACTCGCTTTTCCCTAGCTCGTCGGAACATTGAACTCGAACGCGCCAATCTCAAGTTGGAACGGGTTTTACATCATTTTCAGCCCCCCTTGGGGGACGTTCACCACACTGACACCTGTCCCCTCTGTGGCCAGGCCGATCCCCTGGATCAGCAGCTATCGCAACACTTGGAAGACTTACAAAACTACTGGACTCTGGTGCTCAACATGAATGAACCCCACGTCCTGACCCAAAGGCTCGAGGAGGGGGAAAATAATCCCATCGAGAAACTGACCCGACTGACCCAGCAATACTATCGAGATGAGCAAGGGGAAGAACATCCTCTCTTGTCTGCGGAGGAACTGGCCCAATTATTAGTGCCTCGGGGTAATTTAACCCAGGATGAGCGCAACGCCATTGAATCCCATGTCAGCTATACCTATCAATTCCTGCAAAATATTCCCTGGACTCGACATTTACAAAATGTGCCCCGTATTGCCTATGCCCACCACGAAAAATTAGACGGCACCGGCTATCCCTTAGCGATTAAGCAAGATTCTATTCCCATTCAGTCGCAAATTCTCACGGTGGCGGATATTTATGACGCACTCACCGCCAGCGATCGTCCCTATAAAAACCGAGTGCCGTTACCCAAGGCCTTACAGATTTTGGAAGAAGAAGCCCACCGGGGAAAAGTGAATGGGGACTTAGTCGCCTTATTTAAGACCCGTGAAGTTTATAAAATCCTCGGTCATGAACTGAGTTAAGGGCATTTCCCTAACCGGAGGAGTCTGGTTCTGGGCATAACTGCTGGGGATCAATCCCCTCCAAGGTGGTGCGATTGGGGTTGAGATAGTCCTCCAGCCAACTACAGCCTTGTTGGAGCAGTTGTTCTGGATTGAGGAGGGATTGCCACTTCCAAACCAAGACCTGGGCCCCGGCATCTCCCGTCGCGAGGAACTGACCATCGGGGCTAAAGGCAACGCCTAAAACGCCTTCTCGATAGCCGCGAATTGTGATCAGCGGGGAGACTTTATCCTCCTCAAGTTGCCAGAGTCGCACGGTGCGATCGATGCCAATGGAGGCAAAAATGTTGCCTTGGGGATGAACAGCCAGTTTGGGGATGCCCTTGAGATGTCCGGTTAAGGTTTGGATTAACTTGCCGTTGTGATCCCACACTTTAATGGTGCGATCTAAGCTAGCGGTGATGATGTAATCGCTACCTGTTAAGAAGGCCACATCCGTAATGGGGGCATTATGACCTTGGGTCGTCGAGACCACCTCGCCGTTGCCGTTCAAAAGTTGCCAGTATCCGTTGGCACTCCCGGTGACTAACCACTGCCCGTCTGCGCTGAAGTCAAAGGCATTCATTTCATCTGGACTGCGAGCAAGGGTGTCCGTGGAAATGGTGTCGGGGGCTTGAGTCAGATCCCATCGCCTTAAGGTGCCATCGCTGCTACTGGAGAGTAGAAATTGTCCATCCGCTGTAAAGTCTAAATCCGTAATCCGATCGCGATGCCCCTCTAAAGACCGCACAAATTCTCCAGTCTTTGTCCATAAACTAATTCGGCCATCCCAACTGCCCGTTGCAAGCCAGGTTTCTTGGGGATGGATGGCCACTCTGGCAATATCATTGTTGTGACTGGATAAAATACTTTTCGAGCTGATAGACTGCCAATCCCATTGCTCTAACTGGCGATTTGAGCCCACGACCCAGAGGGTGGATTGATCGGCACTAAATTTTAAGTCTCGCACCACTTGATTGCGACTATTAAACTCGATCAGCTTGTTGAAGTCCCCTGACCAGAGCCGCACGGTGCCATCCCAACTGCCGGAAAGGATCACTTGAGCATTACTGGGATCAATGGCGAGGGACTGAACGGGGGCTCCATGATCCTCAATCTGGTTGATGAGGGTACCGTCTAACTGCCAAATCTTCATGGTATTGTCCCAACTGGCGGAGATTAAAAAACGACCCTGTTGCGCAAATTTTACGTCTGCAATCACAGACTGGTGAGCTTCTTCGCTAAAGCGACGTTGACCCGTTGTCGCTTCCCACAAACTTAAAATACCGTTGCCACTTCCCGTGGCAATGAATTGATCGTCTGAACTCAGGGCTAAACTATGGACAAGGCGATCGTGTTTCAACGTGCGAATGAGTGTCCCGTCTTCCAGATTCCAGTGCTTCACGGTGCCATCGGTACTAGCAGACCAGAGGGTTTGACTCTGATGGGCGAAGACAATTTTGAGAATCGGTTGGTTATGGGCTTGAATCTCCCTCAGTAATTCACCGTCTTCTGACCAGAGTTTAAGAACCCCATTCCGATCCGCCGTGACCAGGTAGACTTCACTCGTGCCCGTATTCGTAGTGGCGGGATTCTTTGCAGTAAACTGGGGATTAAAGGCGAGGGAAAAAACTTCTGCGTTGACCGCTAGGGTGTTTTTAATCCGGCCAGACTTGCGCAAAATTCTTACTATGCCTTCAGTCCCGGAGGAGGCGATCGCTCTACCATCTGGTGAAAAGGCGAGGTCTAAAATGCGACCCTGGTGTCCGGAAAACCCTTTCACAAAAAATCCTTCGTGGGTCCAGAGTCGGAGAATTTTATCGTCTCCCCCAGAGACAATCCAGCGGCCATCCGGACTGACAGCAACACTATAGACCCGGCCCTGGTGCCCCGTTAAGCGGTTCAGTTCTTTGACCCGGTAGACGGCCTGCTGCAACACTTCGAGAACGTCAGGCTTCAAGTTGCTGGCTTGAGGAAACCGAGCGCTGAGTTCTTCTAATTTGCGACTGGCTTGAATGGCCGTAATCAGGGATTCTAAGGTTTGATGGGTGGCAAACTGGCTATTGGAGAGTTCCATCAGCACTTCCACTTCCCGCTTCTCTGCTAAATTCGCCTTAACCACCGATCGCCAATAACTCCACAGGGCTAAGAACGTCAAAGCAATGGATAGGGCTAAACCCGTACTCACGGCAATTAAAAAAAGCTTTTGGCGAGAGGCAATTTTCTGTTCAGCCACCAAGCGGGCCTCGGCTTCCTTTGCCCGATCCGCCTGCAGTTGTAAAAGCCGATTTTGTCGATTTTTCTCGATTTCTTCCGCTGCAATTTTAGCCTCAAGACTTGCTTGAACTAGTTCTTTCTGGAGTGGGTTAACCTCCGGGATTTTTGGATCCGCTAATGCACTATTCAACCAGTCCGTAGCTAAAACGAACTCATTTCCCCGCAGCAGAAAATCTTCACTTCGATCGCTTTCTGCCCACCGTAACGATCGCTGCAACCAGCGCGTATGTTCTTGGACGTATTCCCGATCTACCTCCAGGATGCGCATAATGTGGTTAAATCCTGCCCAAAAATCATCGCTGAAGGGAATAAAAGTAGCGGCAATGTTGCGGGGCAAGTCATTGGCTTCAACGGGACGATACTCCACAAAAAGGATCCGTTTATTGAGATCCGTCGCTTGATCTAAGGCAATGCAGTAAATCGGATCAATCAATGCGGTAGGGGAGAGGACAAAAACACAATTACTACTGCCTTGAATTTGCTTAGACAGCTCTACTTCTAGGTCAAAAGATCCAACGCTGACATCACTCGAATCGAGCATTTCAATATTGAAATAAATCAACTTTCCCTGTAGTTGCAGTTCATGGTTGATCCGTCGTCCTAAATCAGAATCTGTTGCCGTACAATATAAGAAAATATCTAAATATTCGGGTTCAGGCTCCGCCAAACTGGCCTTAACAAAATCAATTTGTACGGAACTCGGGGGGTACTGGGAATGGCGTAGGGCAATATTGAGCCAAACCTGTATTTTTTGAAGGTGATTTCCCCGCAATAAGATACTGCGATTATGATTTTGCCGATCCCATTTGAGGGCCCGAACCAATAGGTCGCGTTGACGAGCATGGTAATCCTCTTCTAGCGCTAGGATTTTAATGAGATCCGCCTCGTCTTGACTATAATCTTGGTCGCTTAAGTTGTCCGCTAAGTTAATGGTATTGAGATGTTTTAAAATATCCGGTAAGGCGAGAACAGATTCCGTAATTTTAATAGGAATAATGCGTTTATTGAGTCCATTGGCATACTTTAAGAACTCTAGACAGAATCGACACTCCAAGGAATTTTCGGAAACGAGATAGACAAAATTACAGGCTTCTTCAACCCCCTTTTTAGTGGCGATCGTTTCGTCTTCTCCAAAGACTAAATCTTGATCCTTAAGCCAAACGGTAATTCCCCGCTTAATTAAACTATTACGCAACAACTCTGCAAAGGAACGATCGTGATCGGTATAACAGATAAAAACATCCGTTAATCCCCCTTGGGCATATTTTAAGCTTTCACTAATGAACTCACAGTGCAGGGCCGTGGGCCGGCAGGGGGGTTGATCCGTAGAGAACTTCTTTTTGAGCCATTGCTCCGCGTCTTGGAGTTCTTCACCCGTTAATAAATAAGCACTTTGTTTCGCATGGGTTTGCCAGAGTAGGGCCCGATCGAGGATGAGAGTATGCTCATTGACATAGGCTCTCTGGCGATTTAAGACGGAGACTAAACCCGCTAAGCCGCTCTCAAAGTCATCGACATCTTCCCGCATATAAATCCAGTTAATCCGGGAGACTTCAGTATGCATATTGACAAAACTGGAGTGTTTTCCCGCTGCTTTATACGCTTGCCAGTCCGCTTCGGGTTTGCCGGGATTCCGACGTTCCCAGGTTGCTTGATCAATCTGTTCAACGTGGAGGATCGGGATAATTCTTTTGCGGTAGTGGGTCGCTAAATCCAGCTCTAATTTACAGTAGGGAGAGTTAATGGAATGAGGGGCAATTACAAAAATCATATTGTCAGACTTAGCAATCGCATCATCAATTTGCTTTTGATAATCCACTCCCAAGGGAATATCATCAAAGTCAAACCAGATGGTATAGCCTAACGTCGTCAAGCGATCGTTCAGGGTTTTTGCAAATAGCTTACTGTCTGCCCGTCCATAGGAGATAAAGGCATCTTGAAACTCATTCACAAGGAGACTCCACCTTTAAGCACTCTCGATTGCTAGGCATTGATGCCGCAACGGTGTGTCTCCGAGGGGGCAACGCCGTAGAGAATAAGCTGAACTGATCTGTCTTCAACGCATCTGCACAATGCCGTAAAGGGAAGATCGGAAACATAGGATGCACCTTTCCGTTTAAGCTGGTAGCCGTTCGATCCCTATGAAGCACCCAGGGGTAGAACTGGGATATATCATAACTGCAGAATGTTCCCCTCAACAGAGTTGGAAGAATGCTAAACCCTATAGATTATCAAGATCCCTCGGTGTGGATGCAATGGCGGCAAGCCCTAGCGGATTACCCTGATGTCCTCAAGGCAATTGATACCGTAGAAGATTGTGAAGGAGACCTAGAGGATGCCGCCATTACCCTCGCGCTGCAGGCCCGTTTAGAGCCGGATGGCAGCACCGACTGGTTGCGCCGATTTGCCAAGCGCTACCGCTCTAGCATTTGTCGGGAATTTCGCCACCAACATCCCGATTTGCCGGAAGCAGCCTACCTCAGTGCGATTCATCTGGTGCGCTACTTGGCAGCGGAGTCCGATTGTCCCAATTTATTAATCTTTCCTGTAGCCCTCTGGGTTTTAAGTCAGGATCTGCCCCAATTTTGTCAGGGGATTGAGAAAGGCCCACCGGAGTCCTGAACTGAGAACGCTATAATGGCGTAAATGTAGTCTTAAAATTAAGCTGGTCTTTGTCTAGGAATATTATGTCAAACGCAACATCTACAGTACAGAAAGGGATCCAGATTTCTGATGCAGCGCTCAAACAGCTTAAAGCACTGCGGGAACAGCAAGGTCAGGATTTAGTACTCCGGGTGGGAGTGCGTCAGGGCGGATGTTCTGGGATGTCTTACCTGATGGATTTTACGGATTCCAGCGGCATCACTGAGATTGATGAAGTCTATGATTACGAAGGGTTCCAGGTGGTCTGCGACAAAAAAAGCTTGCTCTATATTTACGGAATGCTGCTGGACTATAGCACGGCCTTAATTGGAGGCGGCTTTAACTTTACCAATCCCAATGCCAGCCAAACCTGTGGCTGTGGCAATTCCTTCTCTGCATAGCTCAACACAGCCGGAAGAGGACAGAACGCCCATGGCACGATCGCAGCCCATTAGTAAGACGTGGTGGGGACAGCAATTTATTGAGGTTGTGGAGAATTCTGGGCAACGGGAACGACTCAACCGAGGTAAAGCCTATCTCTCCAATGGTCGGGTGCAGAAACTCTCGATCGATTCCACGGGCGTTGTTCATGCTCAGGTGAGAGGGAAGGCGGATCCTTATTTTGGCGTGACGAAAGAGCCAGTGTATCGGGTTTCTCTGGAATTGCCCGTGATTGGCTCCGATGACTGGCCCCAGATTGTCCAGACGATCGCTCAGAAAGCGAATCTGTTGGCTCAATTACTCATGAAAGAACTGCCCGGTCAAATTGAAACCTGTTTTGAGGCGGGCCCCCATCAACTTTTGCCCAGCCGTTACCAAGAACTTCATGCCTCCTGTAGCTGTCCCGATTGGGGCGATCCCTGCAAGCATATTGCCGGTGTGATTTACCTTTTAGCGCAGCGTATCGATCAAGATCCCTTCCTTTTGTTTGAAATGCGAGGTCTGCCCCGCCAAGACCTCCTCGATCAATTAAGCGCTACAACCCTCGGCAGTGCCTTAGTGGCGGAGTTAAAATCTGACACCTTAAAGCCCGTTCCCCTCGATTCCTACTATACCCGGCCCCAGCCCCAACCCCTCAATCCAGATTTGGCCTGGCGATCGTTTTGGCAAGGACAGGCTCCCCTCCCGGAAGTCTCTCCACCCTCTAGTTGTGGCGTTTCTGCCTTAGCCATCAAAAAGCAGGGCGATTACCCCCCCTTCTGGTCTAAAAACCAGTCTTTTCTCGATGTTATGGAAGAGTTATACGATCGGGTTAAGGCTAAAAATAAAGATATTTTTTAGGCGACCAACTCAAGACGAAAAAGTGCGGCGCACTCTTCTATGAGGTTTTTCAGTGACCAGCTATTGATCGCCCTAAATTTCACTGGACTCACAGGCTTCTAAATCAATCCAAAAAGTCGTACCCACCCCCACCTCACTGACGAGGTTGACCTTACTGCGATGTTTGTCCACAATATTGCGCACAATGGCTAACCCTAACCCGGTTCCTTCTAAGGTGTGGACGCGATTTTCAACCCGGAAGAAGCGATCGAAAATAGCTTCTTGATCCTGAGGATCAATCCCAATGCCGGTATCGGAAATTTCGATGCGAACTTTGCCCAAACGGGTGGCGTGATCCTGCAGGAGTTGATAGGCACGAATGACCACTACTCCCCCGGATTTTGTGAACTTGAGGGCATTGCCGACCAGATTGGCAAAAACTTGCAGCAGTAAGTCATAATGCCCCAGCACAGCCGGTAAATCCGCATCTAAATAATGACAGAGTTCAATGCCTTTATCCCGAGCATTGAGTTGATAGGTTCTCAGGGTTTGCTCGATCGCTTGAGCAATGTCAACGGGTTTTAAGGGATAGGAACGATGGGATTCTAAACGGGATAAATCTAAAACATCATTGACTAACCGAGTTAAGCGATCGGTTTCACTATTGGCCGTTAATAAAAACTCCCGACGCTCTTCTTCATTTAATTCGTCACCAAACTCATGCAGGGTTTCAATGAAGGATTTGATATTAAAGAGGGGGGTACGCAGTTCATGGGAAACGTTACTAATAAATTGCCCTTTCGCTTCATTTAATTCTGCCTCTCGGGTAATATCTTGCACCGTAATGGCAACCCCCTTCACATGCTCTCGATACTGATCAAAGACCGTGGTGAGCATAATCCGAATCGTCCGCTTCGTTGGCTCCAATAACGTAATTCTAAATTCACTTCCCTCTAGGGGTAAACGGTAGAGATCCGCTTCTTCTTCTCCGGATGATTCACTGTCCGCCGTTGCTCGAGGGGCTTGATGCTCTCGATGATGTTCCTCTTCGACAATACTGGCTAAGGGACTACTGAGTTCGTTACACACCGTTAAGGGTAAACAGTTGAGAATACTATGCCCAAGAATATCGCTTTCTTCCCAGTTAAAAATTCGCCGTGCCGTGGAGTTAGCTAAAATAATTTGCATTTGGTTATCTAGCAAAATAGCCCCATCGGCGATCGTGGAGACGAGGGTTTCTAATTTGGCTTTCTCTGCGGTCAATTCTTCGATATTTTGGGCTTCATAGCGTTCCAACCGTTCCGCCATTTCATTGAAGCTATAGATCAGTTCTCCTAATTCCCCCCCAAAGGGTAAATCAACCCGCTGCTTAAAATTGCCACTGGTAATATTCTTGACCCCTAGCAGCAATTCCGTAATGGGTCTCGTAATGGTCAAGGCATTAAACACTGCCCCTAAAATGACCATCACCCAAATCGAAATAAACACTGCGATCGTGACATCTCGGGTTAAGTTCGAGGACGTTACAGCAATGGGACTGCGATTAATGCCGATCGCTAAAACCCCTAAATGAACCCCTTTATGGATTAGGGGAATGAAAACATCCGTCACTTCACCATCAGGAGTTTGGTGTTGTCTGACTAAGGGTAAATCGGGGTTTTGAATATAGCCTTCCGGTAACTGAATGCGACGATCGATACTAAATTCTGTCTCCTCTTCAAAATCCGAAAAGGGAATGGTTAAAAAGATTTGCCCTTCTGGATCCGCATAGAGCATATAGCGAATACTGGAGGTACTGCGGTAAAACCGATAGGAAAATTCTGAAACTTCCTGGGGATTTCCCTCCGCTAACAGAGGGGCAACATTCGCTTCTAAGAGTAACCCTAAATCTCGACCAAAACGAGTATCATTAAATCGCGCATCCTGCTGAATACTATTCACCGCCCAAAAGGTTAGCCCACTCATAATTAGGGAGACCACGAGGGTTGCGGCTGCCATCAACTTAGTCTGCAATGTAAACTCAGACCACCAGCGTTGAATAATGAGTTTCCAATCCTGTAGTAAGGTCAACATAGAGAAATAAGCCGTGAATAAGAGCGAATAAGACGCAGATCCGAGTCATCTCAACGGATCCCAAGCACTTGATTACATCTTCCACTTCCTCTATCCTGACAAGGCACTTCCCTTTAAGGTCGGAATAAGATTCAAGACGGTAGAGTACTTCAGGTTGTATTCTACTCTACTGATCTGACGGAAGGGCACGTCAAAAAATTAAACACTTGGGTTCCGCTCTCTACCCAGTGGTAGAAATTGTGACCAGCGGCTTGGCCGTCCGTCACAAGTCATCGAGCGTGCCCGGAAGTTTATATCCCTGACAAGGATATGCCAGTTTGCTGCAGAAAGGAAGTACGGTGTGGGTTCAGATTGGGCGATCGTTGGCGGGGGGCTCACAGGGGTCAGCCTGGCCTATGAACTAGCGAAACGGCAACAATCCGTTGTTTTGCTGGAGCAGCATGACCCCATTCAAGGGGCAACGCGCTGGAGCTATGGCGGGGTGGCCTATTGGTCTGGGACAACGCCCTGGCTGCAACAACTGTGCCAGGAGTCCCGCGATCGGTATACGGCCCTAGCTCAGGAATTAGCCCTGGACATTGAGTACCGGGACACTCACCTCCTTATCCCCATCGAAGCAGAGCAAGATTTGGCGGCGGTGTGCCAGGAGTATCAACGTTTTACGCCGGTCCCCGACCTCCTGACTCCTCAAGAAGCCCAGGACATTGAACCCTTGCTCAACCCCTCGCCGTTTCAGGCTGCCTTGCGTTTTCCCCACGGGCACGTTAATCCCTTTGCCTTGGTGCGGGCCTATCGCCAGGGCTTTATTGCTTTAGGGGGAACTATTGTCCAGACGCAGGTGACGGGGTGGAAAACCACTGCCCAGCAACGGATCAGCGGCATTGCAACTGCAGGGAACCCGATCCTGAGCGATCGGGTGATCCTCTCGGCAGGGGCCGGAGGACGATCGCTATTAAATCAGTTGGGGGTATCCATACCGCTGTACTTTAATCAAGCGGAACTCATTGAAACCGAGGCTACGGATCTGCGTTTAAACGGCGTAGTCTTACCGGCCAATCAATCCCGACTGCGTTTAGAAGCCACCCTCACGGATCCAGCCTTTGCGGAGATTTGGCAACAGGGAAAACCCCTCAACCTGCCCCCCGCCTTAGAACCCGGTGGTGTGCAATTTCAGGATGGACGTTGTTGTTTGGGGCAAATTAGTCGGTTTTGCAGACCCCAGGATCCGGCGGTGGATCGGGCCGCCAGTGAAGCCCTGATGCGGGACGCGATCGCTAAAGTTCTACCGGATTTGGCAACCCTACCGGGCACTTGGCGACATTGCCGGGTCAGCTTTAGTGCCGATGGCTTGCCGCTGATCGGTGCCCTAACCCCCTGGGAAAATCTTTTCCTCTTTTCTGGATTTACCAGCCCCTTTGCCCTGGTTCCGGCTCTGGCAGTTCGGTTTGCTCAGGGTCTTGTGGGAGAATTAGAGCCTGAGTTAAAGATTTTTTCCCCCACGCGCTCTACCACTGGAACCTCTCCCGAGCATGGCCCATGATTAACGATCGCATTCAAGAGAAACTAGCTGCCCTGAAAACGATGGCGGAGCGGGGCACCGAAAACGAAGCCCTCAATGCCATGCTGCTGCTTAATCGGCTCTGCTTGAAATATGGCATTGAAGCGGACAGCGTTGGGGAGTCTTCAGAAGCAGAGTATCAACTCCAGGTGCTCTGTGAAGGGGGAAGCCTGCCGGGGTGGAAAAAGATTCTCGGGCAGGCCGTGGCCATGGGGGTGGGGGCCTATGTCTATACCTATCGGTTGGGGCAAAAAACTCAGTTAAGGGTCACGGGCGTACCCTACCAAATTACAGTGGTGGCTTCTCAATTTGACTATCTGGTGCAGTGCGTCGAGCGGCTGGCCCGTGACTGTCGGGGACGATCGGCTAAAAATGCCTTCAAGTTAGGACTAGCCAGTCGGATTCTCCAGCGCATTAAAGCGGAGAACGATCCCCAGCAGCATCCAGAGGTAGAGGAAGGGTTAATCTTTCTGGGCAATGCCGTGGCCAAAGCCAGGGACTTTACCATCAAGACGGTAGGGGGAACCTGGAGCACGAGCGTTTCCACCTATTCTAATCAAGCCGCTTACAACGCTGGCTATGAGCAGGGGGATAAGGTGGGCTTGAATCAGCAGTTGAGTACAGGTCGTTATTTGACTGGGAAATGAGGTGGCAAATGAGGAAGAACGCGAAACTATGACCTTTACTGCCAGTCCATTTGGCTCCTTGAAATATGCCTTAGTACATGAATGGCTCACCCCCTTGGCCACCGGCGGATCGGAGTTGGTGGTGAAGGATATCTTAAAAACGATCGATGCAGACTTATATGCTTTGATTGATTTTGAATCTTGCAACCCCGAAAGTTACCTCTATCAGCGCAAGATTGGGACGACTTTTCTCCAACATTTTCCCAAAGCCCATAAAGGCGTACAAAATTATTTACCCTTTTTACCCTTAGCGATCGAGCAGTTAGATTTACGGGATTATGATGTCATTTTGTCCTCTTCCCATGCCGTTGCGAAAGGGGTTTTAGTGGCTCCCCATCAACTCCATATTTGCTATTGCCATACCCCCATGCGTTATGTCTGGGATCTGACCTTTGATTATCTGCAGGCGAGCCGTTGGGGCAAAGGTGCGATCGGTTGGGGAACTCGGTTTTTATTACATACCCTTAGACAATGGGATGTCATTTCTGCCAATCGTGTGGATCATTTTATTGCCAATTCTCGCCATACCGCTCGACGCATTGAGAAATGCTACCGCCGTCCCGCCGCTGTAGTTTACCCCCCCGTCAATATCGATCGGTTTCCCCTACAAACCCAAAAAGAAGACTTTTATTTAACCGTTGCTCGCTGTGTGCCCTATAAGAAAATCCCCTTGATTGTAGAAACCTTTAATCAACTCAAACTGCCCCTTGTGGTGATTGGCAGTGGGCCGGAGTTGCCCCTTGTGGAATCCTTAGCGCAGTCCCACATTACGGTTTTGGGCCCGCAACCCGATGCCGTCGTTGAAGACTACATGAGCAAAGCCAAAGCCCTGATCTATGCTGCCTGTGAAGATTTCGGCATTACCTTAGTGGAAGCTCAAGCCTGTGGTACGCCAGTCATCGCCTATGGTCGGGGAGGGGCTGCGGAAACGGTGCGGGACTTACATCACTATCCCGATCGTCCCACGGGGTTATGGTTTAGGGAACAAACGGTCGAGAGCTTAGGGCAAGCAGTACAGACCTTTGAGGCGTTGACTCCATCCCCCTTTATTCCCGAACAAATTCATGACTGGGCAACCCAATTTAGTCCGGCAATGTTTCAGAAACACTACCAGGAAACGATCGCCACCTGGATTAATGCCTGGTTCCAACCTTAAGTTGCTACACCTAAACTTCACCTTAAAACTTCACCCTAAACCCCAAAAAAATCCCATGTCCCCTTCTCCTACACCCCCTCATCGAGTTGCTGTTGCCATTCTTCACCAAAACGATCGCTATTTAATGCAACTGCGAGATAACATTCTGGGCATTGTCTATCCCGATCGCTGGGGCTTTTTTGGCGGACATATTGAAGCGGGAGAAACGCCTGAAGTGGGTGTTTTACGAGAACTAGAAGAAGAAATTAGCTATCGTCCTCCCCATCTAGACTTCTTTAAGACCTACACTGACGATCAGGTGATTCGTCATATTTTTTATGGAGAACTGACGGTAGAAATCGATCGTTTAGTATTAGGAGAAGGAGCAGACTTAAAGTTAGTTTCTCTAGAAGAAATTGCAGCGGGACAGGCATTTTCCCCCGCCCTGCAACAATTTAAGCTCCTGGGAGAACCACACCGCCAAATTCTCCAAGAGTTTATCCAGGCTTTTGGACGATCGCTGTACTCCTGAGAATCAGGTACCATAGCCTTATCTGGGATAACTTTATCCTTACTGATGAAGCACTACTACTTTGAAAGTTCAACAGGATAGTTACTGATAAATAATTCTTTTCCTTTTTCTGCTTTTCCCTGCATATAGTTATTCATGCCATACTGTAACTCCCATTCATAAATATAAGCAAAAGCAAAGTTTTGTCGAACCTCTGGGCAGTCATCGTAAGTAATCAACCACTTATGATGACATTCTGTCATTAACTCAGCAAAACGTTGATGATCAAAGCAAGTATGTAAATCTCCTTTTCGCCCATAAAGTTTAGAACGAGTTTTACTGAGATAAGGAGGGTCTAAAAAAATAAAAACATCTTCTCCCGGTTCTTGTAGGAGAATACTGTAATCAGAGTTAGTTATACGAGTATTGTTAAGGCATCCATTCAAATCTGAAAGTCGTTGAATTGAAGACTCTGTAAATCTAGCTTCAAAAGAAGCATTGGAATATCCGCCGCTCTCGATCGTACCTGAAAAAGTGATTCTATTCAGTACAAAAAACCTGACTGCTCGCTCAATAGGACTCATTCTGCTAGTGTCTGCTGAAGCAAGATTCTCAAATAAAGCACGGCCATCTTTTGCTTCTCGCTTGACTTGCCATACTTGCTCAACTAATTCTGGTAAATTAGTTTTGACCTGTAACCAAAAGTAATATAGTTCTTGGTTTATATCATTAATCCAACAGGGCAACTTAGTCTGTTTTTTCAAGATGTAAAATAGAACAGAAGCACCCCCAACAAAAGGTTCTCGAAATTCTTGGAATTTTTCGGGTAAATAATTAGCAATCTGAGAGATTGCTTTTTGCTTCCCACCAGGATAGCGTAGGGGGCTTTTGGACATGAGCAGGAATTGAGTCGTGAGAACTATTATAAGCAGACGAGATAAAAATAGCTTCAAACTGCCATCTTATCAATATTGATTTTAGAATTTTTTACTGCTTTAAGCTACAAAAACGATCGCTTTCAATTCAAGTTAGTGCAGCAAAAACGTACTGAAGAGGTTAAGACAATTATCACAACAGAGTGATAACTTCAGAGGGTAGAGACAAAAAGCCATCGAACCCAGTATCAATTACAGTATCGACGACTTCTCTCTGTCCAGATGAGTTTCCCACTACCAGGGGAAGGGTTGCCTCTCGACGCAGATTCACTACTCCGTAAATCATTGATTCTTTTTCAGGCTCCGCGCCCCAAAATGATAAACCGCACGATGTCCAATCCGAATACCCCAAGGCTGGGCTTCAGGATGACGTTCAAAGAGTCGATTCGTTGCAGCCATAACGGTCTCTGCAACCTCAAAATTCCCTGTTTCAATGTCGATCGCTACGATCTTACCTTCATTCCCTGCTTCGACTTGCTGCCGAATACCCGATTCGTAGAGTTTTTGCCCTCGCTCCGCTAACTCTTCCTTGGGATAGCGTCGTTGACGAATTGCCATAGGATTGACCTCGGTTTCAACATTGCTCCTAGATTTTACCTGAGTAATGAGGAAAGGTCAGGGTA